>NZ_DF976999.1:92500-464290 GCF_001485475.2 Tepidanaerobacter syntrophicus | reverse complement strand
TAGCAGCAATAGTATCCTCTTTTTTTATTTTGTTTTTTAAAAAACCTATATTTTCCAGAGCAAATCTTGGTTTTTGATATTTTTTGATGAAACCAGGATAAAAAAGGCTAGTTTTTCAGTGGTCTCGAACCGTCCCTCTGTGCTGTTTGTGCTGTGTTCTGCTGTTTTATCACCTCATTTATATAAAAATGTATTTGCATTAACTGTGATTTGTGATAGAATAAACAAAGAAAATATTGCAGAGGAGGTCTTTCCATTGAAACTAACTGTTGATCAAGATCTTTGCATTGGTTGTGGATTATGTATTGATACCTGCCCATCGGTGTTTGATTGGAATGATGATGGAAAAGCACAGGTAATAGTAGACGAAGTGCCTGAAGATGTAGAAGACGATGCAAGAGAAGCTATGGAAAACTGTGCAGCGGAAGCAATAAAAGAGGAATAAGATTCTCTAAATTAAAAAACAAAAGGGATTCTGACACTGAAAGATTATAGTGTCGGAGTCCCTTTTTCTTTTTTAAATTTTATTTTTATAGAAAGAAGGATTTTGACTTTTTATGTAGAATACATAATATAATGAAACAGTATACCGAATCATGAAACAAGGAGGATCTTTTATGAAAAAATTAGATGTTATAAAACGCATTATTGACTGCGGCGTTGTTGCCGTAGTAAGAGCCGAGTCTCCGGACCAGGCGCTAAAAATTGCCGAAGCGGTAAAGGCCGGCGGAGTAGAGTCTATTGAAATTACCATGACTGTGCCCGGCGCCATGGATGTAATCCGTGAGCTTGCCAAGGCATATCCAAACAAGGAAATCTTGATAGGAGCAGGGACTGTCTTGGATACAGAGACAGCAAGATCAGCTATGTTAGCAGGCGCTGAATTTATAGTAAGTCCCTATTTTAACCCCGATGTAGTAAAGATGTGCAACAGGTATCAAGTGGTATCTATGCCTGGTGCCATGTCAGTGAAAGAAGTGGTAGAAGTTATGGAATCAGGCGCGGACTTTGTAAAATTCTTCCCCGGCAATGCATTTGGCCCTTCTATGATTAAAGCTCTGTTAGGCCCCTTGCCTTACGCTCCATTTATCCCAACAGGCGGCGTAAGTCTAGAAAACGCAGGCGAATGGATTAAAGCAGGCTGCCAGGCTGTTGGTGTCGGCGGAGAACTTACTAAAGGCGCCAAAAAAGGCGACTACGCAGAAGTTGAAGATACAGCCCGCAAGTTTGTAGAAGCCGTAAAGGCTGCAAGAAAATAACTAAAATATTTTAGGAGGGTATTCAAATGGCTAATAAAGTTGTAACTTTTGGCGAAATAATGCTGCGACTCACACCGCCTAACTATCTGAGATTTGTTCAAGCTGATTCCTTTGATGTAACTTACGGAGGTGGTGAAGCTAATGTTGCCACATCCCTTGCAAACTACGGAGAAGACGCTTATTTTGTGACAAAAGTTCCGGACAATCCCATCGGCCAGGCTGCTATAAATCATCTCAGAAGGTATGGAGTGCATACTGACTATATAGTAAAGGGCGGAGAACGCCTTGGGATTTATTTCAACGAGATAGGCGCATCCCAGCGGCCATCTCTTGTGGTCTACGACCGCAGCCATTCTTCCATATCTGAAGCAAAGGCCGGAGATTTTGACTGGGAGAAAATTCTCGATGGCGCAAAATGGTTTCACTTTACAGGGATAACCCCCGCTCTCGGAGATGACGTAGCAGCGGCATGTTTGGAGGCAGTAAAAACCGCAAACAAAATGGGAATTACCGTCAGCTGCGACCTAAACTATAGAAAGAAACTATGGTCAAGAGAGAAAGCGCGCATAGTCATGTCTGAACTTATGCAGTATGTAGATATTTCCATAGGCAATGAAGAAGATGCTGCCGATGTCTTCGGAATCCAGGCAGCTGAATCTGATATTACCAAAGGACAGCTGAGTATGGAAGGTTATAAAGATGTGGCGCAGAAGCTTATGGAGAAATTCTCACTGAAAGGTGTAGCAATAACCCTGAGAGAAAGCTACTCCGCATCAGACAACGGTTGGTCCGCTCTTTATTACGACGGAAAAGAACTTTATGCTTCAAGAAAATACAAAGTGCACATAGTTGACAGAGTGGGCGGAGGCGATTCTTTCGGCGGCGGCTTGATTTATGCTTTACTTAATGGCTACAATCCCCAGGATGCAGTAGAATTTGCCGTAGCGGCTTCTTGCTTGAAACACACCATCGTAGGGGATTTCAATCACGTGACAGTAAAGGAAGTTGAAAACCTGGCAAAGGGAGACGCCTCAGGAAGGGTTCAAAGATAACGACAGACGACACTAAAATAACATTAAAGGAATGCTGCTTTAAAAATATAGCATTCCTTTTTTTATACCAAAAATTTTTTTGCTCATTTTAAAAAAACAAGCAGGAATTTCTAATAACATGTCGAAATATGTACATAAATACAAACGTTTTCATAAGATAATTCATTTACAGCAAAATTCTTGAACTCTATTAATCCCTTGATATATAAGTAAATACTCGAATTCATCTACTTCGAACACAATGCCTAAGCTTCAGAATCCTGGATATTATTGGCTACAATTTGGAAACGTTTTCAATCCTATAAAAGCAAATATTTGCTGTAAATTGATTACAGGTCTTAAGAAAGGGAGTTCAGATGGTAACAATAAAAGAAGTTGCAAAAAAAGCGGGAGTTTCACCCAGCACTGTTTCTAGAGTTCTAAACGGCAGCGACGTGGTTGCTGAAGATACAAAAGAAAAGGTAATGGCAGCGGTAAAAAGTTTAAATTACCGCCCGAACTTTCTTGCTCAAGGCCTCAAGGACGGAAAAACAAAAACCATAGGGCTTATTATACCAAACATAAGAAACCCGATATATCCTGTTATAGCAAGAGGCGTGGAAGATGTGGCAAGAAAATACGGATATACAGTAATATTGTGTAATACCGACGAAGATACAGAAATCGAAAAAGAATCCATACAAAAACTTCGCAAAAGATGGGTGGACGGTCTTATAATCGCTCCTGCGGCAAAAAAGGTCGAGCACTTAGAAGAGCTGGAGCAAGAAGGCTTTCCTATGGTAGTTATAGTCAGAAAACTTGACATAAAAGCCAACATGATAGTAATAGACAATTTTCAAGCGGCATATGATGCAGTTTCGTTCCTTATAAAGACCGGCCACAGGCGAATCGCCATTGTAAAAGGAAACCAGCAGCTGGCTCTTTACCGGGACAGGTTTAGCGGATACAAACAGGCACTGCTTGATGCAGGCATACCTATTGAATACGAACTTATAACAGGCGATGACTCTGATAGTATTCAATGGAGTCTTGACGGCTATAATGCAGTAAACAGCTTACTTAATAGAAACATTGAGTTTGATGCGGTATTTGCAACTACTGACCTTAGGGCAATTGGGGCTATAAGAGCTATAAAAGACCACAATCTCAGAGTTCCTGACGACATTTCGGTTATCGGCTTTGATAACTTAGAATTCAGTTCTCTGATAGACCCGCCCCTTTCCACCGTATCTCAACCTTTCTACGATATAGGAGCCAGAGCGGCAAGCAAGGTGCTTCAGCTCTGCAGCAAAGACAATCCCTCAGGTGCAATGGTGGAGATTATGCCTTCAGAACTTATAATACGCAAATCCACAAGATAAACAATTTATGCTTATTAGTCAGCCATCTTGAAGGGGCTGATTGATAATAAAAAATAAATTTTTAGGAGGAAAAAGAGAAAATGAAAAAAATAGTAGCACTTTTGTTGGCAGTTTTATTGCTCTTTAGTGTGACTGCCTGCGGTGGCGGCTCAAAAACCGAAGCTCCGTCGGGAACAACCGGCGAAAACGGAACTTCGGAAACTGAAGAAGCCAAAGGCGACATTGTCATAGGCTGTCTGCAAGACATTACAGGGGTAACTTCTACTCTCGGAAAAATGGTGGAGGAAGGAGCAAAATGGGCAGCTGACGAAATTAATGCCAATGGCGGCGTAAACGGACGCCAAATAAAAGTAGTAACATATGACACCAAAGCTGATGTCCAGGAAGCTATCAATGCATTTAAACGTATGTGCACTACCGATAAAGTCTCTGCCGTAATCGGACCTCCGGTTGCAAATATCGGCATAGCCATAGCGCCAATATCTGAACAGTACAACATTCCGGTGCTTCATTTTGCAATTGATGACAGGGCGACAATAAAAGACGACGGCACACCTTACAAAAACATGTTCTTGTTCCAGCCTTCTGCAAAGCAGCAGGCAGCTATCATGGCACAGTTTGCAGTAAAAGAAAAAGGCTTAAAGAAAATAGGTATCATCTACAATCAGTCAAATGCTTATTCAGTATCACTGGTTGAACCCTTTAAGAAAGTTGCAGTTGAAAACGGAGGACAAATCGTTGGCGAAGTAACTTACCAGCCAAACGACAAAGACTTTAAAACCATGCTGAATAAACTGGTATCCGCAGGTGCTGAAGCGATATATGCACCAAACTATACTCAGGAACTTATACTGATTGTTCAGCAGGCTCGCGCAATAGGATTTAACGGCCCGCTAATCTGCGGCCTTGACGCTTGCCCGCCCTTCCCGAAGCTTTGCGGACCAGAAGCAGATGGAGTTATCTATATTAACAACATTACTGAGACCGAACCTCAAATTCAAGATATTATCACAGCTTACAAGGAAAAAACCGGCAATGATGCAACAAACAAATTCTTCTTAGGATATGATGTTATGAAAATCATTGCCTCTACAATCGAAAAAGTCGGAGACGATCCTGCAGCAATCAGGGATGCGATTGAGAACCTTACAAATTATGAAGGCTTAACCGGAACCATAACAATTGATCCGGCAACTCATCAGCCAAAGGGTCTTGAAATGGTTATGCATGAAATCAAAAACCAAGCTCCTGTTATGCTCAAACGCTATTCGGCATCTGAATAATTATAAAGCTTTAAAATGAAACTTCAATACCCCCCTGCTTTATAGGGGGGTATTGAGCAATCGGGAGGAAAGATCCATGTCCTTACAGATTATAATCAACGGACTGGCGCTGGGATCGGTTTATGCAATTATCGCTACGGGATTTTCACTTATATTCAATATCTTAAAGTTTTCCAACTTTTCCCATGGCGCCCTAATGACCCTCAGCGCCTTCATCGGCTACTTTTTTGCTGTAACAGTGAACTCTTCACTGCTGCTGGTGGTAGCAATTTCAATGCTGGCAGGCGGCTTAGTATCCTGCCTTGGCGAACTCGTTGCCTTTCGTAAAATAACGCTTAGCAATACTTCGCCGATTTATTTCTTCGTATCTTCTATAACACTGGGCACCTTATATGAAGGTATTGTAACAATTTGGGTAGGTCCTAACTTCTACAATTACCCCAGATTTTTTGAAACAACTGTTGTAAAACTAGGCTCTATAGTTATATCGAAATCAGATTTAATAATGTTTATTTCATCTTGTGCAGCTTTAGCGCTTCTAATGCTTTTTATCCAAAAGACAAAATTCGGGCGCGCTCTCCGCTCCGTCTCTTTTGACAGGGAAACAGCAGGTCTGATGGGTATAGATGTGATAAGAATTATACAACTTGCTTTTTTCCTTTCAGGTGCTCTAGCCGGCCTTGCAGGTGTGTTTTTGGGAATTAACTATACCCTGTATCCTCAGCTTGGAAATTTAGTTGTAAAAGGATTTATAGCATCGGTTATCGGCGGACTGGGCAGCGTCTTTGGAGCAGTTGCAGGCGCCCTGCTTTTAGGGCTTACTGAAACCCTCCTTATAAACTTCGCAGGTTCAGGATATGCTCCGGTATTTTCATTCTTGATAATGTTGGTATTCCTACTCGTAAGGCCCCAGGGCATTGCCGGATCCAACGTGCAGGAAAAGGCTTAGGAGGTGGATATATGGAATTTTATCTTTCAGTAATGACTTTCACATTAATATCTGTTATAGCTGTTACAGGCGTTTATGTTCTAACAGGCCTTACCGGCATGTTTTCCTTGGGCCAAGCGGCATTTATGGCGATTGGCGCCTATATTTCCGGTGTTCTTGTGGTAAAAGTAGGACTTCCTTTTGCGCTGGCGGCAATAATAGCAATTGCGCTTAGTGTCCTTGTGGGATATATTGTGGGGCTGCCTACCGTTCGCCTTCGCCGCGACTATATATCTCTTGTCACGTTAGGCTTTGGCGAAGCCATAACAGCACTTTTGAATCAAATGCAGTCTATAACCGGTGGAGCCTTAGGATTTTCCGGAATTCCTCAAAAGACCACATTTACTCTGGCAGTGGCCTCTGCAGCAGTATGCATCGCCCTTGTAGCCTATTTTAAAGCATCAAAATATGGTAGACAGTGCATAGCCGCAAAAAGCGACGAACTTGCCGCAAAAGCCATGGGTATAGATGTGGCGAGAATAAAGATGATAGCATTTTTGTTTTCCGTTGCAGTTACCGCTTATGCCGGTGTTTTGTATGCTTTTTATACAACATATGTAGATCCCGGAATTTTCGGGTGGAAGAAAAGCGCCGAATGGGTCATCATGGTATTTTTTGGAGGAGTCAACAGTCTTACCGGCTCCATAATCGGCACAGCAATTCTTACAGCCCTGCCTGAAATGCTCAGGTTTGCGGCAGAATACAGAACTGTGTTCTATTCTATCTTAGTGCTGCTCATAATCAACTTTAAGCCTGCAGGCCTGTTCGGCGAGTACGAACTTTCATTAAAAAGCCTTGGAATAGGGAGGGAGAAGAAAAATGCTGCTTGAGGTACAAAATATCAGCAAAAGTTTTGGCGGAGTTAAAGCTATCCAAGACTTCTCCCTAACTGCGGATAAAGGAGATATCGTAGGAATAATCGGTCCCAATGGCGCAGGCAAGACAACCACCTTTAATGTCATATCCGGCATTTACCGGGCAGATCAAGGCAAAGTTTTTTTAGATGGAAAAGATATAACGAATATGGAGCAGCACCAGATAACAAGAGAAGGTATTTCTCGGACATTTCAGAACATCCGGCTTTTTAAAGGGCTAAATGTTATGGAAAATGTGATGTGTGCCTTTGATCCAAGAGCCAATTACTCGATTTTTGATGGCTTGCTGCCTACTCCCAGGCGCTTTGCCGAAGAAAAGCGCGGCCGCAAAATCTGCGAGCATAATCTTGAGGTAGTAGGACTTAAAAAATATGCCAATGAAAAACCGGAAAGCCTGCCATATGGCTTGCAAAGGCGCCTGGAAATCGCTCGCGCTCTTACCTGCCAGCCGAAAGTCCTGCTTTTAGACGAACCGGCAGCCGGCCTTAACCCTACAGAAGTCAAAGAGCTGACCGAACTTATTGGCAGACTGTGCTCTGAGCTGGGTTTTGCGGTTTTACTCATTGAGCACAGATTGGAACTTGTTATGGGGATTTCCCATAAAATCTATGTTTTAAACTTTGGCAAGACCATTGCGGTAGGCACGCCGGATGAAGTCAGATCAAATCCGGAAGTTATTGAGGCGTATCTGGGAGAGGAGGATGCGGAATGCTAAAAGTCGAAAACTTAAGCGCAAGTTACGGATACATTGAAGCATTAAAAGATGTTACCGTTGAAGCGCAGCAGGGGCAGATAGTAAGCATCATAGGATCCAACGGAGCAGGAAAGACTACCCTTTTGCGCTGCATCAGCGGTCAGTTAAAGCCTGTTTCCGGAAAAATAATGTTTTTAGGCGAGCCTCTTCCTTCTGTGCCTCATAAAGTAGTAAAAAAAGGTGTTGTCCATGTTCCTGAAGGACGCCGAGTTTTTTCAGGGCTTACCGTAGAAGAAAACTTACTGGTAGGAGGCTACTTGCTCAGCGGAAAAGAGCTTCAGGAAAACTTAAGAAAGAACTATGAACTTTTTCCTATCTTAAAAGACCGAAAAAACCAATTCGCCGGCACACTTTCCGGCGGTGAGCAGCAAATGCTGGCAATTGCCCGAGGTCTTATGTCAAATCCAAAGCTGATACTTCTTGATGAGCCGTCCCTCGGACTTGCGCCTCTTGTGGTAAATCAAGTTTATAATCTCATCGAGCAAATTCGCGAAAGCGGAGTTACAGTCCTACTAGTTGAACAAAATGCACGAAAAGCGTTGAATATATGCGATAGAGCCTATGTTATAGAAAACGGGAGGATAAAACTTACAGGCACTGGCTGCGAACTGCTAAATTCTGAGGAGGTTAAAAAGGCATATCTTGGAGGTTAACGCAAAATTTTGGAGGTAATGATGAATGATTCGTAAATGGAACAGAGAATCCCTGGATCACCGAAATGCACTGCTTTTTGCTATGGGCGTATCCGAGGAAGATGTAAGACGGCCGATAATCGGCATCATCAATGCATGGAATGAAATGAATCCGGGGCATTACCCCTTCAAGGAGATAGTGCCTGAAATTAAAAAAGAAATTTATGCGGCAGGCGGCTTAGGACTTGAGCTTCCCATAAGCGGAATATGTGACGGCATTTGTTCAAACACACCGGGAGACCGATACACCCTTCCTGCAAGGGACCTTGTTTCATCGGAAGTTGAAACAGTTGCAGAAGTGAATATGCTGGAAGGGATGATACTCCTAGGAAGCTGCGACAAAGTGGTGCCGGGTATGATTATGGGTGCGCTTAGGGTGAATATCCCTACAGTTATGTTCACCGGCGGTTTTATGGAGCCCGGTTGTTATAACGGAAAGATGATAACTCTTACACATACCAAGCAGGCTTATGCGGCATATGTGGCAGGAGATATTGAAGAAAAAGACTATAGAGAAATAGTAAAAAACGCATGCCCCACTCCGGGCGTTTGCCCCTTTATGGGAACTGCCAATACCATGTGCGCTACTGCTGAAATCTTAGGCCTTTCTCCCCACGGCAATGCCAGCGTGAAATCTCAGACAGAGGAATGGCGCGCAATGGGGCTTGCCGCTGCCCACAGAATCGTAGAACTTGTAAAAGATGAAATAAGGCCTCTTGATATCATAAAACAGGAAAACTTTGAAAATGTGGTAAGATACATGATGGCAACAGGAGGGTCTACCAATTCAATCCTCCATATACCTGCCATGGCGCGACAGGCCCATATAGATATAACTCCTGAGCTTTTTGATAAGATAAGCCGCAAGGTTCCTGTTATCAGCGCTATTTATCCAAATCATCCCACCTACACTATGGCAGATTTTTCTGCTGCCGGAGGACTTGGCGCCGTTCTTGCAGAGCTTGCGGAAAGCGGTTTGATAAATACCGATGCAAAGGGCATGTTCGGCACTATAGCCGATAAGATAAAGCTTTCGAAAAATCTAAATAAGGATGTAATAAAATCTGTCAAAAGCCCAATATATGAGCAGGGCGGCCTTGCAGTGCTTTCCGGCAATATAGCAACTGAAAGCGCTATCGTGAAGTTTTCAGCAGTAGATAAAGCCGCATGGGAATTTACCGGTCCTGCTAAGGTATATAATTCCCAGGATGAAGCCTGGGAGGCGATTTTAAAAGATGAAATTGTTCCGGGAAATGTAGTAATCATACGCTACGAAGGGCCAAAGGGATCGCCGGGAATGCCTCATATGGAGACATTTATGGCAGCAGTGCTGGGAAAGGGTCTTGGTACCAAGATAGCCCTTGTAACTGACGGCAGATTTTCAGGAGCGACAGGCGGCCTTGCCATAGGCCATGTGTCTCCAGAAGCCTATGACGGCGGGAATATTGCGCTAATACATGATGGCGACATCATTCATATAGACATAACAAAGCGAATTTTGACAGCCGAAATAACCGATGAGGAATTCACAAAAAGAAAGAGTCTTTGGAAGCCTGTTCAAAAACCTGCCTCAGGTTGGCTGAAGCTTTACAGAGAAAACACTACATCGGCCCATAAAGGCGCAACGATGTTTTGGGATTAGAGGAGGAATACTATGGCATCTTTTGAAAGATTTAATTTCAAGACAATAGATGACTTAAAAAGAAAGATTGAAGAACTCGAAGTTAATATAAAACTTAGCGAAGACCTGTCGCCCCTGGCAAAACCCGTTAAAGTCGGGCATCTTACTGCGCCAAACTCTATTGCAATATTACCTATGGAAGGCTGTGACAGCAATAGAGACGGCAGCCCATCGGATTTGGTAAGGCGGCGGTACAGGCGCTTTGCCTCTGGAGGGGCGGGACTTATCTGGTTCGAAGCCTGTGCGGTAGTCCATGAAGGCAGAGCGAATCCCCTTCAGATGTTTCTTACAAAAGATAATGTTAAAGAATTTGCCGAACTTGTAAAAGAAACCGATAGAGCAGCAGCAGAAGGAAATGGCGCAGGCCACAGACCGGTCAAAATTCTCCAACTTACCCATTCGGGAAGATACTCAAGACCTGATGATCTTCCGGCGCCTATGATCCCTCAGCACGATCCTATGCTGGACCCTACGGTAGGCCTATCGCCTGATGCGCCGGTTCTATCTGATGAGTACTTTGACAATCTTACCCAAAAATATGTAGAATCCGCCCTCCTTGCAAAAGAGGCAGGATTTGACGGTGTTGATATAAAATCCTGCCACAGATACTTACTATCGGAACTTGCCGCAAGCCATATGCGAGAGGGCAAATACGGAGGCTCCTTCGAAAACCGCACCCGATTTATCCTAAACACAATAAAAGCCGTTCGAGAAAAGGTTGGCGATGATTTTATAGTGGCTTCCAGGTTCAATGTATTTGACGCCCATCCTTATCCTTATGGTTTTGGCGTAGACAGGGAAAATTACATGAAACCTGACTTGACAGAGCCTTTAAAATTGGTTCGAAAGATGATCGAAAGCGGTGTAAATCTTTTAGGAAGCTCAGCAGGGAACCCTTACTACAAAGCAGTTTATGTAACAAGGCCCTTTGATACCCCTGTCATAGGAGGAGAAATGCCGGAAGAGCATCCCCTTGAAAGCGTTGCCCGGTTATTTGAGCTTACCCGCCAAGTGCAAAGAGAGGCAAAAGATATTCCGGTTATCGGCAGCGGCTATACTTGGCTTCGCTGGTTTTTACCCTATGCAGGCGCCGCAAATCTTCTAGAGGGAGCCTGCGGTATGATGGGGTTAGGGCGCCAAGCTATTGCGTATCCTGATGCGCCGAGGGATATCCTTACAAAAGGCAGGATGGAGCCTAATAAGTGCTGTATTACCTGCAGCAAATGCACCCAGATAATGCGGGACCATGGCCGCACCGGTTGCGTTATGCGCGACAGCCAGGTTTATTTGCCGCTATATAATGAGGCAAGAAAAAACGCCTCAAAAAAATAGAGAGGGATGCACTATGGAGCAACTAATAAATAAGATCGGAAGAGTAGTAGAACCCGGCAAGGTTGATTTTATAACACGCAGCGTCGAAGAGCCTAAAGGAGACAAGGTGCTGATAAAAATCGTCTCAAGCGCTATTTGCGGCAGCGACCTGCATATATTTAAAGGCAAACACCCTACTGTGCCGCTGCCTGTTACTATAGGGCACGAGTTTTCAGGAGATGTAATAGCCGTAGGGGAAGATGTGGAAAATATTAAAGTTGGAGACAAAGTAACAGTAGAACCTGTAGTTGTATGTGGAAAGTGCGCTGCCTGCAGAACGGGAAATTACGGCTACTGCGAAAACCTCAGCTTTACCTACCGCATGGGAGACGGAGCCATGGCAAACTATATTACGGTTCGGGAACCCTTCGTCTACAAATTGCCTCCAAATCTTTCCTATGACGAAGGAGCATTGATAGAGCCATTATCCGTTGCAGTTCACGCAGTGCGCAGGGCGGATATAAAGCTGGGCGAAAAGGTGCTTGTAATCGGTGCCGGAGCCATAGGATTGATGGTTGCGGCCCTTTGCAGGAAAAACGGAGCTACCGGCGTGACAGTTGCCGATCTTTCCAAAAGCCGTTTGGAAATGGCTCTAAAACTTGGAGCGACAAATGTCATAAATTCAGGCAGGGAAGATGTATTAGAGGCCGTGAAGGATTTAACATCGGGAATCGGGATAGATAAGGCCTTTGAATGTGTAGGTCTTGAAACAACATTTAATCAAGCCCTTATGTCTCTTAGGAAAAACGGTCTTGCAACAGTTGTCGGCATATTTGAAAACCCAAACATAACCATTCCTGCATCCCGCTTCATAACTCACGAAATAAAAGTCCAGGGGTCTCAAGGCTATTGCTGGGATTTCCCGGTAGCTCTTGAAATGTCGCAGCAAATTGACCTTAAAAGCCTCATAACACATAAATTCAAGTTGGAAGACTTACAGCAGGCCCTTGAAACAGCACTGGACAGAAACTCAAATTCAATAAAGATTGTTTTAAATCCATAAATTTATTCAAAAGGAGTATGCGTATGGCAAAAACAGCGATTGTTACAGGCGGAGGCCGTGGAATAGGTTTTGCAATAGCCCATCAGCTGGGCAAAGACGGATATGATGTTGTGATACTGGGCAGAAGCCCCAAAGAGGCATATAAGTCAAATCTTGACATTCTTTTAGCGGAAGGCATTAACTATCTTTATATTCAAGGCGGAATTGACAGCCCCCAAGACAGGCAAAGATGTGTAGAGGAAACCGTTTCAAAATTTGGAAGGATAGATGTGTTGGTAAACAATGCCGGCGTGGCTCCTGCTGTGCGCCGAGATCTTCTTGAGATGACTGAAGAAAGCTTTGACAGGGTTGTGGGAATAAATACAAAGGGCACTATGTTTATGACACAGCTTGTGGCAAAACAGATGATAAAGCAAGACATAGTAGAATCCAAAAGAGGCATAATTGTAAATATATCTTCCTGCTCTGCGACGGTTTCTTCTACAAATAGAGGAGAATACTGCATTTCTAAAGCGGGAGTTTCAATGCTTACAAAACTATATGCCGATCGACTGGCAGATGAGGCTGTATTTGTATATGAAGTAAGGCCCGGCGTTATAGCTACGGAAATGACTGCTCAGGCAAAAGAAAAATACGATAAGCTTATTGAACAGGGACTTTTTCCGATTAAACGCTGGGGCTTGCCGGAAGATGTGGCACAGGCGGTTTCGGCCTTTTGCTCCGGCAAGTTTTTATACACAACCGGCAGCTATATTGATGTGGATGGCGGATTTCATATCCAGAGGCTGTAAAAAAGTAAAGCGTGAAAAAGCGAGGGAATGTTATGAAGGAATCGTCTATTAGGGCAAACGGCCATGGTATCAGAATTTATTCGCTTAATACAGCGGTGGTCGGCACAGGGGCTGCAGGTCTTAATGCGGCAGACAGGCTGTTTTCTTTGGGCCAGACCGATATTGCGATAATTACAGAAAACTTAAAAGCAGGCACATCGCGCAATACAGGTTCTGACAAACAAACCTATTACAAGCTGACCCTTGCAGGCAGTGAGCCGGATTCGGTATATGACCTTGCAAAAACCCTATTTAACGGCCAATGCGTAGATGGAGATATAGCCCTTTGTGAGGCAGCGCTTTCCGCAAGGTGCTTTTTGAAACTGGCGGAGCTGGGGGTTCCTTTTCCTCACAACAGATATGGGGAATATATCGGCTACAAAACAGATCATGACCCAAAGAGGCGAGCCACATCAGCAGGTCCTTATACCTCAAAATATATGACAGAGTGCCTTGAAAAGGCAGTAAAGCAAAAAAATATCAGGATTTTTGACAAGATGCAAGTAATTAAAATCCTTACTGACAAAAATAAGTTGTTAGGCCTTTTATGCCTGGACCTTCAGAACCTTCACGACCCCGATAAAAGATACGTGCTTTTTAATTGTAAAAATGTTATTTATGCCACAGGAGGTCCTGCCGGCATGTATGCAGATGCGGTTTATCCCTTCAGCCAAAAAGGAGCATCAGGCATTGCCTTTGAAGCAGGCATCATGGGGAAAAACCTTACGGAGTGGCAGTATGGCATATCATCAGTAAAGCCCAGGTGGAATGTATCAGGCACTTATATGCAGGCACTGCCGCGATTTATCTCACAAGATAAAAATGGCGGCGATGAAAGAGAATTTTTGCTTGACTTTTTTGCAGATAAAGCAGACATGCTATCAAAGGTGTTTCTAAAAGGCTATCAATGGCCTTTTGATGTAAGGAAGGTAGAAGACGGTTCATCTATTATAGATATTTTAGTGTATATAGAAACTTGCATTAAAGGGCGAAGGGTTTTTCTCGACTTTAGGCAAAATCCGGCAGGAGCCGATATAGATTTTAGCACTCTTTCGCCGGAGGCAAGGGATTACTTGGAAAAGGCCGGAGCAGCCTTCGGAAAACCTATAGACAGACTTCTTCATATGAACGAACCCGCTGTAGAGTTTTACAGGGGAAAAGGCGTAGACCTTGCAAAAGAGCCTTTAGAAGTTGCCGTATGCGCTCAGCACAATAACGGCGGGCTTTCGATTGATAATTGGTGGCAGACGAATATCGAAGGGTTTTTTGCAGTGGGAGAGGTTAGTGCAAGCCACGGAGTATATAGGCCGGGAGGCACAGCGCTAAATGCCGGCCAGGTAGGTTCAACCAGGGCGGCTCAGTATATTGCAGCAAATCGGAAAGGCGATGCGCCGTATATAGAGGAATTTATAAAGAAAGCATTGCCGGCTATTGCAGACTCTATCGGCTTGGGCGGTAAGCTTCTTTCAAACAGCGATACCGTAAATGAAATTTGGAATAGGGCTGCAAAACGGATGAGCCGATTTGGAGGAATTATACGCAGCATGGAGGAAATTGTTCAAGCTGCGGCAGAAACAAAAAACGAACTTAAGAGTTTCAAGGAGATTGTAAAGATTTCTTCTTATAGAGAGCTTCCAAGGGCCTATCGCCTTTATGATATGCTTTTGAGCCAGTATGTTTACTTGAGAGCCATGGAAGATTATATAAAATACGGTGGGAAAAGCCGAGGCTCAGCTCTTTATACCGACAAAGACGGTATAAAGCCTTATGAAAGCCTCCCTGATGTCTTTAGATTTACTCTAGACGACGGCACTATCGGAGATATGGTTCAGGAAGGAATATACAAAAATGGAGAATGTGAATTTAACTGGCGAAAAGTTCGACCCCTTCCAAAGGATGAAGACTTTTTTGAAAATGTCTGGAGAAGCTATAGGGAAAATGGCAATATATATTAAAGCCTGTTTGGAGTGATAAAATGTATGCACTAAAATACCGTCTGCCGCTGCATCTCATAGTTTTTACAGAACCCCGCTACTTTCCAAATGATGTGGAAAGGCAGAAAATGATTTCAAGCGTCACCAATAATATAAGTGGAATTCTTCACGAAACCGATCCGGGACTTATAGTGGAAAATATAAGCATTACTAGCGGTTCTGAGTTGGAAAATTTTTTAAATCAGAAACACAAGGGATTCGGGCTTTTTGTGCCGGCAAGCGGCGCTGTTCAACCATGGATGATAAAGGCTGCTGAAAGTTTCGAGGGCATCGGCATATTGGCGGCTTATGAACCGGGACTGCTGGATCAAGAAACTGCCTATCGGCTTCTTGAAGCAAATGCAGCGCCGGCTGCGGCAGATGTCTACAGCGTTATAAAGCGGCAGGGAAAACCTGTGGCACTGTCTCTTGAGATATCCGATATACTTGATTTATTGCAGATAATACAGACTGCAGATCGGATGAAAAAAGCTGTCATCCTTCTTGCAGGGGTTACAGAAGATTGGGTTATAAGCAGCTGCCGATCCTTTGAGAAGATAAAAGAAAAAACCGGCATGGATTTTATAGGCGTTACCTTAGAGGAATTATATAGGATTTATGAATCTATTACAGATGAAGATGCAAAACAAATTTCGAATAAATGGATAGAAAACGCAAAAGAAATCATTGAGCCTAAAAAACAAGACATCCTTGCAGCTTCCAGACTTGCAGTAGCGATTTATCAGCTGGTGCGCAAATACAACGGCGATGGCATAGCCATAGCATGTTTTACACTTTTAAGGGATCTTGGCACCACAAGCTGTATTGCTTTAAGTATGTTAAACGACAGCAGGGATTTCATCGGCGCTTGCGAAGGGGATATGGATTCTGCGGTAACGCTTTTTATGATGAAAGCCCTTACGGACAAACCATCCTGGATGGCAAATCCGATGCTTGAAAAAAATGATGTCTTAAGACTTTCTCACTGTACTTCGCCTCTTCTTTTAGAAGGCAAGCCCCTTCCTTATATCTTGAGAAATCACCATGAAAGCGGTATCGGCGTAAGTCCTGAGGCACTCATAGAAGAAGGAGTTCCCGTAACCATAACCCGCATAGGAAATAATCTAAGCTCCCTTTCTGTAAGCACAGGTATAACTCTTGATACACCTCCTACCCCTATCTGCCGAACTCAGCTTCGAATAAAGCCGGACTCCATGAGCAGTTTCATCGACAATCTTCTTGGGTGTCATCAGATTGTAACCTTTGGAAACTGGGAAAGGCAACTGACAGAGGTAGGAAAACTATTAGGCTTGAAAGTTTTAAAATAGATATGGGAGGCGGCTGCTGTGAAGATAAACAATATCTTTGATATTACAGGCACAAAGTTTCCGGCAGGAAGGCTTACTCGGGTAATGGTAGGTCCCGGAGCTCCGATAGAGGCGGAAGGCTTTGTAATGGGTTATGTGACGATTTTCCCTCAAGGTTCTGTTCCCCTTCACCTGCATCATCAAGAAGAAGTATATGTTATATTAAGGGGAAATGGCAAAATACACGTAAATGATGAAACCGCTGATATAAAAGCCGGAGACTATATCTACATTGACTCCGATTCTACCCATCTTCTGGAAAATACCTCAAACGAAGACATGATAATGCTGTTTTGCTATTCTCCAAAAGGAATAGTTGAACACTGGCAAGAAGAACTTGAAGGAAAATAGCCTCCTTATGTCGAAGTAAAATAAGTTGACATATGCATAATATTAATCACACATAAATTGGGGGCAATAAAAGTGAATCTTAAAGAAATAAGACAAGCGGCTCGAGAAAAGATGAAAGGCTACTGTAGGGTATGTAAAACTTGCGATGGGATAGCATGCGCCGGCGAAGTGCCCGGGATGGGCGGAATAGGCACAGGTTCAGCTTTTACGGCAAATGTTAAGGCTCTTGCCGATGTAAAACTTAATCTTAGGACGATACACGATGCGAAGGATCCTGATATTTCTACAAACATCTTAGGTATAGACCTTTCAATGCCGATTTTATCAGCGCCTATAACCGGCTCTGAATACAATATGGGCGGAGCTGTGCCGGAGGCGGAGTACATTCGTATGGTAATATCAGGGAGTAAGAATGCCGGAACTGTTGGCATGTGCGGCGACGGAGGAAATCCCGTATTTTACACATCCGGAATCGAAGCGATTCAAGAAGCCGAAGGCCATGGGATTCCGATTATAAAGCCTAGAGAAAACCCAAAAATAATCGAAATGGCAAAACAGGCCGAAAAAATAAAGGCACCTGCGGTAGGCATGGATATTGACGGAGCAGGACTTGTAACCATGGCTTTAATGGGCCAGCCGGTAAGCCCTAAAAACGTAGATGAATTAAAAGAAATCATTTCATCGGTTTCTCTGCCATTTATAGTAAAGGGCATCATGACAACAGATGAAGCAGAACTTGCCAAAGAAGCAGGCGCTGCTGCAATAGTTGTATCAAACCACGGCGGGCGGATACTGGACAGCACCCCCGGCACAGCCCAAGTCCTTCCTGATATAGCCCGAAAGTTGAAAGGTAAGATTACGATTCTTGCAGATGGAGGAGTGCGCTCAGGCACCGATGTATTAAAATACCTTGCCCTTGGCGCTGATGCAGTGCTTGTAGGAAGACCTGTCATCATCGGTGCTTTTGGCGGCGCCGCCGAAGGTGTGCAGTTGGTGCTGGAAACCATGGCAAATGAGCTAAAGCAAGCCATGATTCTTACAGGCTGTAAAGACATAAAAAGTATAAATTCATCAATTCTATTTTAGAAGGAACAAAAATCTCCGGCAGTAAGCTAAAATGCTTTTACCGGAGATTTTTACGCTCTTATCCTTAAATTTCCTTAAGCGAATCTATTTCTTCCTTCGTAAGTTTTCGCCACATTCCGGGCTCCAATTCCTCATCAAGGTTCAGTGGCCCTAAAGACAGTCGCTTTAGGTATAAAACCTCTTTGCCCCGGGTTTTCATCATGCGCTTTATTTGGTGAAATTTACCCTCATATATAGTTACATAGGCCTCGGAGATACTACCTGATTTTAAAATATCAAGTTTTGCCGGAAGAGCGGTAAAATCTTCAAGCTCTATGCCGTCTGCAAAAGCCTTAACATCTTCTTCATCTAAAGCTCCCCGAACCTTCACATAATATGTTTTCGCCACATGATGCTTTGGCGACAGCAGCCGATGAGCTAACTTGCCGTCGTCTGTAAGAAATATAAGGCCCTCTGCATCTTTATCCAGTCTTCCTACGGGAAACAACTTCCTATGAAAGTACTCTCCTTCCAGCAAGTCAATGACTGTTGTTTCGTATTCGTCCCGAGTGGACGATACTACGTCATAGGGCTTGTTCATCATAATGTATATATTCTCCTCAAAGAGTACCGGTTCACCTGATACCGTTATTTCGTCTGCCTGGGGATCTACTAAATCCCCTGCATCGCCTGCAACCTTACCGTTTATCAAAACCTCTCCTGCCTTTATTAACTTTTTAACATCTTTTCTGCTGCCATAGCCGCTGGCGGCAAGGATTTTATCGATACGCGCAAGTTTTTGGTTTTTCATACTTCACACCTCATTTTATTTCTACCGTTTTATCGTTTTGATGCCAGATAACCTGATGACCCATTTTTTCTGCAAGCTCCCTTACAGGCACCATAACCTGTCCCCTTGAAAGATAAGTCGGAAGCAGGAACCATACATCTTCCCTTGTGGTGATGCGTCTTGCCACCTTATTTGTATTATTATCCCATAAAATATCCCATTTAAGCACGTCTTTGAAAAAATTAAGCGGCGCAACCAGTTTGCCGTCCGCGTAAGTCGGAGCTGCATCTAAAGGAACCGGTTGTTTTCCCAGATATGCGGTGACAGAATCTATACAAAGTACAATGGAACCGTTATAGTATTCAGGAAGGGCTTCGGATGTATCGTTAATTAAAGTCTTGAATTTATCCAAACCGATTCCCGGCGGAACTATTATTCTATTTAAAGTCATAGGAGAAGAATCCTGATATATAAAGCCGGAAGTAACGGTGAACCCCAGCTTATACCCCTCAACTACCGCGGAAGTAACTATTTTGTCATCATATTGTCCATATGGATAAGCTATACTCAAAACCTTTGGAGCGCCTGCCTTGTCAAAAAAACCCTTCATGTCTTCAAAATCTTTAGTGATTTCACCCAGGCTCATTTCTACAAAGGCTGATTTTTTATCCAGCAGGTAGTGAGCGTTAAATGTGTGGCTTCCAAATTCAATAAATCCGCTTTCTGACATTTCCTTTATTTCATCAAGGGAAAGCTTTGGTATGCTTGCTGTCCCTGAAGATGGAGTTTCTATCGCGCCCCCGATAAGAAAAATAACTGCGTGAAGGCCGTATTTCCTCAAGATAGGGTAAGCATATGTATAATTAGACTCATATCCGTCGTCGAATGTAATTAAAACAGTGCGTTCAGGCAGCTGTTTATTAAAGTAGAGAAAGTTTTCTATATCGGTTAAACTAGCCGTATAATAACCGTGGTCGTAAAGATACCTCATCTGTTCTTCAAATTCTGAAACAGAAATCGTAGCTTCGCTTTTTGTTACTGCTGCTTCTTCATCGGGAACTATATGATGATAGCAGAGCACAGCCGCAGAATTTTTCCCATCATCTGTGGCGGCAAGGGCAGAAAAAGGAAAACCTAAAGCGAAAATAGAAAAAGAAAGCAAAACGAGCAGCGGCTTTTTCAATAATGATAGTCTAAAACAGTGCATGGCAAGTACTCCTTTCAAGATAAGGCATATACTATCAGTATCCTATCACATTGCTCCTTCTTAGTAAATAAGGCAAAATTTGTGATATAATCGAAATAAAGATTTTTAGCCGATTTTTTTTTTTAAAAGGAAGCTGGTGCAAATGGAAGACATTGAGCTTAAAATATCATTGCTGCAAACAGAACCGACATTTAAAGATATAAATCTTGCGGCAGGCAAAATACAAAACCTTGCGGCAAAAGCCGTAAGTCAGAAAAAAAGGCCTAATATTCTTGTGGTGCCAAGAATTTTTTCGACTCAGCACATAAATACAAGCTTTGACCCGACAGTAGAATTATTAAAAAACACCGCTGCAAGGTGCCGAACCACTGTAATTTCCTTTGATATTTTCAACAAGGTTTATGCTGCAGACCCTAATGGGAATATCATCGCAAGTTGTACAAAGTCTTGCGAAGCAAAGGATGAAACGATGGTGTTTAGCGTAGACGGGGTGTGCTGCGGCATTGCTCCGATTTCTAATCTGAAATTTCCCGAGGCAATAAAGCAATCAGCTGCTCTAGGCGCGAAAGTGCTTTTTGTTTTAGGCGCATGGCCCAAGTCCAAGGAAATTTACTGGAAGCTTTTAAATATTGTAAGGGCTATCGAAAATCAGTTCTTTATAGTAGCTCTAAATCAATTTGAGAAACAAACAGCTTTTATAGTGGTAGATCCCTGGGGCAGGGTAGTTGCAGAAAATAAGGGCAGCGGTGTTTTCACGACCGTGATAAATATAGGTCAGATAGATGCGGCAAAGTCCCAAAGCATCTTATACACAGAAACTAATTAAGATATGTTGGAAGGAGATAGCAATGAACAAAATTCAACAACAAATATTTGATATTCAAACAACAGCCCAATCCCTTACGGTTTACCGCAGCATTCTAGATGATGATATCATCAGAAAATATCTTGATATGCTTGAAAGCATATTCAATGAAGAAGCGGCAATTATAACGGTTTCAAAATCCCACGAATTTATTTCAAGCCTTCTTAGAGAAACTGCGGCATACAATGAGCCGCTGGTGGGAAATCTCTGGCAAAATCACATTTTAAACCTTATACTTCTGGATGAGAATCCTTTCAGCCTGCGGTGCGAACGGCAAGATTTAAATGATGTGGAAGAGCCATTAAGAAGACTTGTTGAAAAAGATATGGCACATCTTCAGATACTTCACGACTTCGATTTTTCGCCTATTGAAGCATATATAAAAGAAAAAGCAGGGCAAGATTTTACTATTATGTGTTCCGTGAAGGGCGCCTCCACCCTTCCCTACCCTGAAACCTACTATGGCAAAAGACAGGAAATTAAGATACTGCTTAACAGCTCGCCTATTTGGGATGCAAACATAAATGTGCTGGCAAAATTCTACAATAATATGGGATGTGGAGATTTTGCAAAGTATCGGGCATTTAAATGGGTAGGCACAGGAGAAAAAGGAAGGCTTGTAGGAATTCCGGAGCCTGACCCCATCAGAATTTGCGACCTAATAGGATATGAAGAACAAAAGAATGAAGTCCTGCGCAACACCCGCCAATTTGTAAAAGGTTTGGGAGCAAACAATATGCTGCTTTATGGTGACAGAGGAACCGGCAAATCATCTACCATAAAGGCATTGGTGCATGAATTCGGAGAGGAAGGCCTGAGAATGGTAGAAGTTACAAAAGACCAGCTGAGGGACCTCCCCTATATAGTGTCAATCCTTAAAAAACGGCCTTACCGCTTTATTATATTTGTAGATGATTTATCTTTTGAAGAACACGAAACCGAATACAAATATCTAAAAGCAATACTTGAAGGAAGCCTGGAACCCTCTCCGGAAAACGTCCTTATATACGCCACATCCAATCGCCGCCATTTGGTAAGAGAATATCACAGCGATAGGGCAGAAGATGAGCTAAAATCTCAGGATACCCTTCAAGAAAAACTTTCTCTTTCTGACCGCTTCGGTATAACCGTAGTCTATCTCTCCCCTGACAAAGAAAAATACTTGGAAATTGTGGAAGGCATAGCAAAAAGCAAGGGTGTTGACATAGAACCTAACAAACTAAGGGAGCTTGCGCTAAAATGGGAACTTTGGCACAACAGCCGCTCCGGAAGAACCGCCAGGCAGTTCATAGAAGACTTACTTGGAAAAATGGGTTCAGTGTAGATTTTCACAAAATCCCATAATTTAATCGTATTTTATCCGTTTTCATTAAATAGAATTAACTCAACCTTAAAGAATTGAGCAGGGGAGGAAAAGCGGTTGTCAAAGAAAGTTATAAAAATAGCAATAATTTGTGTTGTGGTTGCTGCATTAATTTTTGCGGGATATTTATGGAAACAGAAAAGCAGCTCAAAGGGGACTGCGGCAGCCCAAAAATTATCTACAGCCAAGGTAACAAAGGGGAATCTGGAAGTTGTACTTAAGGATTCCGGCACCCTTGAGCCTATGGAGCAGGAAACAATTAATTTAAAAGTAGACGGCACAGTTAAAAAAGTTTACTTCAATGAAGGAGATGTGGTTAAAGAAGGCGATTTGCTTTATGAATTGTCTAATGAAGACCTTGCAATCAGCCTTCAAAAAGCAGAGCTCTCTCTTAAGCAGCAGCAGATAGATCTTCAAGACGCCTTAAAGCAAAAAGAAAAGGCTGTGATTTATGCTCCGGCTGACGGAGTCGTAAAATCAGTCGATATTAAAGTCGGCGATTCGGTAAATGCAAACACAGTTGTGGCTACTATACAAAATCAGGACAAATGTCAGGTTAAAGTTCCATTTCTTTCTTCGCAAACAAGTAAAATGAAGATAGGACAAAAAGCTGAAATTATGTTTATAGATCCTATATACACCATTGACGGTGTTGTTACAAAAATAGACACCGTCGGGACGCGCACATCTTATGGGAGCATTTATTACTATGTGACCATAACAGTCGATGGCAACTATTATGTAGAAGGATCAGATACCAGCGTTGAGGGCTATGTAATAACAGACAGCGGTAAAGAGGAAGGTATGGAACAAGCACTGATAGAGCCTTTGGATGCAGTGGAAGTAAAATCCGAAATATCATCTAAAGTCAATAACGTTTATATTGAAGAAGGCCAAATTGTCACAAAGGGCCAAAAATTATTCTCCCTTGATTTGGAAGATATAAATGCAAATATTGAAAAGCAGCAGCTAAGCCTTCAGCAGGCACAGCTAGACCTTCAGTCGAAAAGATCCGAGCTGGAAAATCTTCTGGTATATGCTCCGATAGATGGAACCATCATAGAGCAAAACGTTCGGGAAGGCGACCTTATAAGACCGTCTACTTCTTCAAGTTCAAGCAGCGAACCGGCTGCGGTAATTGTAAATTATTCAAAGATGCAGGTTGTGCTTCCTGTAGACGAGCTGGACATAAATAACATAACCGTAGGCATGCCGGTAAATATCACGGCAGAGGCGGTACCTGATAAGGTATTTAAAGGTCAGGTTGAAAAGATCGCAGAACAAGGCACAAGCCAGAACAATGTTTCTACATTTGATGTTACGATAACCACTGATAAAGTAAACGAGCTAAAAGCCGGTATGACAGTGGATGTTGAGATGATCATTGCAAACAAGCAAGATGTGCTTATGCTTCCCATAACTGCCATCCAATACCGAAATAACAAGACCTATGTGATGCTTGCATCCGCTGAAGGCGATACTTCATCTTCTGCCGACAAGACTGCAAACTCCAAAAATGTCAATAAGACATCAAATGCTACTTCGACCGCAAATAATATGGTGGAAGTAAAAACAGGAATCAGCAATGATGAATACGTAGAAATCGTCAGTGGTTTAAATGAAGGCGATACAGTGCTCTTATCTAATGCCGCCAGCACTTCTACTACAAACAGTCAGCGACAAAACGAAATGATGCCGATGAGTCCTGCGCCAACCGAAGGCCCTGCGCCCAGTGGTCGGGGGTAGTTAAATGCTGATACAACTTGAGGATATCTATAAGATATATAAACTGGGAGACACTGAAGTGCATGCATTAGATGGCATAACACTTGGGATAGAACAAGGCGAATTTATAGCAATAGTGGGGCCGTCAGGCTCGGGAAAATCTACATTAATGAACATTCTCGGATGCCTGGACACTCCCACCGAAGGCAGTTATCTTTTTGAGGGCAAGGATATGTCAAAGCTCAGCGACGACCAGCTTGCAATTATACGGAACAAGCACATAGGTTTTGTATTTCAAAGCTTCAACCTGCTGCCTAAGCTGGATGCAGTGGAGAACGTAGAAGTGCCCCTGACTTATGCAGGCAAAAAAGGCCCTGCAAGAAGGGAGCGGGCTGTCAAAATGCTGGAAATTGTGGGCTTGGGCGATAGAATACATCATAAGCCCAAGGAACTTTCCGGAGGCCAGCAGCAAAGAGTCGCCATAGCAAGAGCCTTATCTACAGATCCTCCCGTAATCCTTGCAGACGAGCCTACAGGCAACTTGGACACAAAGTCCGGCACTGAGATTATGCAGATACTAAAGGAACTTAACAAAAGCGGAAAAACCGTCATCCTTATAACCCACGACATAAACATCGCAAAGCAGGCTCAAAGAAATGTCCATATTCAGGACGGCAAAATAATAGAAGATGTAAAGGTGGCAGGTTAAATGGATATACTGCAGACCATAAAAATAGCAATGCGGGGCATTCTTGACAACAAGCTGCGTTCATTTTTGACAATGCTGGGCATAATCATAGGCGTAACTTCGGTAATTGCGCTGGTATCTATAGGCCAAGGCGCCACCTCCCAAGTAACTGAGCAGATTCAAAGCCTGGGTTCCAATTTACTTACTGTAAATATAACGGGCAGAGGAGCAAATACCACTTTAAGTTATGAAGAAGCGATGGAATTTGGAGAAAGTCCTTATATCAGCGCAGTAGCACCGATTATGAACGGCAGCGCAACCGTAAAGCACGGCAATAAAAATACTACCGCCCAGATTCAGGGTACAAATGAAGAGTTTTTGGGCATACGAAACTACAAACTGGCAGAAGGCAGATTTATAACATCCGCCGATGTTTACATGCGCCAGAAGATTGCTATCTTGGGCCCGGGGATAGCTGAGGATATTTTCGGCCTGGTAAGCCCTGTAGGACAAGAAATAAAGATTAACGGACAGATTTTTAAAGTAGTAGGCATCCTTGAATCCTCCAGCTCCATGATGGGCTCCAATGATGAAGACATATACATCCCTGTTACTACAGCTGAAAGGCTCCTGCAAAACCGAGGCGTAAGGACAATATATATGCAGGCAGCGTCAGAAGATACCGTAGACCTTGCCACTCAAGAAATATCTGTAAAACTTTCCAGGATATTTAAGACAGATACCAATAGTGATTTCCAAGCTTATCGGATTTTCAGCCAGACTGAAATGCTGGATACGCTAAACGAAACCACTTCAACGCTTACCATGATGTTGGGCGGCATTGCGGCGATATCACTGCTGGTTGGCGGCATAGGTATTATGAACATAATGCTGGTGTCTGTAACTGAGCGCACAAGAGAAATAGGAATAAGAAAAGCTCTTGGCGCTAGAAAGCGGGACATATTGAGCCAATTTCTCATAGAATCCTTAGTGCTCAGCGGCATCGGCGGAGTAATAGGCATAATCGTCGGAATTTTAATGAGCCGAGGTATAGCGCAAGTTATAGGAATAACGGCAAAAACCACGTATTCGGTGACGGCCATTGCCTTTGGCTTTTCGATGCTGGTGGGTATCTTCTTTGGACTTTATCCTGCCAATAAGGCAAGCAGCTTAAAGCCGATTGAAGCCCTGCGCTATGAATAAATCCGGCTGGGAGAGGTGAAAAATTTATGTCTTACCGCATATATTTAGTGGAAGACGACAAAAACTTAAATTTAGTGCTCACTTCATATCTTGAAAAGGAAGGTTGGCAGGTTTCTTCATTCCTAACCGGCAGCGAGGCTGAGGATGCCATAAAGGATCCTCCTGATTTATGGATACTGGATATAATGCTGCCTGATATAGACGGTTATCATCTCCTTCAGGAAATAAAAAAGGCTTCCCCTGCCACCCCCATCATCTTCATTTCTGCAAGAGATGCGGATATCGACAGAGTGGTAGGCCTTGAGCTGGGCAGCGATGATTATCTGGCAAAGCCTTTTCTCCCCAGAGAGCTCGTTATAAGGTGCAGGAATTTGCTGGAGCGGATTTACAGCCCCGGCCTTCAGATTTACAATGTTCCCCCTTATACAATAAATGAGGCAAGCAGAACCGTCAAAACAAACGATGAGACAGTAGATCTGACATCAAAGGAGTTCGACATAACACTGTATTTTATAAAAAACCAGGGAATAGCCCTATCCAGGGAGCAGATACTTGCGGCAGTATGGGGCACTGACTACTTCGGCTCAGACAGAGTGGTAGATGATTTAATAAGGCGGCTTCGGAAAAAACTTCCCTACCTTAATATAGAGACAATTTACGGATACGGTTATAGGCTGGTGAAGTCATGAAAAATCTTCCCCTTTCCCTGCAAATTTGGCTTGTATTTGCGATAATCACCCTTTGCATAACTCTCCTTCTGTGTATTTTGCTTCCTGCAACCCTTAGGGAATTTTTCACCAATGAAGTCTACGCAACTATTGAAAGCGCGCAGGGCATGGTCCTTGAGCGCTTTTCCGACGAGACGACAAAGGAAGAGTGGGAGTCCAGCAGAATACTAAACCGGCCGCCTCAAGACGATATACGTACGGTCAATCATTTTATAGTACTGAAGGAAAACTATACCATAATGTCTCCGGGAATATCAAATCCTATAGAACCTTCCGAGATTCCGGAAGGCGCTGTAAAGCATCTTCTGATACTTCCGCCAAGAGAAATACTGGAACAAATAATTAATGAAGCCAAAAGCCAAACCGAGGAAAGCTGCCAATACAGCGGCCAGATAAACAATAGAAGAATATTTTATGTAATCACAAGAGGCAAACTCATGGGCCGGGATGTTTATCTTGTATCATATATGTGGGATACTTATAGAGAAGATCTTGTGAAAACCCTTTTTAAGAAACTTGCAGCTATAATGGGTTTTGCGTTCATCCTAAGCTGGCTGCCGTCACTGGCACTGGCAAGGTATCTTACGAAACCATTGGTTATCTTGGAAAAACGTGTGGAAAGGCTAGCAAATCGAGACTGGCAGGAACCGATAAAACTTGAGCGAAAGGACGAGATAGGCCGTTTAGGGAATTCTGTTGAAAAACTCCGACAGCAGCTGATTTTCCAAGATGAAGCCCAGCAGTCTTTGCTGCAGAATATATCCCATGAGCTTAAGACTCCCGTTATGGTGATTCAAAGCTATATACAGGCCATAAAAGACGGTATATTTCCAAAGGGCGACCTTAACCGAACACTAGAGGTTATCGAGGAGGAAGCCAACAGACTTCAAAAACTTATTCAAAACCTGCTGTACCTTACAAAGCTTGACTATCTTACCACACATAAGCAGACACTAGAAACCTTCCAGCTGGATGAACTTATAAAAGAAGTAGTTGAAAGGCTCCGCTGGCACCGAAAGGCCTTGGATTGGTCGATAAAACTTACCCCCGTCAAAACAAAAGCTGACAAAGAGCAGTGGCGCGTTGCCCTGGAAAATCTTCTTGACAACCAAATTCGCCACGCCAAAAGCAGAATCGACATAGAGCTGGAGCCTAAAGGCGAAAATTCCTTCCTTCTTCATATTTACAACGATGGTCCCAATATCGAACCTGAAATCATGGATGCCCTTTTTCAAAAATACAACAAAGGTTCGAGAGGCAGAACAGGTTTGGGACTTGCCATAGTTCAGCGTATAATAACCCTTCACGGCGGCAATATATATGCCAAAAACGAAGAAGAAGGAGTCTCGTTTTATATTGAAATGTAAAGAGGATAAAATCCTCTTTTTCTTTTACCTGAAAAATTTTTTAAGAAATACTCCAAGGTTCTTGAGTAAGTTACTATAAAAGAATATAATTATGCGTGGTAAGTGAGATGATTTTATAATTTCTTTCATAAAAAACAAAATTAGTTCGTATATCTGAACCATAGTTCGGTTTTTCGGAAATCCCGGCAAAGTAAGATTTACTGCCGGATATGTTAATAAATTTAATAAACATATTCCGAAAAACCGAACTTTTATTTTTATAGCAATCCAGGAAAGACCCCAGATTTAAGCAAATTTTGACAATCAAAGGATTGGCATTATTATTGCTGTAAATTATTATATTTAGAAGGAGGGCTACATTTTGAATTTTACAAAAATGCATGGATTAGGCAATGACTTTATAGTTGTAAAAGGCCTGGAGGAAGATATACAGACAATAATCAAAAACGCCAAAAAAATTTGCGACAGACATTTTGGAGTCGGTGCAGATGGCATACTACTGGTGCTGCCATCAGATGCGGCAGATATAAAAATGAGGATCATAAACAGTGATGGCAGCGAAGCTCCTATGTGCGGAAATGGTGTTAGATGTTTTGCAAGTTTTGTCTATAAAAAAGGAATTGTAGCCAAAAAAAATATGACGGTTGAAACTATAGCCGGTATACAAAGGCCGGAAATAATTATGAAAGATGATATTGTTACTGCTATTAAAGTTGATATAGGAACTTATAGTTTTCTAAATCAAGACATTCCGGTAGAAGGAGAGCCAGATAAAGAGGCAAAGAATCTTGAGATTAAAATAGATGAAAATTTATTTGAAGCAACAGGCGTTGATATGGGCAATCCCCACTGCGTAATATTTACGGATGATGTTGAAAAGGTTCCATTGGAAAAATGGGGCCCGAAGATAGAAAACTATCCGCTTTTTCCGCTAAAGACGAATGTAGAGTTTGTTCAGGTAATTTCAAAAGACCATTTGAAAATGCGTGTATGGGAAAGAGGATGCGGCATTACCATGGCTTGCGGCACAGGGGCATGCGCAGTTGCTGCTGCCGCCTTTGAAAAAGGTTTTACGGGAAAACAAGTAAAAGTTACTTTGCCCGGAGGTGACTTATTTATCGAACTTACAGATGATAAAAGAGTGTATATGACGGGACCTGCCCAGGAGGTTTTCGAGGGACACTTAGAGCTTGAAAAAATTTGCTAAATGACATAATAAAATGGGAGGAATAAAGATGAAGATATCAGAAAGAATTAAAAAAGTTCCACCATATATCTCGGCTGAGATTGATAAAAAAGTTGCGGATTTGACAAAAAAAGGAATTGATGTGATAACTTTAGCAATTGGCGATCCGGATATACCTACTCCTGAAAATATAATAAAGGTTATGGAAAGAGAAATTCATAATCCTGCCTACCATCGTTATCCCGCCTATGAAGGCTCTTATGAGTTTCGGTGTGCCGTAGCACGCTATTATTCTAAAAGATTTGAAGTAGAACTTGACCCTGATACTGAGGTAATGGCTCTTATCGGTTCAAAAGAAGGTATAGTAAATACTGCTTATGCCTTTATAGATGAAGATGACTATGCTCTAATTCCGGATCCCGCATATCCGGTATACAAAACAGCCACGCTTTTTGCCGGCGGCATTCCATATACGATGCCATTGCTTAAAGAAAATAAATTTTTGCCTGATTTTACTAAAGTCGATAAAGATATTGCCGAAAAAGCTACAATAATGTTTTTATGCTATCCAAATAATCCAACATCGGCAGTAGCCAACAAAGAATTTTTTGAAGAAGCTATAGAATTTGCCAAGAAATACGACATTGTCATATGCCATGACAGCGCATATGCAGATATAATCTACGAAGATTATAAAGCGCCAAGCATTCTTTCTGCAAAAGGAGCAAAAGAAACAGCTATCGAGCTGGGCTCTTTATCAAAGCCTTACAGAATGACAGGCTGGAGAATCGGGTATGCCGTAGGAAACAAAGACATAATCAAAGCATTGGGAAGAATAAAGACTAATGTAGATTCCGGGCAGTTTACAGCGATCCAAAGCGCCGCAGTTGAGGCACTCTCAGGACCTCAAGACAGCGTGGAGGAATTCCGACGCATACTTACAAAAAGAAGGAACTTTGTATTCGAAGCTTTAAAAGATATGGGCTTTGACGTTGAATTACCCCAGGGAACCTTTTATATTTGGGCGAGCGTGCCTAAAGGGTATATTTCTGCCTCATTCGCAGAGTATTTAGTAGATAAGGCTGCCGTAGTAGTGATTCCGGGTAATGCTTATGGAGAATATGGGGAGGGATTTTTCAGGATTTCCCTTACTACACCGGATGACAGAATAGATGAAGCATTATCCAGAATGAGAAAGCTTAAGTTTTAATATCTGTCTAACTGCCCAGGTGAAGGGATGTGATATAAGGGAACAATTCAAATATTTTATCAACAGGACTTAGAAACGAACCAAAAATTCTCCTTTTAGACGAACCTTCCCTAGGCCTTTCGCCTCTTTACACAAGCGAGGTTTTTAAGACAATACTGCAGGTTAAAGAACAAGGAACGACTATCCTTTTAGCTGAACAAAACGCTAAAAAGGCTTTGGAAATAGCAGATTATGCATATGTATTAGAGACAGGAAGAATAGTGCTTTCCGGCACCGGAAAGGAACTTTTATCAAACCCTGCAGTACAAGAAGCGTATTTGGGTGTAAAGCATAAAGCTATATAATTTAGAAAGAACTACTATTATAAAGAACTACTATTATATAAAAGGAGAAGATGAAATATATGACAGGCTTAAACTTACCTCGGGTTAAACTTTGCCAATTGCCTACGGATTTAGATTTAGCATCTAATCTTTCGAAAAAACTGGGAGACGTGAATATTTATTTTAAAAGAGACGACAACACCGGTCTTGCTATAGGGGGAAACAAAGGCCGCAAGCTGGAATTTTTGTTGGCCGATGCCCTAAAAAAAGAGGCTGATGTAATAATAACCACAGGCAGCATTCAGTCCAACCATACCCGAATGACTTGTGCCGCCTGCAGAAAACTTGGCCTTGATGTAATTTTAATGCTAAAAGGCAAAAAACCTGCTCAATTCCAAGGCAACTTACTCTTAGAAAAGCTGATGAATGCCGATATGCGGTTTTTTGATGTGTCAAGTTATAATGAAATAGGCATAGAGGCTGATAAGCTAATGGATGAGTTGAGAGCTAAGGGCAAAAATCCTTATTTTATTCCTGTTGGCGGCTCTATCGGCCTTGGAGCATGCGGATATGTGGATTGCGCCTTAGAACTTTTTAGTCAGGCCGACAGCCAAAACTTAAGAATAGATTATATAGTAAATGCGGTGGGATCCGGAGGAACATCGGCGGGACTTGAAGTAGGAGTGCGCCTTGCGAAAAGGGATGCTAAAGTTGTTGGCATAAGCGTTGACTCAGAAAAAAGCGTGTTTAAGCAAGACATTTCAAGAATTGCCCAAGACTCTATATCCTTATTGGGAGCCGACCTGGAAATTTTGCCTGACGAGATAATCGTCTTTGACGAATATATAGGTGAAAGCGGATACGGAAAGCCCAGCCGGCAAGGGGTAGAGGCAATAAAATTCACAGCTGAAACTGAAGGAATAATATTAGATCCGGTATATTCAGGCAAGGCTATGGCCGGCCTTATAGATTTGGTTAAAAAAGGATTTTTTGAAAAAGGGTCAAATATTATTTTTATTCACACCGGCGGAACTCCTGCCTTATTTGATATGCTGGTAGAAAACAGCGACTAATAAAAACATATTTTGACATGCCATGCCAACTCATATATAATTTCAATAGAATAAAAAAAGAGGTGTGGCGCATGTTGTACAAAATCGAAGATGTGGAGAAACTATCGCGAAATGATATACGAAAACTATACTCAGAATATGTAAATCCGGGCCTTGCATCGATGCTCAGCCTTATAAATTTCGATAAAAACTTTGTCAAAGCTGAAGGATGCTATGTTTATGACAGTGACGGCAACAAATATATAGATTTTTTAGGAGCCTATGGCGCATTGAACTTAGGGCATAATCCTGCTGAAATATACGAAGCGCTTGGAAAAGTAAAGGAAAGGCCGAATCTTCTTCAAGCTTCCTTAAGCACTTTTGCGGCGGTTTTGGGCCACAATCTTGCTCAAGTTGTTCCTAAAGGTTTAAAACACAGCTTTTTCTGCAACAGCGGTGCGGAAGCTGTTGAAGGCGCACTGAAAGCCGCAAGGGCTGCAAGCGGTAAAACCGGCATCATATCCTGCGAAGGGTCTTTTCACGGCAAGACCTATGGAGCGCTTTCCGCAACAGGCAGAAAGAAATATCAGGAGCCCTTTTTACCGTTGGTTCCCGGTTTTCAAACAGTGCCATACGGTGATGCGAATGCCCTGGAAGAAAAACTAAAGCAAAAAGACATAGCAGCATTTATAGTAGAGCCTATACAGGGAGAAGGCGGAATTATCGTGCCTCCCGAAGGTTATTTGAAGGATGTAAGGGCGCTTTGCGACAAATACGGCGTGCTTCTGATAGCTGATGAAATCCAGACAGGCTTTGGCAGGACGGGGACCATGTTTGCCTGTGAAAGAGAAGGGGTTTCGCCTGATATTATGACAGTTGCAAAATCATTGGGAGGCGGAGTAGTTCCTATAGGAGCCTTTATTACCACAGAGGAAGTATGGGAAAAGGCCTTTGGCGGTATGGAAAAATGCCTCCTGCATACATCGACTTTTGGCGGCAATACCATGGCCTGCGCTGCAGGAATAGCATCTATCAACGCAATAATCGAGAAAAACCTGCCTGAGCACGCAAAAGAAGTGGGAGAATATATGCTGGAGGGACTTAAAACCCTAAAAGACCGCTACGGCATAATAAAGGATGTAAGAGGAAGAGGGCTGATGGCAGGTATTGAATTTGAAACACCCGAGAAAGGGATTTTAAGTAAGCTTACAGGAGGCGCTGTCAACAGATTCTACAAAGAGTATACAGGTTCCATGGTGGCCGGAGAGCTTCTTAACACCCACCGCATAATTACAGCATACACTTTAAACAATCCTAATGTCATAAGGCTTGAACCGCCTCTTATCATCGAAAAAGAAGACATCGACTACATGCTGAACTCCCTTGAAGACATATTTTCAAAAAATAGCGGCCTCTTTAAACTTACATTAAGCACCGTAAAAAGAGTCATTCGAAAAAAATAGATAAGAACTGCCTCCAGAATATGGAGGCTTTTGCATTTTGGAATCGTTTTCACATTTCGATATTTGCAGTAAAGTACCATTATGTTATAATAAGGAGACTGAAACCTATCGATTTATATAAGATCAATTGCTTTATGAAGTTAATGCTACTACATAATAGTTTGGATAAAAAAGGTGCATTTATTGCAGCTTCCATGGTGCCGGCATGTACCACTAAAGCATTTCACGATGTAATCACCGGGCCTGTAGAATGGTTTGCAATCAAACTTGTCAGGAGTTTCCAAGAAGAAGCTGTAAATTCTGCAATGAATGAGAATAGAAAATATCTTAAAGATTTTCAATTTTGCAAGGAGGTGGTGAAGCGGCGGTAGGGGATTTTAAGATTTCACGATTTCAAAAGAGAGATATTAGGTAAAAGCTTTTTGACTATGTAAAATTAGGAGGGGAAAAATTTGAAAGCTCATAATCTAAAAAGAATAATCTGCATACTAATTGCTCTATTTATTTGCATTACAATGGTTGCCGGCTGCGGCACAGGCACAAAAGAGTCAAAACCTGAAACAAGTGAAGCGACAGGCGGAGCAGCTGATGAGAAAGATGGCGGCACTTTAACCATAGCTCTTTCTGCGACTCCTAAAAACCTTGATCCCGTAGACTATACAGGAGTTTATGAAGGTAACGTAATAATAAATGTATGTGATACTTTAGTAAAATATGATAAATCCCTGCAGAATATAATACCGGCCATTGCCACTGAATGGTCTGTGTCGGATGACATGAAAACATATACGTTTAAATTAAGAGATGATGTTTACTTCCAAAAAGGCAAATACCAAGACGGCAGAAAAATGACGGCAGAAGATGTCAAATACAGCCTGGAGCGCTCGGCAAAGGAATCTGCGATGAACAGGCTAAGTATGTTAGACCATGTGGATGTAGTGTCTGACACTGAAATCAAAGCAGTTCTAAAGGCTCCTAATGCGGCATTTTTAACAGCGCTGACTGATGCCGGAAATACCATTGTGCCGAAAGAAGAAGTGGAAGGCTGGGGAGACCAGTTCGGACTTCATCTTGTAGGAACAGGTCCCTTCAAGCTTGTAGACTTTATAAAAGATGACAGCGTAGTTTTAGAGAGAAATGAAAAGTATTGGGGACAAAAACCCCATCTTGACGGTGTAGTATTCAAGTTCATAAGCGATATCAACATGATGGCAAACGCTCTTAGAACCGGAGAAATAGATGTAGCCACAGATCTTGTAGGCGAAAGCATCAATGTCATAAAACAGAGCGATGATTTGGTCCTGGAAGAAGTACCGGGTCTCGTGGTTTCCTATGTTTACATGAATATGATGCAGGGACCCACAGCAGACAGAAAAGTCAGGGAAGCCATAATAAGCGCTGTTGATATTGACGAAATGGTAAAAGGCATATATACATGGGGCGAAGCCCAGAGAGGTTACCTGCCGCTGCCTCCCGGATCATGGGGATACGATCCTTCCTTAGAATCCTTGATACCGGCCTACAATCCTGAAAAGGCAAAACAGCTTCTTACAGAGGCAGGCTATCCCAATGGTTTTGAAACCGAGATTCATGTAGGCAATAAACCTGCAAGAATGAAAATGAGTACAATCATGCAGAACTACTTAAAGCAAAACTTAAATATCGATATGAAGATTCAGGTATCTGAGTGGGGTACATTCAGCGATATCGCATCAAAGGGCAAGGCACCCCTTTACGGCATGTCTTGGACATGGTATCCGGATCCTTACTTCTTCCTGAACCAGATGTTCCACAGCAGCCAGATAGGCTCTTTAGGCAACGGTCAGGGCTTTAACAATCCTGAAGTTGACAAACTCCTAGACGATGCTGTTACAACAACAGTGGATATAAACGAGCGGGCGGCTCTTTACAAAAAAGCCCTAAAATTAATAGTTGAAGAACTTCCTCAAATAGATTATGCCCATGAAAAAGTCATTTATGGTCTTAACAAGAACGTGCAGGGCTTTGTAGTTTCACCTGACAACCAGATAAATCTTGTAACGAGCGAAATTAACGTTTGGAAGCAAAAATAAGCAATAGTTTTTCGGTGGGAGGTACAAGAATTGCTTAAATACATTTTAAAACGATTGGTAGAAATCCTGCCCACCCTTTTCGTCGTAGCTTTAATCACATTTTTTGTCACAAGGATAATTCCGGGGGACCCGGCATCGGTGATGCTGGGTCCTCAAGCTAGTGTGGAAGCTGTAGAGAAGATGAGGGTGAAGCTGGGTTTAAATGAAAGCATTCCCAAACAATTTTTGATATATATGAACGATATTTTGCACGGAAATTTTGGCACATCTTTTTACTACAATGAGCCTGTAACGCTGCTTATTTTGGAAAGGTTCCCGAATACGGTTATACTGGCTGCGGCAAGTATGATACTTGCGCTGCTGGTGGGCATCCCTATTGGCGTTATTTCCGCCACAAAGCAGTATTCTATTTTTGATTATGTAACGATGGTACTTGCGCTTATTGGCGTTTCAATGCCTATATTTTGGCTCGGCCTTATGATGGTTCTTACTTTCAGTGTCAACCTGGGATGGCTGCCTTCTACAGGAATGGGAAGCATGAGCAAGGGGATAATGGACGTTATAAAGCACTTGATACTGCCCTCAGTGTGTCTTGCCACGATTCCGGCGGCTATGTTTGCCAGGATAACCCGCTCCAGCATGCTAGATATAATCAGGCAGGACTATATTAAGACAGCTAGGGCAAAGGGCCTTCGTGAATCCGTAGTAATATGGAAGCATGCCTTTAAAAACGCCCTGCCTCCTATAATCACCGTTGTCGGTATAGAGCTTGCATCGCTTTTGTCCGGAGCCATTCTTACAGAGACAATATTCAGCTGGCCCGGCATGGGGAAAATGGTAGTAGATGCCATTGAAAAGCGGGACTACGGTCTTGTACAGGGGAGCGTGCTTTTTATAGCGCTGATTTATGTTATCACAAATCTTATCGTAGACATCCTCTATGCAGTAGTAAACCCCAGAATCCGCTATACCAAAACTTCAGAACACGGGGGTGGCGCTTAGATATGGAAATGATTGATGAAAATAAGCTGATGCAGCTGGAACGCAAAGCCAACAGCCCTTGGGCCAGGCTCAAGCGCAACAAGACCGCCGTTATAGGAATGGTCATAGTTATTGCAGCTGTGTGCATGGCTATATTTGCTCCGCTGCTTGCGCCTTATGATCCCAATGCCATGGATATTAGTAAAACATTTTTAAAACCCGGAACCCCCGGCCATATCCTTGGAACCGACGAGTTTGGCAGAGACCTGCTCAGCAGAATAATATATGGCTCGAGAATATCAATTCTGGTTGCTGCCGGTGCGACTTTGGTAGGCGGCACCATTGGAATAATATTAGGAATAATTGCAGGCTATAAGGAAGGAATATTGGATACCGTAATCATGAGATTTATGGACGGCATGTTCGCATTCCCCTTCGTTCTCCTTTCCATCGTTTTGATGACTGTCCTAGGCCAAGGCCTGGAAAACGTTATTATCGCAATAGGTATTGCGAATGTTCCCGGATATGCCAGAATAGCAAGAGGACAAGTGCTTGTGGTAAAAGGTGAGGAATACTGCCAGGCGGTAAAATCCTTGGGAGCCTCGGACTTTCACCTGATTTTCAACCACATAATTCCTAACATTTTGTCACCGGTCATCGTCTATGCCACGATGAACCTGGCAGGTTCCATCATTTCAGAAGCAACCTTAAGTTTTTTAGGACTGGGAATTCAGCCGCCTACGGCTTCTTGGGGCAATATATTAAGGTCAGGCAGGGACTACCTGCTTACATCTCCCCACATAGCCACATATTCCGGCCTTGCCATATTACTTGCAGTTCTTGGATTTAATCTGTTTGGAGACGGTATCAGAGATGCCTTTGATCCAAAGATGAAATAAACTTTCAACTAGGTGGTGATTTATATGACGCAGCAATTATTAGAAGCCGAAGATTTAAAAGTATATTTTTATACACCCACCGGAATTGTAAAGTCAGTCAATGGCGTTAGCTTTAGCGTAGATCGGGGCAAGACCCTGGGAATCGTAGGGGAATCCGGTTCAGGCAAAAGCGTTACCGTTTCCACTATAATGAAGCTTGTTCCAGCTCCCGGAAAAATTATTTCCGGAAAAATTATCTTCAAGGACAAGGACTTACTTAAGCTTAACGAACGGGAAATGCTTAAAATCCGCGGAAATGAAATTTCCATGATTTTTCAGGACCCAATGACGGCTTTAAATCCGGTATTTACTATTGGCGAGCAAATAATGGAGAGTATTATACTCCACCAAAAATTAGATAAAAAGGCAGCACAAAAAAAGGCCGCCGAAACATTAGAACTTGTAGGCGTGCCTGATGCGGAGCTTAGGCTTAAAAGCTATCCCCATGAATTTTCCGGCGGGATGCGGCAAAGAGCCATGATAGCAATGGCTATAGCTTGCAACCCCAGCCTGCTCATTGCTGATGAGCCTACCACCGCCCTGGATGTGACAGTTCAGGCTCAGGTTCTTGAGCTGTTAAAAGATTTGCAAAAACGGCTTGATATGTCTATCATATTAATAACTCACAATCTGGGTGTGGTATGGGAGATATGTCATGATGTTATGGTAATGTATGCAGGAAATGCTGTTGAGCATACAGACACCAAGACCCTTTACGAAAATCCGCTGCACCCCTACACATGGGGCCTTCTGGATTCTATGCCGAAACTTAGCTACAGCAAAGAAACGCCGCTAAACGCTATAGAAGGAAGCCCTCCTGACCTTCGTCTTGTGGGCAAGGGCTGCAGTTTTGCACCCCGCTGCCCTTACAGACAGCAAATATGCTTTGATGAAACTCCGGTGCTAAAAGAAATCGAAAAAGGCCACAAAGTCAGCTGCCATTTTCAAGATGAAAGCCACCGCCTTTCCCGAAGGAGTGTTGTGCGCAATGGATGACAACATCATACTCGAAGTAAAAGATTTAAAAAAATACTATCCTGTCGAAACAGGTATTTTTGGAGCAGCGCCCGTTTATTTAAAGGCTGTGGACGGCGTATCTTTTAATGTAGAAAAAGGAAAGACTCTCGGCATAATCGGCGAATCCGGATGCGGCAAATCCACTGTGGCAAAGCTTTTAATGAATTTGGAAAGGCCTACGGCAGGCTCCATAAAATTTAAAGGGCGGGATACTGCAAACTTTAACGAATCTGAAATGAAAAAGCTTCGCAAAAACATGCAGATGGTATTTCAAGATCCCTATTCCTCCCTGGATCCAAAAAAAACCGCAGGCTATATTATCCAGGAGCCTTTAATAATTCACAATGTGGGAACAAGGGCTCAGCAGGAACAGCGGGTTAAGGAACTTTTAAAGATGGTAGGTCTTGACTACTACCATGCCAACCGCTATCCCCATGAATTTTCCGGCGGCCAAAGGCAGAGGATAAACATAGCCAGAGCCATTGCTCTCAATCCTGAAATAGTTATATGCGACGAGCCTGTATCAGCACTGGATGTATCTATTCAAGCCCAGGTTATAAATCTTTTAAAACGGCTTCAGGAAGAGCTGGGTCTTGCATATATTTTCATATCTCACGATTTAAGTGTGGTAAAATACTTAAGTGACAAACTTGCAATTATGTACTTAGGAAAAATCGTAGAAACAGGCAAATCTGACGATATTTACAAAAATCCGATGCACCCCTATACAAAGGCGCTATTTTCCGCGATACCGCCGGAAAGTCCTTTGGAGGAAAAAGAAAAAATGATTTTGGAAGGCGATGTGCCAAGCCCGTTAAAACCGCCATCCGGGTGCAAATTCCACACCAGATGCCCCTATGCTATGGAAAAATGTTCCAAAGAAGAACCATCTCTAAAGCAAATTGGAGACGGCCAGCAAGTTTCCTGCCACTTGTATTAGTGAAAAGAAAGCAAATTTCAATTACCAAAGGAGAATATTTCAATGGACATTTCGCAGATAAAGACAGACTTATGGAAACAGATTGATGCTCGAGAAGACGAACTTATAAAGCTGTGCTCGGATTTGATTTCAATAAACAGCGAAAATCCCCCGGGACATATGGAAGAGATTACAAATTTTATCACTTCTTATCTGGAAAAGAATAATATAGAATTTAAAATTGTAAAGCCCTCACCGGAAACCCCCAACATCATTGCAGAAATCGGAAAAAAAGAGGGCAGAACCCTTCTTCTTAACGGCCACTCTGACGTAGTGCCGGTGGGAGACCTTGATAAATGGGATTTCGACCCGTTTTCCGGAAAAGTTGCGGACGGGAAGATACTGGGAAGAGGAGCCTCAGACATGAAAGCGGGATTGGGCGGCCTGCTGTTTGCGATGACTCTTATTAAAGAAAACAATATCGACCTTAAAGGCAGCGCGGTCCTTACCGTAGTTCCCGACGAAGAAGTAAGCGGCAAGATGGGGACAAAGTGGCTTCTTGATAATGATGTAGTAACCGGCGATGCCTGTATTGTGGCAGAACCCTCCGGCTACAATAACATCGAGATAGGTCAGAAAGGGAGCGTATGGGTGACACTAAAAGCCAAAGGCAAGTCGGCCCATGGAAGCCTTGCACCGTATGCAGGCGATAACGCCATAGAAAAAATAATTAAAATCTGTGATGAACTAAAAACACTTCGCCAAGTAGAGGCCGACTACCCCCCTGAAATCGCCGATGTAATAGCAGAATCCAAGGCTATAGCAAGAGAAGAACTTAAGATTGCCGGAGTTGAAAACATAATAGACCATATTACCGTAAACTTAGGCAAGATTTCCGGAGGAATAAAGGCAAATATGGTCCCCGATTATGCAGAAGCCCAGGTAGACTTAAGACTACCCGTGGGAATAAAAGCCTCTATAGTAGAAGACAAAATAAAAGAAGCGATAGAAAAACATTCACTTTCCGGCATAACCTATGAATGCGACTGGAAAGCCGAAGCCAACTACACAGATGCAAGAAGCGAAATAGTGGAGATTGTAGCCCAAAACGCCGAAAAAATATTAGGCACAAAGGTTACCCGCACATATCAGTGGGCGTCCAGCGATGCTAGGTACTACAGACTAAAAGGCATACCCACCCTGCAGTTTGGCCCTGCAAACACAGAAGGCATTCATTCTTACAACGAGACAGTAGATGTAAAAGATGTGATAAATGCGGCTAAGGTTTATGTAGGAAGCATAATAGATTATTTGAACCTATGAAAAGCGAAAAGCCTAAAATATGTTTGAATATTTATTTTGCTCAGCACCTTTATATCTGTTATAATTAAAGCAAGAATATTTCCAAGACAGAAAAGAAAGGGGCTGAAAATATGTTTTTAGATATACTGATGTTGTTTTTTATAATTTCAGCGCTGCAGCCTATGCTGACCCAAGCAGCACTGAGAATGTCCCGCCAAAGGCTTATAGCGCGCCTTGAGGAGAAAAATAAGTCAAGGGTTATTACTCTTATCCACAGACAAGAAACCATGAGTATTCTGGGTTTCCCCGTAATGCGCTACATCGACATAAATGATTCCGAAAGGGTAATCCGAGCTATTCAGGCAACTGATGATAATACCCCGATAGATATGATTTTACACACTCCCGGCGGAGTAGCACTGGCGGCCCTTCAGATAGCCAGAGCCTTAAAGCTTCACAAGGGAAAGGTTACAGTATATGTGCCGCACTATGCGATGTCAGGAGGAACTCTTATCGCTCTTGCGGCAGACGAAATAGTGATGGGTAAAAATGCTATGTTAGGACCGGTGGATCCTCAATTGGGGCAGTATCCGGCACCTTCTATTGTAAGCGTGCTGAAACAAAAACCAATAGCAAATATAAGCGATGAAACAATTATAATGGCAGATGTTGCACGAAAGGCAATAAACCAGCTGAGAAACAGCATTATCAACCTGCTTCCGGACGAGCACCCTATGGACGAAAAAGAAAGTCTTGCAGATATTTTGACACAGGGTATTTGGACTCACGATTTTCCTATTAATGTAGATGTGGCAAAGGGCTTAGGATTAAATGTCAGCACAGATATGTCGCAAGAAGTATTTGAGCTAATGAACCTATTCCCGCAGCCGACCCAGTACACGCCTTCAGTTGAATATGGTTCAACCGAACGCAGATCACAACCCAGACGGCCGCACTGAATACAAAAAACGGAGGTTTGCAAATGAATATAGCTCTTATAGCACATGATGCAAAAAAAGAGAGAATGATCGAGTTTGCAATAGCTTATCAAGACATTCTAAAAGACCACATTCTTTTTGCAACCGGAACCACAGGCAAGAAGATAATGGAAGCCACGGGATTACAAGTAAACCGCGTCCAGTCAGGGCCGTTAGGCGGAGATCAGCAGATAGGCGGCATGGTAGCAAGTGAAAAGATTGACATGGTAATCTTTTTAAGAGACCCCTTAACCGCTCAGCCCCACGAACCTGATATAAATGCACTTATGAGAGTATGCGATGTTCACAACGTGCCCCTCGCAACAAACATTGCCACCGCAGAAATTCTTATAAAAGGCCTCATGAGAGGAGATCTGGACTGGAGGAAAGTGGTTAACCCCACATGAGAAGAGGACAAGAGAGGGAGAAGGAGAAGAAGAGAAAGGAGAACACAGAGGAGCGAGAGAAGAACACAGGGGGACGGTTCGAGACCACTGAGAACAAACACAGAGACCAGCTAACTAAAGTCAAGTCATTTTTTAAAAATAAATTCTAAGAAAAATAGGTATAACAAAGAAGCCTTTAAAAATAACAAACATTTTTACAAAGGCAAGGAAAAATATTCGCATTTAACATCATAATTTAAGCAGCTTTTGAACGGTAAAGCTTAATTTGTTCTTCAGGAGTAATCATAACAAACGGATGCTTGTTTTTAAGAACCGAAAATATTATTCTAACCAGCTTATTCATTACTGCGCCTAAAGCTTGTTTTTTAGGTTTAGACTTGATCTTCTTTTGGTAATAGTCATAGATAACCGGATTAACGCATCTTGCTTTGGAATCTTTTCTAACGGATATAGTGGCCGCAATATAAAGAGCCTTGCGTATATAGGCAGAGCCCCTCTTGGTAAATTTATTTTTAGTTCCAACAAAATTTCCTGATTGTTTGACACTTGGATCAATGCCGCAATAAGCCACCAATTGTTTAGCGTTATTAAACCGGCTGATATCGCCAACCTCGCTTACAATAACAGATGACAGCCTTTTACCAAAGCCCGGAATACTGCTGATTAAAGAAACCTCAGGTATGGTAATTGCAAGCCTTTGAATCATCTCATCTAGCTCTGTAAGCTTATCGTTTAAATACTTTAAGTTTTGAGCGTAAATACAGATGACATCATACAGAGCACTTAAAGTTATTCCGGTTTCTTTAGCATCTTTTGCGCATTGAATAAGCAACTGGTACTTATCTAGAGCATATTTTAAAGACCTTCTGGAGCAAGAACGAATTAAGCTTGCAACATCCTCCTTAGGCGAGCTTAAAAGCGCATCCGGAGAAGAATATCTTGCAAGCAGTTCAACACAAGTCTTGGAAGAAATGTTAAAAATCCTTGTAAAGCCCGGCAAAACTTGATCAACAGCAGCTGTTAACTGATTTAGCATACTTATCCTTTGTTCCGACAATGAAAAGTAAGCCCTGGACAATACCTTAAGATTTGCTATAGAATCATCAAAGGGGCGATGCTGCTGTAAATCACAAACGAAATAAAGCCTGGCCAATTCTTCTGCATCTGCTTTATCATTTTTTACTTTTCGAATCGAAGAATTTTTGATAGAATGAGATTGAAGTGGATTAACTAAAAATACTTCAAACTCATTCTTACCAAATAAGTGGACTAGGCGTGTAGAATAGTGTCCGGTGGATTCCAAGACGATTACTGGCCTATTTTTAAAAGCCTTCTCCACCTTTTTTAATTTTTCTAAGACAAAATCCAATCCCTCTTTTGTGTTAAATGCTTTAAATGGCTCCAAATATTTTTTGCCATCAGGAGAAAGAACACAGTAGTAGCAAAAATCTTTAGCTACATCGACACCAACTACAGGGTTAACATTATTCATAAAAACCAACCCCCAAACAAATATTGTAGAAGGATCATCCATTTCGCTGCCAAAGTTTACAGCCTTGCACGTTAAGCGGGAATAAGCAAATCCCAACCAGCCAAAACGTATATACTTTTTGAAATGGATTAATAGTCTTTGTGCCGGGTATAGAAAAAATCTTCCCTGGGACGGTTGCATTAATATCCTTCAAAAACATTATACTATACTAGAAAGCTAATATTCGGGTTTTGCTGCATTAAAAAATGGATAACCCTTCTATCTCATATTACAAGGGACGGTTCTTTTGTGTTGTCAGACAACACAAAAGAACCGTCCCTCTGTGTTTGTGGTTAGCTGGTCTCTGTGTTCTGGTTAGCTGGTCTCTGTGTTCTGGTTAGCTGGTCTCTGTGTTCTGTGTGTTCTGCTGTGTGTGTATTATACCTTTACGCCAAGGTTTAAGATCTCGTCTACATTTACAACTTCTCCGGGTTTTACTCCGGCGATTATCTTGCGGCTAAGCGGTGTCTCAATTTCTTGCTGAATCAGTCTCTTTAGAGGCCGTGCGCCATACAGCGGATCGAAGCCTTTCTTGGCCAGGTATTTTATGGTCTTATCTGACCAGGTAAGTTCGATGCCTGCCGTTTCTTTTACTCGTTTTGCAAAATTGCTGAGCAAAAGTTCTGCTATCTTTTCTACATGCTCCGGTTCTAGCGGATGGAACACTATTATCTCATCAACACGGTTTATGAATTCAGGCTTGAAGTAGAGTCTCAAGAGACCCATAACCTTTTCTTTTATTTCTGCAAAGTTCTTGTTACCGGAAGCCTGGAATTCGAGGATTTCCTGACTGCCGATGTTAGATGTCATTATAAGCACTGTGTTTCTAAAATCAACTGTCCGGCCTTTACCGTCAGTAAGCCTTCCGTCGTCGAGGATTTGCAGCAGCACGTTGAACACGTCGCTGTGGGCTTTTTCTATTTCATCAAAAAGTATTACTGAATACGGATGGGTGCGAACTGCTTCGGTAAGCTGTCCGCCTTCCTCGTAGCCTACATATCCCGGAGGAGCGCCGATAAGCCTTGAGACTGAGTGCTTTTCCATATACTCGGACATATCGATTCTGATAATATTTCGCTCATCATCGAACAAGGCTTCTGCCAGTGCTTTTGCAAGTTCGGTCTTGCCTACGCCTGTGGGGCCTAAGAATATGAAGCTTCCTATAGGCCGTCTCGGATCCTTTATACCGGCTCTTGCACGGATAATAGCATCTGCAACAGCTTTAACAGCCTCATCCTGCCCTACAACCCTGCGGTGCAGAATTTCTTCCAGATGCAGAAGTTTCTCCTTTTCACCCTGCAGAAGTTTATCCACGGGAATCCCCGTCCACTGGCTTACAACTCTTGCTATTTCTTCTTCATCTACTTCTTCTTTCAAAAGGCCTCCGCCTTTTTCTCTTCTTTGCTTTATAGCTTCTTCTTCGGCTCTAAGCTGTCTTTCCAGTTCGTTTAATTTGCCGAATTTCAGTTCTGCTACTTTATTTAAATCATACTCTCGCTCGGCTTTCTCGATTTCCAGTTTCACTTTCTCGATTTCTGATTTTATCTTGTGAATTCTTTCGATTTCTTCTTTTTCTTTTTGCCAGATTTCGGTTAATCTGTCAAACTCTTTCTGAAGTTCCTGCATCTCTTCCTGTATTTTTTCAAGTCTCTTTAAAGATGCCTCGTCTTTTTCCTTTTTAAGAGCCGCTTCTTCTATTTGAAGTTGGATGATTTTCCTCTTTATTTCGTCAAGCTCCACCGGCATGCTGTCTATTTCTGTGCGCAGTCTTGCGGCGGCTTCATCTATCAAGTCTATGGCTTTATCCGGCAGGAACCTGTCGGTTATATATCTGTCAGAAAGCACTGCGGCAGCCACTATGGCGCTGTCTTTTATTCTAACGCCATGATATACCTCGTATCTTTCTTTAAGGCCGCGGAGTATTGATATGGTCTCTTCCACAGAGGGAGGATTAACCATAACAGGCTGGAACCTGCGCTCTAATGCTGCGTCTTTTTCGATATACTTTCTATATTCGTCGATAGTGGTTGCACCGATAACTCTCAGTTCGCCTCGAGCTAGCAGCGGCTTTAAGATATTTCCTGCATCCAGGGCACCTTCGGCAGCTCCTGCCCCAACCACTGTGTGCAGCTCATCTATAAACAGTATTATCTGACCGTTTGAATCCTGGACTTCTTTTAATACCGCCTTTAGTCTTTCTTCAAATTCTCCTCTGTATTTTGCGCCTGCAATAAGGGAGCCCATATCCAGTGCGATTATCTTTTTGTCTTTAAGGCCTTCCGGCACGTCGCCTGCCACAATTCGCCGGGCAAGCCCTTCTACAATAGCGGTCTTACCTACACCGGCTTCGCCTATGAGAACAGGATTGTTCTTGGTGCGCCGGGACAGTATTTCGATAACCCGTCTTATTTCGTCGTCTCTTCCTATAACCGGATCCAGTTTGCCTTCCCGAGCAAGCTGTGTAAGGTCTCTACCGTATTTTTCCAGGGCATTGTAAGTAGCCTCCGGATTTTCACTTGTAACCTGCTGACCGCCCCGAACCTTTTTCAAGCCCGAAAGTATATTTACCCTGTCAAGTCCTGCCTTTCGAAGGGCGTCTTTTACATCAGCATCTCCTTCTTCCAGCAGCGCTAGCAGCAAGTGCTCCACGCTTACATACTCGTCTTTCATATTCTGCGCTTCTTTTTCTGCCCGCACGAACACTCTTGCAAGATTAGTGCTCATGGTCAGCGGGCCGTCGTAGCCGTGAACCACCGGTATTTTCTTTATAAGGTCCTCGGCAAGTGATTTTACTTGATTTATATTGGCGCCGGCTTTTTCTATAATCTTAGGGACAATTCCGTCTTTCTGAAATACAAGGGCATAAAGCAAATGCTTTGAGTTTAGCTCTTGGTGATGATGCTCTACTGCAAGATTTTGAGCATCCATTATAGCCTCTTGCGACTTTTGGGTGTATTTACTAAGATCCATAATAACCGCCACCGTCCTTTCTTCTAAATATTACTACAATCATTCTACTACAAAGGTCAGAGAAAGTCAATAATTTTCTCTGACCAAGTCTTTTCACCGAAAAGGTGGAATTCCTGCAAAAGTTTCGTTTAAAAATTCCTCTACTGCATTTCTTGTTTCAGTGCATATACACTCATAAATAATTTCGGCCGGCCTTTCCTTAGACGTCATCACACTGTCGCGCTCTGGAATATCGCGTTTTAAAAAAATTCTTTCCACAATTCTGGCGTTCTTTAGGTATTCTTTCATTGTTTCACAGGTAATCGGTACTTTGAGTTTTACGCCATTGTAAAAGCTTACTATACATTTTCTGTTTTTTGCTTCATTTACCTCTTTAATTTGGAAAAAATTCAGATACCCCAGTGCTCCATCGTTTTTACCCAGGGGTTTTTCCCTAAATTTTACCGGTATCAGCAGTGTTTTTGGCGTTAGAGGAATTGGAACCTGAAGTTTTTTGTTTAATACTTTACCACAATTTTTTCTTGCTGCCACAAGGTCTACGTTACGGCAGTGGGCAAGGGTTTTTAAAACTGTTTTGCAGGTCTTTCTGATTACTATTTTTTCACCATCTCCGGCAATAAATATTGTAACGTTTCCTCTGTCATAAATCGGCAGCAATGCTGCAACCTTACGTTGTATAATGTCCTTTGCATCCAATTAGCTCCCTCCATTATGAAAGTCTTTTGTTCGAAAAATTTTGTAAAAGGAAACAAATCCATTATATGTGAACTTCGGCTCAAATGTCAAGTCAAAATACCATAATTTCCGGGGCCCAGCCAAAATCTATCGCCGGGACACCTAGTTGCAGCCCCTTTTACATCCTTATGCCGAAGGATGCAAGACTCGGGAATCTGATATATTTTTATAAGGTGGGCCAGCAGCGCCCGAAGAGAGGATATCTGTGCTGATGTAGGCGCCTTGTGCCCCTTCCTGCCATCTGGATTGTCCACGGAATCAAAATTGCCGGTAAGGGCTATGCCGATAGACTTAAAGTTCATACCTAGGGCTGTACAGTGAGCTCCACGCACAAAATCCGGCCTGCCTTTTTCCACATCGCCTGCTGCCCTTATCAGGTAGTGATACCCAATACTTACCATAACTCCGGCCTGCGTCTTTTTAAAACCCCTTTTTACATACTCTTTTACTAAGCCGGCAGGGGATGATACCTCTACCCCAAAACCTCTTGCCCTGTGATATCCGTCTATTGTAAGGGCAGATGAGTCAAAACCTGCTGTGTGATGTATAACTATGAATCTTGGATAAATTCTTTCCAAATCAAAACACTTCCTTTCTCTAATTTTTCATACCCTCGATTACTTTAGCAAGCTCATATATGCTCAAGGTAAGGCTTTCGATCTTAGCTTCCACTCTAACCAAAAGGTATATGGAAATCGCAATGGGGAAACCCACATTTGCCACTTGAGCTACTATTTCATCCATAAAAATCCTCCTTCCTGTAAAGGCCTATAAAGGTGTGGCCGGATACTGTTTCGTACCCGGCCAAAGTCTTAAAATTAACCTATAAGGTCAATAACTTCTTTTTGGATGAGGCGGGCCCCTACCGCTTCAACCAAGTCGCCGCCGGTAGTCTCAAAGATGTTTTTCTCCAAGATACTGTCCATCAGTGACTGAACCTGGTCGGCCGTAAGGTCGTCTTTAGGATCCTGCATTGACATTCTGGCATTTTTGCCTGCTTGGTTCTTGAAAATAAGTTCCAGGCTTTTATCCATGTTTATACCTCCCTTCTAAATTTTTTTAATCTTTCTACTCAGTAACTTCTGTAAGTTCGCTTTCCACAGTTCTGCGGATTGCGTGCACCGGATGTTCTTGGATGTCTGCAAGTTGGCTTGCGATGCTCATCACATCCTCGTCAGCGGCGCCGGTCTTTAGATTGTTGAAAGACCTGTTTTTGAAAATAAACTTGCCGTTTTCGTCTTTGCCTGTGGTTACAACGATGCGAAGACTTGAATTAAGTGGTGTTGAAATAACCGCCATGTCTGTCACCTCCTTTTGCCATCGCCCTGGGGCGTGTTTGTGACTTAATTATACGGGCTAAAGAGAAAAAAGGAAAAAGCCCACCTAGCTCAGGTTGGCAGCCCACCTGGCCCAGGTCGTCTAAAAATAGAGCAAAATACAGCCCACCTAGCCCAGGTCGTCTAAATTTCCTACTTTTTCTCGGCCCACCTGGCCTCAGTCCATCAGAATTAGACAAAATTTTTCTGCTTTTTTTCTCCGGATAGCAGGAAATTTTAAATTAAGGTCGAATAAACAATATATGGGATTAAGCCGGGTAAACTAATATGATGTGGAAAAAGGAAATAGGGCCTTTACTTCAATAAGGAGGCAGCAGTGTTGATAGATATCCATAGTCATATCTTACCGGGGATCGATGACGGTTCACCGGACCTTGAAACATCAATTAAAATGGCAGAAATCGCTGTATCAGAAGGAATTACCGATATGATAGCGACTCCCCATTTTATAGCAAGCGATAAGGAAACAGATAAGGCCGCAATCATTGAAAAGGTAGAAGAATTAAACGAAAATCTAAAGCAGCGATCAATTAACCTTAAGATATATCCTGGAGAAGAAATTTTCCTGACACCGGAAATTCCGCGGTTTTATGATGAGGGGCGCCTTCTTACGCTGTGCGGAACCGGCAAGTACATATTGGTCGAGCTGCCCATGATGACAATTCCTTTATATGCGCCGGATGTAATTCACAGCTTGAGGCTTCGAGGTCTTAATGTAATCCTTGCTCATCCGGAAAGAAATCGCGAAATTGCAAAAAATCCTGAAAAGCTAAAGGAATTTTTAAAGTTGGGGACACTTACTCAGATCAACTCCATAAGCCTTCTGGGGGCTCTTGGAAGAGATGCAAAACACGCGGCAGAGAAGATAATAAATTCCGGAATGGCTCATTTTGTTGCTACTGACTGCCACACAACCCGCTCAAGATCGCCCAGAATAAAAGATGCGTTAAAATTTTTAAAAGGGCAGGCGGCAGAGCTGTTGCTAGTAGAAAACCCCACTAAGATTTTGAAGGGAAGGGATATGGATTCTGCATCAGAGGCATATGATGGCAAGGAAATGGGTTTTTTCACAAAACTCGGTTTATTCATCAACAATATCTAACAGAAAAAGGAGGTACAGTGTGTTTAAATTAAAAACCGTCTTAGTTTTAGCGTTGGCAGCGCTACTTGTGCTGTCTTCATTTACACCGGCGCTTGCTACAATTGACACAAGCCTTATAGACAAAGGACTTGAGAAGTTTAACGAGCTTAGCCCTTCTACCCAAAAGGAAGCTATAGATCTCCTCAAGACCTATTTTAAAAGCAGCGGGACACTGGAAGTTTTAAAACAAGATCTGCCCTCGGCTCTTAAGATAGTTTTAGGAGACGATTATGAAGCCCAGCTCGAGGATAAGGGCCTTAGTGTAAGCCGGCTGAAATCCCAAGTAGATGAACTAAAATCCTGGAGCTATGAAGACAGGATGGCCATTATAGATAAAATACAAAGTGGCGACAGTGAAGGTATAGCAGACCTTGTAGAAAAATATAAAAATATTGAGGCACCTTCAGATCCGTCAGGAGGCTCCGGCACAGCAGGTTCTTCCACATCATCACCTGCATCCGAGAAAGAGCAAGAAACCGATACCGGTCAAGAGCCGACACCGGCGGCAGCGTTTACAGATATTACAAACCACTGGGCCAAAACTCAGATACAGTACATAGCAGAAAAAGGCATTATACAGGGTAAAGCAAGTGGTATTTTTGCTCCTGAAGACAGCGTCACAAGAGCGGAATTTACTGCCATGATGGTAAGGCTTCTCCAGCCGGAAGTTTCCGAAGAAACAGTTATTCCGTTCTTGGATGTAGCAGAAACCGACTGGTTCTACGAAACGGTGAAGACCGCATATGCAGCAAATCTTGCAAAAGGAAAGGGGGACTTGTTCGATCCTGAGGGCAAGATAACCAGAGAAGAAATGACAGTGCTTGTTGCAAGAGCGGCGGCATTAAAGGGCAAATCCGTTTCCATTGACACAGCGGAGATAGACCAGCTTCTACTGCCTTTTAAAGACAAAGAAGAAATTTCAGATTGGGCTAAAACTGAAACGGCTGTTGCACTAAAACTCGGTTTGGTCCGCGGCACAACCGCAGAACTTTTCCAACCTAAAGCAAACGCTACCAGAGCCGAAGCAGCTGTGATAATCTACAACCTATATGGAGTTTTAAACGGGGAAAGCGATACTATGACAGAATAAAAAATTGAAGGGGGTAAGACAATTACATGTTAAAAAAGACATTAGTAGTTTTTTTGGCAGCACTCTTGGCACTGATGCCTCTGGCCTATGCAAATGGACAGACAGAGGACAATGTGGACAAAGTGCTAAGTTATATCAACGACAAGATTCGACCTTTAGGACGAGGTACAGCAGTTAATCTATTAGAAATAGCGAAAACCAAAAGTAGTTCAGCGGTTGAGACATTTTTTAGCAAGTTGGATAGTGACTTAAAAGGCCGTCTTAGCAACAAAGGAATTTCACAAACCACAATAGAAAACGCGGTGGGTGCCGTAGAAGGCGATGGGTTTTATAGCGCCACAACGAGTTACATAAATAATTATTTGTTTGGAAACGATACTAACGTATATAATTCATATAAAACTACAATACAGGCAGAATTCGACAAGGTGTTTAAAGACCCAGGCGCACCCTTGGAAGACTTTGATGACAGTGTTGTGTCAGACTTTGACGGATGGGGAAGCTTCTTATCCAAACTTAAAAACTTGGAAATTGACTTGCGAGGCGATGCTGTTGAGTTTAAATACTATGAAGCTACGAACACGTTAAGTGTAAATGAGAAAACTGCAGGCGCTTTGAAAACAAAATTGAATAAATTTCTTAGCGATAATGATTTAAATATTCTCAGCAACGATGAAGTTTTGTCCCTTATAAACGCAGCAAATGCAGTGCTGGCTGATCTTTCATCAAGTGAAACTGCAACTTTAAAAAGTGCGCTTGGAGGCTTAGGATATACTGTTACCACTATTCCAAAACCCAGCGATGGAGGTAACGGCGGAGGCGGAACCGGCGGCGGAGGCACAGGCGGCGGAGGCGGAACTACTCCGGAAAAACCGGCAGTAGTTACTCCGAAAGATACGACGCAGCCTATATCTGTAAATATTCCCTCTGATGCGGTAAGCATTACTGTAAGCGACGGCAAGGCGGTTGTAAGCCTTAGCACCAGCACGGTAAATACGGTCTTAAAGCTTATTGATGAAGCTGCAAAGACTGCCGAAGATGAAGACAGGCCTTTAGTGATAACTATAGACCTGAGCTCCAGTAGAAAGATTACCGAGGATACTCAGATAAATATACCTGCAAGTATTGTTGAAAAAGCCGGGGAAGTAGATGCTAATATACTTGTTATTCTACCGGAAGTAAGTATCGAGATACCGGCAGCAGCAGTCGACATGGGCGATACAGAAAATCTAGAAATAGTTATACAGCAGATTAAAACCGGAAAAGCCCTTTCAGGCATAACACTTCCTGCCGGAATGACAGCTGTTGGCGATGCCGCGGACATAGTCATAAAAACAGACGGCACAAACGCGAAAATTACGGGCAAAATCACGATTTATTTCAACCTTAAGGGTATTACTGCAAATGCCGATAAACTCGGAATTTACTATGTAAACGGCGACAAGAAGACTATTGAATTTGTCGGCGGCAAAGTAGATAAAGAAAAAGACACTATAAGAGCTTCTGTATCCCACTTTAGCACATATGCCCTTATAGAATACAATAAGACCTTTGCAGATATAAAATACCACTGGGCAAAGGGTTATGTAGAATCTATGGCGGCAAAGCAAATAGTAAATGGCAAAGCAGAAAATATTTTTGCACCGGATGATGATATGACCAGAGCTGAGTTTGCTAAGATTATCGTAAATGCCATGGAACTTGATCTTAACAAATACAGCGGAAGCTTTGAAGATGTGAAAGCCGGCGACTGGTTTGCAGACTATGTGCAGACAGCTTTTGATAATAAACTCATTGAAGGCAAAGTAGCCGGAAAGGTCTTCGATCCAAACGGCAAGATAACAAGAGAAGAAATGATGACGATTATAGGAAGGGCAATAGGCAAGGAAGGCGCAGCGGATGCTGATACTATCCTTAAGTCTTTCAAAGACGGCGACAAGGTGTCTTCTTACGCAAAAGAATATGTATCTCTTCTGATTGAAGAAAAATTAGTAAACGGTTATCCCGACGGTACTTTAAAACCTGCAAACAGCATAACTCGCGCTGAAGCAGCCAAGATAGTTTACGGTTTCTATAACTACTATTAAAAAGGAGTACTCAAAGGGGTGCTGTGAAAGCGGAGCGCCCCTTTGAAAATTAAAAGCCATGAAGGGAAAATTTTTAAAATATGGGCTTATAGTTCTTGTAGTGATTTTGATAATTTTGGCCTCATCATATTATATTTTTGTAAACAAGTTCTATGACATGACAGAAAAATTGATACTTGAGAATGTAAAGGCGCCTGAGGCTGAAAATCCACCTTCTCAAAGCCCTCAAAACCCTCAAAGTCCGGCAGAAGAGCCTTCCGCAACCGGAGGGGAATCCCCTGCCGAAAAACCTGCGGCACCTTCACAAAGTGTGCCGGAAAAGAAAGCAGGTTCTTCCGATAAGGATCTAAGCACTCAAGTGACCTTTGACGATAAGCGCAGGATTATGCAGCTTGTGTCAAGCAAACTTACAGGTGATGACATCAGTTATCTTACTGGTCTTTTAAAAGGCGGCCTTACTCCGGAAGAAAAAAGGCTTGCGGTAGACCTTGCCTTAAAAAGGTTTACGCCGGAAGAAATAAAGGAAATACAAAATCTTTACTATAGATATCAAAAATATGCCTACTAGGGTGTGAAAGTTGCATGGAAGAAAACGGATTTATCCAAGAAGTAGAAGATGATGAGATCTCGCTAAAAGAAGTATTCGAGATTATAAAGAAAAGATTTAAAGCAATCGCGGCAATTACTGTAATATGTGTGCTTATAGCATCTATTGTGACCTTTTTTGTCTTAAAACCCGAGTATGAGTCAAATGTTACTCTTATGGTGGGCAAACCGATTCATAAAGTAGCAGTAAATCCTGATGAAGCAATAACTTATCAGGAAATCCAGACAAACCGCCTTCTGGTTTCAACTTATGGCGAGATTGCGAAAAGCCGGACGGTTTTGGAACAGGTCATAAAGAATCTAAACCTTGATGTAACAACAGATGTTTTGAAAGAAAAGATTAATGTAAGCCTTGTTAAGGATACGGAAATCATTCAGATAAGCGTTACAGACCAAGATCCTAAAATGGCGGCAACTATTGCCAATGAACTTGCCTCGGCGTTTTCAGACCAAGTTGTAAAGATAATGAATGTGGAGAATATACAGGTTATCGATAAGGCCATACCGCCTACAAATCCGGTAAAGCCGAAGCCAAAGCTGAATATTGCCATATCTCTTGTCTTAGGGCTGATGATAGGTGCTTTCACGGCTTTTGTGATGGAGTTTTTCGACACTTCTATAAAAAGTCCGGAAGATGTGGCGAAATATCTTGGTTTGCCGGTAATAGGCAATATACCATATGTCGAAGGGGAAAATGAATGAAACAGATACAGCAGCAATTAAATTCAAACGGGTTAATGGTAATGGATGACCCGAAATCCCTGGTATCCGAAGCCTTCCGCCTGCTGAGGACAAATCTGCAGTTTATGGGGGTAGACAAGCCCTTAAAGCGTATAGTGGTAACCAGCAGCAATCCCGGTGAGGGCAAAAGTTTTACTATAGCAAATCTTGCTATGTCCATAGCCGCTACAGGCAGCAGGGTCCTTCTTATAGATGCGGATTTAAGGAAGCCTAGGATTCATAAGATATTTCTTTTGGAAAATTACAGAGGGCTTTCAAGTATACTGGCAGGAGATATTTCAGCGGATTTTGTGCCTCAAGAAGCAGGAATAGAAAATCTGCATATTATAACCAGCGGGCCGGTGCCTCCAAATCCGGCGGAGCTTTTAGGTTCTTCTAAGATGAAACAATTTTTGAATAAGGTAAGCTCGATGTACGATATAGTACTTCTTGATTCACCTCCGGTAAACAGTGTTGCCGACACTTCCATATTATCTACAAGTGTGGACGGTGTGATACTGGTAGTGGAAGCAGGGTCAACACCGAGAGAAGCTGCTATACTTGCAAAACAGCAGCTGGAGAAGGTTAAAGCCCATATATTAGGTGTTGTGCTCAATAAGGTAAAACAGACAGGCAGCGGCTACTACTATTATTACTATTATTACGGGGAAAGCGGAGGACACGAAAAGAAAAGAAAAAAGCGGAGAAGTTAGTGAATTAGGGCATTTGCAATGGGGGCAAGTAATATGAGATTTAAAAGGGGTAAATTAAAGATATTGATGTTTTTGCTAGATGCCTTTTTGATAAATTTTGCATGTTTTATGGCACTGGCCCTTCGTTTTGACGGTTATGTGCCTTCTCAATACATACCTTACCTTTTAAAGACTATGCCGCTTGCAACAATAGCCGGTTTAGCCTGTTTCTATAAGTTTGACCTGTATGACAGGCTGTGGAGGTTTGCCAGCGTAAATGAGATGTTTTCGGTGGTCTGGGCATCAACGGCAACTTCGCTGCTGCTCCTTGCTCTAACCTATATGCTTCAGCTGCACTACCCTCGAAGCGTATATGTGCTGCTTTGGCTGCTGCTGACGGCTTTTACTGGAGGATATAGGTTTTTGATGAGGGTGGCATTGGGAAAAAGGCATCAATCTTTAAACTTTGTAAAAAACGGCAAAGATGACATGACAAATGTAATGATAATAGGGGCAGGAGATGCAAGTTCGGTAGTTGTAGAGGAGTTTTCGAGACACCCTTCTTTGAAAAGGCGGCCGGTGGCGCTGATAGATGATGATAAGAATAAATTGGGTATGAAGATTCGGGGCGTGCCGGTGGTGGGGACAAGAGAGTGTATTCCGGAAGTTGTGCTGGAAAAAAACGTCCGGGAGATAATTATTGCGATTCCGTCTGCAGACAGGAGAGATATCCGGGATATAGTTGAGATATGCAATAAAACCAAGTGCAAACTCAAGATACTTCCCGGCATATATGAGCTGATAGACGATAAGGTCGCGGTAAAACGGATTCGGGACGTGAAGATAGAAGACCTTTTGGGCAGGGAGCCGGTAAAAGTAGATCTTTTTGAGATATCAAGCTACCTGCAAAATAAGACGGTGATGGTAACGGGCGGCGGCGGTTCTATCGGTTCAGAGCTCTGCCGGCAAGTGGCAAGGTTCAAACCGAAGGAACTTTTGATATATGACATAAGTGAGAATAGTGTATATGATCTGGAGTATGATTTAAAAACGGTTTTTCCCAAGCTGAGATATACGCCGATTATAGGGTCGGTAAGAGATGAAAAAAAGCTTGAAGATGTTTTTAATAAATATAGGCCGGATATAGTGTTTCATGCGGCGGCGCACAAACATGTGCCCTTGATGGAGCAAAACCCGCTGGAGGCTGTAAAGAACAATGTGTTTGGTACTTTGAATCTGGTACGGGCAGCCGACAAGTACAAGACACAAAAGTTCATCCTTATATCCACCGATAAAGCGGTAAATCCTACCAGCGTCATGGGGGCCACAAAGCGCATCGCTGAAATTATCATCCAGATTGCTTCACAAAACAGCTCGACTGTGTTTTCGGCAGTAAGGTTCGGAAATGTTTTAGGAAGCCGAGGAAGCGTAGTTCCGCTGTTTAAAAAGCAGATAGAGTCGGGGGGGCCGGTAACGGTGACCCATCCTGAAGTTATAAGGTACTTTATGACAATACCTGAAGCTGTTCAGCTTGTAATACAGGCAGGGGCCTTTGCAAAAGGCGGTGAGATATTTATCCTGGATATGGGCGATCCGGTAAAAATAGATGATCTTGCAAAAGATATGATTCGCCTTTCCGGGCTTGAGCCCAACCAGGATATAGAAATAAAATACACAGGCCTTCGCCCCGGAGAAAAACTTTTCGAAGAACTTCTCCTAAGCGAAGAAGGCCTTACCGCCACCAAAAATAACAGAATATTTGTAGCAAGACCTACACACATAGACAAGGCAGCCTTTGCAGAAGAACTGGAACAGCTGAAAAACATCCTTATAGAAGAAAGAGAAAAAGATTTTGTGGAAATTATAAGGAGCATAGTACCGACATTTAAAACATTAACACAAGAAGAGAAAAGTATTTCTCAATGATTTATTTGTAAAGGACATTATTTACGGACAGAGTGCTTGAATGTACAAGCACAACTTATAAAATCGTGAACGGATAAGCACCTTCCGGAATACACTCTCTTGTTCCCACATATGCCCCACTGAAAGCCCAAAAGCAAAAGGAACAGGAAAACAGCAGTGGCCCAGAAAGTTTTTAGGGAGGTTTTATTAAGATGTATCGAAAATACATAAAAAGATTACTAGATTACATACTTGCGGTAGTTTTACTTGTAGCCCTATCTCCCATCATGCTCCTTGCCGCTATTGCTATCAAACTGGAAGATCCCAAGGGCCTGGTGCTGTTTAAACAAGAGAGAGTCGGAAAGAATGGCAGGATATTTAAGATTTATAAGTTTAGGACGATGAAAGTTGATAATAAAGCAGAAAAAAATTTCGATTCGAGCAAAGATGCTGAGAGAATAACTTTTATAGGGAAAATCTTAAGAAGGACAAAAATCGATGAATTACCGCAATTATTCAATGTTGTAAAAGGCGATATGGCGTTAGTGGGTCCGAGGCCAACAATTAAAATCCAAGTTGATAACTACACTTCTCGCGAGATGCGAAGACTCAAAGTTCGGCCCGGTATGACAGGGCTTGCCCAAGTCAATGGCAATGTAGCGTTGCCATGGGATAAACGAATTGAATACGATGTTTTTTACGTGGATAATTATTCGGTAATTCTTGATATAAAAATTCTCCTTAAAACTATTGCAATAATTTTGTTTGGTGAAAAACATTTTAAAAAAGAAATAACTAAAGCCTCAACTTAAATTGGTTTTAGAGATGATAAGGAGCATATAGACATATGAAATCTGTACTTATTGGTTCTGTCGGTTCAAGTAAAATCGCATTAGAAACAATGATTGAATTAGGTTTTCCGGTAGATATGGTATTTTCGCTTGGCGAGGAGTATTCAAAAAATGTTTCAGGGTATGAGCCTATACACAAAATAGCAAAACAGCATGGATTGCCTTATATGACGTTTAAAAAAATAAACGATGAAAGCTGTGTTTCCGCTATCAGACAAATTCAGCCTGATTATATATTTGTTATAGGACTTTCCCAGTTGGTGGGAAATGAAATAATGCAGTGTGCAAAGAAGGGCGTAGTAGGATTTCATCCGACACCGCTTCCAAAATTCAGAGGCAGGGCTGCAATTCCATGGCAAATTTTATTAGGGGTAAAGAATTCAAAGGTATCCTTGTTTTTTATCGACGAAGGCACTGATTCCGGACGAATTATCGGTCAGATGGAGTATCTTATAGAAGATGATGATTATGCCGACGATGTGGGCAGAAAATGCGGGGTAGCGCTGCAAGAACTTTTAAAAGTGTCCTTACCGAAATTTCTAGATGACACTATAGAAGCCATACCTCAGGATGAGAGCCTGGCCACTTATTTATTAAAAAGAACTCCGGAAGATGGCTGCATAAATTGGCAGGATTCCGCTAAAAACATTCAGCGCTTAATTCGCGCAGTATCATATCCGTATCCCGGAGCCTTTTCGATGTATGACGGCAAAACGAAGGTGATTTTTTGGAAAGCTGATAAATTAGAGAACAATAAATATATCGGAATCCCGGGCCAAATTGCCGAAATCAGTGAAAACTACATAGACATAGTATGCTTAGACGGTTTACTCCGCGTATATGAGTATTCGCCAGAAGATCAAGTACATTTCAGAGTAGGACATAAGTTCAAATAAGGTGGTTTAAAAGATGCGCATAATAGTCTTTGCACCCCACAACGATGATGAAGTTTTAGGAGTGGGAGGAACAATTGCTAAATACTCAGCCTCAGGGCATGAAGTTTTTATATGTGAAGTGACAAAAGGAGATTCGGACGAAATGGTGAACATGATACGTTCCGAAGCTCTGAACGCACACAAAATATTGGGTGTCAAAGAAACGATTTTTTTAGATTTTCCAGTAGTGCAGCTTAGAGAAACTCCATTAAAGGACATTAATTTTGAATTACTAAAAGTTGTTGAGCATATAAAACCAAATATAGCTTTTATACCACATAAAGGAGACATGCACATTGACCATGCTGTGGTTTCGAACAGTGCGATGGTTGCATTAAGACCAATCAACAGCGTAAATGTAAATGCGATTTATGCATACGAAACCCTTTCCGAAACCGAATGGAATATTCCCACAGTCGATAATGCCTTTATTCCAAATGTATGGAGCAATATTACAGGTTTTATAGATAAGAAAAAACAAGCGATGAATTGCTATAAGTCTCAAATAAAAGAGCCACCCCATCCTCGTTCAAATGAAATAATAGAAGCACTGGCAAAGCTTAGGGGATCAACGATTGGTGTAGCATATGCAGAAAGTTTTATGTTAGTGAGAGAGACATTGTAAAGACAAATTAAGGCTGTGGAGAAGAAATTTTTGAAATGAGTTTTTTGTATTAGGGGGCTAATAATGAGGAACAGAGCTTACATTAAAGATATAGCATCATACCTTCCCGCACAAAAACTGACTAATGATGAACTTATAAAAGATTATCCTGATTGGGATGTAGAAAAAATTTATAATAAAACAGGCATATCAACCAGAGCAATTGCGGGAAAGAATGAATGCGCATCTGATTTAGCTGTTGCGGCGGCTGAAAAACTATTTGAAAAAGGTATATGCAAAAGAGAAGAAGTAGAATTTCTAATACTTTGCACGCAAAGTCCAGATTATTATTTGCCGACAACAGCTTGCATTGTGCAGGACCGCCTAAAGCTGCCAACTACTTGCGGAGCTTTTGACATTAACCTAGGGTGTTCCGGATATGTATATGGGCTTTCAATTGTCAAAGGAATGATAGAATCAGGGATTGTTAGTAATGTACTTCTGATTACTTCTGAAACATATTCCAAATACTTACATCCCAGTGACAGGAGTGTAAGAACGATTTTCGGCGATGGAGCGGCAGCAACATTTATATCTTCTATCGAAAGCGAAGAAGAGCTAATCGGGCCGTTTGTTTTCGGAACCGACGGCAGCGGTGCCGACCTGTTAATTGTACCGGCAGGCGGGCTTAGAATGCCGGTATCACAAGAGACGGGAATAGAGCAAACTTTTGATGATGGAGCAATAAGGTCACCGCAAAATCTTTTTATGGATGGTGCGGAGATATTTAACTTTACCTTAAAATCCGTGCCTTCTGCAGTGAAAGAGTTGCTCAAAAAAAGCAAGATGACAATCGATGATATCGATATGTATATATTCCACCAAGCTAATGCATTTATGCTGGAAACTCTGCGCAAAAAGATAAAAATACCTAAAGAAAAATTTTGCGTAAACAACGAAGAGTATGGCAATACAGTTTCATCTACTATACCCATGGCTATTGAATTAGAGTTAGAAAAAAACAGCATAAAAAAGGGCGATAAATTAATGTTGGTAGGGTTTGGAGTAGGACTTTCTTGGGCAGGTACAATAATAAGATATGTTTAATTAAAATTAATTGGAGGAATATAAATGGAATTTAAGGAATTTTTAGCGGAACTTGCAGATTTATTAGAGGTAGATGCAGAAGATTTAAACGATGATTACGAATTAGATAGTGAAAATTTTGATTCAGTCGCTGTAGTATCTACCATAGCTTTAATCGATGAATATTTCGATGTAACAGTTAACGGAAAGTCGCTGTCACAAGCTAAAACAGTGGGAGAAGTAATAGATTTAATAAAAAAAGCAAAAGAGGATTAAGATATGATACAAACACTGGCATCGAATGTTAATATTAAGGGAATAGTCTGTACTGTACCAAAAAATATCGTTAAGAATGAAGATTTTGAAAAATATTTTCCCAAAGAAGATATAAATAAAATAACTGAAATGACAGGTGTTAAGGAAAGACGTATCACAAATAGCGATACTTGCACATCGGATTTATGTACGGCAGCTGCTGCAAAATTGATAGAAGAGCTGGATTGGCCGGCAGATACAATAGACGGTATTATCTTTATTTCTCAGACGCCGGACTATAGGCTCCCTGCCACAAGCTGTGTTGTGCAAGATAAACTGGGATTATCTACGGAATGCATGGCATTTGACGTAAATCTAGGATGTTCCGGTTATGTTTATGGATTATGGATGGCTGCCAATTTTATCGCAACAGGAGCTTTGAAGCGGATTTTGCTGCTTGTAGGTGATACCATAAGCAAAGCTATTTCTCCTAATGATCGCTCAACATCTATGCTTTTTGGCGATGCTGCCTCGGCAACCGCACTAGAGATGGACGAAACATCTTCAACAATAAGCTTTGTTTTAAAAACAGACGGTAAAGGCAGCGACAATTTAATTATTCCGGCAGGAGGCTACAGGAATCCGGCAACACAAGAAAATCTTGTAAGAATTGTTCAACCCGATGGGAGTATACGAAGCCTAAATGATCTATACATGGATGGCGGAGAAATTTTTAATTTTACAATAAAGAGAGTGCCGCCGCTGGTAAAAGAGCTGTTAAGTATAAATAACTTAGATGTTAAAGATATTGATTACTTTGTTTTTCATCAGGCAAATGAATTTATTTTAAAACATTTAGCAAAAAAATTAAAGCTTAGTCAAGAACAAACGCCTATCAGCATTGATAGATTTGGGAATACAAGCTCTGCTTCAATACCTCTTACAATAACAAGTGAACTGCAAGATGTGCTAAGCTCCAATAAGAAAAAGCTTGCAATGATAGGTTTTGGAGTAGGTTATTCGTGGGGAGGCGCCTTAATGAATGCAGGCCCTCTTGCGAGCTTACGATTATTGGAGGTGTAGCAGTGGTTTTTAACCCTATGTCCTTGGAAGGTAAAAGAATATTAGTAACCGGTGCTTCATCGGGAATAGGCAGAGAAACGGCGATTATTTTAAGCAAACTTGGAGCAGAAGTCGTGTTGTTAGCCAGAAATAGAGAAAGACTTGAAGAAACTTGCAGAGAGCTGGAAGGCAGTGGCCATAGTATTTATGAATATGATCTGGAACAATTAGATGGGATACCGGAATTATTAAAAACTATCGCAGCTGAGCAAGGACGGCTTTCCGGGGTATTTCATGCTGCGGGGATAGAAGCAACAATTCCCCTAAATATAATTAAAGAGAAGAAAATTGAACCTGTTTTTAAAACCAGTGCGTTTGCGGCTTTAATGATTGCCAAGGGCTTGAGCCATAAAGATGTTAAACAAGAAACTTCAAGCTTGGTAGTTATGTCATCAGCAGCCGGATTAACAGGGAATAATGGAATATCGCTTTATTCTGCCAGCAAGGCTGCCGTTGACGGTGCTGTAAGAGCATTGGCTGTAGAACTTGCCCCAAAAAATATCAGGGTAAACTCAATAGCTGCCGGATTGGTCAAAACAAAAATGTATGAAGATCTGGTTAATCGCGCACCCGGCGAAGCAATTAAAAGAAAAATGGAAAGATATCCGCTTGGATTTGGACTTCCGGAAGATGTGGCAATGGCAGCAGCGTTTTTATTATCAGATGCTTCAAAGTGGATAACAGGAACTACTATGGTGGTTGATGGAGGATTTACTATTAGCAAAGAATAAAATACGCATTACTAATTATATATATAATGGAGAATCATTATGAAGAAAATTTTAATTGTAGGTGCGGGCGGTTTTGGTCGAGAAGTCTATAACTGGATTAAAGATTCGCGGGAAAAGTATCCAGACTGGCAAGTTATGGGATTTTTAGATGATAATTTGTCAGCACTAAGGGAGTACAATTATGAAGTTGATGTAGTATCAACGATATCGGAGTATCAACCTCAAGATGATGAGTATCTGGTTATGGCTATAGGAACTCCTCGAATTAAGTACAAACTTGCAAATGTGCTCAGGGATAAAGGTGCAAAGTTTGAAACCTTTATCCACAGAACGAGTATTATAGGAAAAAATGTAAAGATTGGCCTAGGCAGTGTTTTATGTCCAAATTCTATTATAACCTGTGATGCAAATATAGGAGAGTTTGTTACAATTAATTGCGGATCAGGCACAGGCCACGATGCTTCAGTGGGCGACTACTCAACTCTCAGTGGCAAAGTAGATGTTACTGGTTTTGCAAAGGTAGGTAAGAGAGTGAGCATTGGCAGTAGTGCTTGCGTTTTACCGGGCGTTATTATAGGAGATGATTCGGTTATTGGCGCAGGCAGTGTAGTGGTTCGAAATGTAAGGGAAGGCTCTACTGTTTTTGGGAATCCAGCAAAATACATAAAGTAAATTTCGGGTGAAAAGGTATGCTAATTGGCGCCGATATCCTTGATCTTGAAAGAATAAAAATCATAGAACGTAAAAAAAGTATTCTCTGCAGACTTTTTACCCCTTTAGAATTAGAATCAACAGTTAAACTCAATTATAGGGAAAAAATAATTACCTTGGGTAGTATGTTGGCAGCAAAAGAAGCAGTGGCAAAAGCTTTGGGGACAGGATTTACTGATACTATCGGCACCCAAGATATTCAAATAATAATAAATGAAAATGGTGAGAGAAAAATAGAATTTTTAAATACAGCCAAGAGTTTTGCAGATGAATTAGGTGTTACAGAAGCACATCTAACAATAGATACTGAAAACAAATTAGTTGTTGCTTTAGTTGCTTTAGAAAGAGGATTTTTTATATAAAATCCTTGATATAGGGCTCTGCAAAGATTTAATTGACATTCTAAGCGAAGCAAAGACAGAAGAAAGCTCATTTTTCCCTGAATATAGAAAATAAAATTAACGTTTACTAAAATGTGGATTTAATTTAGTATCAAAAAGCAGTTTGGAGTGGTAAACCATGGATCATAACCCAATACCCCTATCGGTTCCTAACCTTTCTTTAGACATCATGGAGAATATAAAAGAAACCATAGAAACAGGCTGGGTGTCAACGGGCGGTAGATTTATAACTGAATTTGAAGAAAAGACAGCAAGATATGTAGGTGTAAAAAGAGCGGTATCATGTCAAAGCGGTACAGCAGGGCTTCATCTTGCACTGAAGGTGCTTGGCATAGAGCCGGAAGATGAGGTAATAGTTCCTACGGTTACATTTATAGCAGCGGTAAATCCGGTGAAATACATGGGTGCAGAACCTATATTCATGGATTGTGATGATACATTAGATATGGATATGGATAAGCTTGAAGAATTTCTGGAAAATGAATGTGATTTTATAGACGGAAAGGTAATCAATAAAAAGACAAAAAGACAAATAAAAGCAATAACAATAGTCCATGTATTCGGCAATCCTGCAAATATGGAAAAACTTATAAGGATAAAGGAAAAATACAACTTAAAAGTTATAGAAGACTCTACAGAAGCCTTAGGCTCATATTATCTGGAAGGAAAATATAAAGGCAAGTACTGCGGTACTATCGGTGATATAGGGGTATATTCCTTTAATGCCAACAAGATAATAACAACCGGCGGCGGCGGGATGGTAGTTTCAAATAATCAAGAATTGCTTGACAAAGTAGCGTATTTAGCAGTCCAAGCAAAAACAGATCCGCTATATTTTGTTCACGACGAAGTCGGATACAACTACCGTATGACCAATATCCAGGCAGCCTTTGGAACAGACCAGATAGATAAATTAGAAAGCTTTATAGAAACAAAGATTAGAAACTACAACCTATATAAAAAAGGCATAGAAAATATAGAAGGTTTAACGCTTCTTCCTTTCAGGGAAGATACCAGATCAAACCACTGGTTTTATTCTGTAATAGTTGATAAAGACAAATACGGAATAGATAGAGACGAACTTCTCAGAAAACTAAACAATGACAGTATCCAAACAAGACCTCTGTGGAGCCTAATACATAAACAAAAACCCTACCTCAACAATCAAAGCTATAAAATAGAAAAAGCAGAGTTTTATGAAAAGAACCTCATAAACATACCCTGCAGCAGCAATTTGAGTGAGGAAGAAGTTGGGGTAGTGGTGGAGAAACTGCAAATGTATAAGAAATAATATGATTTAATTACTACATCAAGGAGACACAGAATGAAAAATATCTGGATATTAAATCACTATGCAAAACCTTCTGGCGGAAGGCATTACAAATTTGCTGAAAACCTAATTAAGCGCGGCTATAATGTTAAAATTTTTTGTGCAAGTACTGTTCACAATTCAAATCAGAACATGATAACCGATTCAAGAAAGTATTTGTATGAACTACATAATGATGTACCTTTTATTATTATCCGAGCCCGAAATTATAAGGGAAACGGAGCAGAAAGAATAAAAAATATGATAGACTATACTGCCGGTTTAATGTCAGTTTCAAAAAAATTTGATACCGAAAAACCGGATGTAATATACGCATCTTCTCCGCATCCCCTAACTTGGCTTGCGGGATATAAACTTTCAAAGCGTTATGGCGCCAAGTTTATAGTCGAAACTAGAGATTTATGGCCGGAAACTTTCGTAGCTATGGGCAAGATGAGTAAGAATAGTATTCCGGCAAAGATACTTTACAAAATAGAGAAATTTATTTATCAAAAGGCAGATAAACTTATCTTTACTTTTCCGGGCGGAAAAGATTACGTTGAAAGCATAGGCTTAGATTCCTCTAAGGTCAGATATATAAATAACGGAGTTGATTTAGAAGAATTCAATCAGAATAAAACAAGATATGTTTTAGAAGATGAAGATTTAGGCGATGACAGCACATTTAAAGTTTTATTTACAGGTGCTATCGGCGAGGCAAATGCCATATATAGAATAGTTGATGCTGCAAAGATATTTATAGATAAAGGAATTGAAGATATTAAATTTTATATTTTTGGCGATGGCCCGGAAAAAGAAAAACTTCAAAATCGTGTTCAAGAGGACAAAGTTACAAATGTTATCTTTAAGGGTAGGGTAGATAAAAGATATGTGCCCTCCATTCTCTCAAGGGCAGATCTGAACATATTTTGTTTAGAATACTTACCGAATTTATTTAAGTATGGATTAAGTCCAAATAAAATGTTTGAGTACTTCGCTTCCGGGCATCCCATAGTTTCAAATGTTGAGTGCGGATATGACATGTTAGAAAAATACAAGTGCGGGATTACAGTAAAAGGCGGGTCAGCAGAAGCCTTAGCAGAAGGAATTCTCAAGTTTTATAATATGCCGAAAGAAGAATATGATACTTACTGTAATAATGCATTGAAGGCGGCTCGTGATTTTGATTTTAAAATTTTAACCGATAAACTAGAAGAAGTTATTCTAGAAGATTAAACAAAAGAAGGTGCGGTATATTTGCAAATACAATTAATCAATCTTAAAAGGCAGTATGAATCTATAAAAGAAGAAGTAGACAAAGAAGTATTAGATGTTTTATCTGCAGGTCAATATATAATGGGCAAAAATGTTAAAGAATTTGAAAGAGAAGTTAGTGAATACATAGGAACAAAACACAGCGTATCTGTGGGAAATGGAACAGATGCCCTTATCATAGCTTTAAAAGCTTTGGGAATTGGTAAAGGAGATGAAGTAATCACAACTCCATTTACTTTTTTTGCAACAGCTGAAAGCATATCTTTTGTAGGGGCAACTCCGGTTTTTGTAGATGTGGATATTAATACGTTTAATATTGACCCTGCAAAGATAGAGGAAAAGATAACCGATAAGACAAAAGCCATAATGCCTGTACATATCTTTGGACAGCCATGCGACATGGATGCGATAAATGAAATAGCTAAAAAACATAACCTGAAAGTTATAGAAGATGCTTGTCAAGCTATCGGTTCGGAATATAAGGGCAAAAAGGCAGGAAGTTTATCAGACATAGCTTGTTTCTCGTTTTTCCCCACAAAGAATTTAGGATGTGCCGGTGACGGAGGCATGATAGTTACAAATGATTATAACCTTGCAACGGTATGCAGGGCTTTAAGAGCTCATGGAAGCGGGGCCGATGGACAAAAAGCCTTTAATATAATCAATAATATTAAGGAAGATGCTGTAGAAGATAACGGAACTGACAATACAGTATACAATCCTTTGAAGTATTATAACTATCTAATTGGCCAAAACTCAAGGCTTGATGAGCTCCAAGCTGCAATACTCAGGGTAAAATTAAGAAACCTTGATATTTGGAATGATGCAAGAAGAAAACATGCCCGGTTTTATAACGAACAATTAAAAGATACTAATCTTGCAGCGCCTTTTGAAGCAGATAATGTAAAACATGTATATCATCTGTATATTCTTCAGTCGGATGATCGTTCGAAAATGGTAAATTACCTGAAAGAAAACGGAATAGCCACAGGCGTGTATTATCCGATACCGCTGCATCTTCAAAAAGCGTATAAAGATTTAGGATATAAAGAAGGAGATCTTCCCAATGCGGAATATCTTTCCCATAGAACCTTTGCAATACCAATGTTTGCAGAACTTACAGATGAAGAAAAAGAATATATAGTAGATACTATAAAGAAATTTGGTGACTAAATGAATAAGGATTATTTTGTTCATGAATCCTCATATATAGATGAACCGTGCGAGATAGGAAGAGGCACTAAGATTTGGCATTTTTCACATGTAATGCAAAATGCCAAAATAGGCGAGAACTGCAACATAGGACAGAATGTGGTTATATCACCTAATGTTGTGATAGGTAATAACGTAAAGATACAAAATAATGTATCAGTCTATACCGGCGTTATATGTGAAGACGATGTGTTCTTAGGTCCTTCTTGCGTTTTTACCAATGTAATAAACCCGCGGGCATTTATAGAAAGAAAAAACGAATATAAAAAAACTATAGTAAAAAAAGGTGCTTCGATAGGTGCCAATGCCACTATAGTTTGCGGACATAATATAGGCTCATATGCTTTTGTCGGCGCAGGCGCCGTAGTTACAAAAGATGTTCCTGACTATGCACTTGTAATAGGAACACCTGCAAAAGTAGTAGGATATGTTTGTAAATGCGGAAATAAGTTGGAAAAAATCAACAACATATATAAATGCAGCATCTGCAGTAAAGAATATATATTTGCAAACGAAAATTTAATACCAAGGGAGTAAAAAATATGGGTAAGGAAGAAATAAAAGATAATCTATTACAGAAAATAAAAGACAAAACAGCACAAGTTGCTGTTATAGGATTAGGATATGTAGGCTTGCCTTTAGCAGTAGAAAAAGCTAAGGCAGGATATAAAACAGTGGGTTTTGATGTACAGGAATCAAAGGTTAAAATGGTAAATGAAGGACACAACTATATAGGCGATGTTGTAGATACAGAACTGACGGATTTAGTCAATAAGGGCCTACTATCAGCTACTACTGATTTTTCAATAGTGAAAGATGCGGATTTTATAGCCATATGTGTACCAACTCCACTAGATGAGTACCAGCAGCCGGATATCAGCTATGTAAAAAACTCTGCTATAAATATATCCAAATACCTAAAAAAAGGTTCGATTGTCGTACTGGAAAGCACTACATATCCAGGTACTACAGAGGAACTGCTATTACCGATACTTGAGGAAGGCTCAGGATTAAAATGCGGAGAAGATTTCTTTTTAGCCTATTCGCCGGAACGGGTAGATCCCGGCAATAAACTTTATAAAACAAAGAACACTCCAAAGGTGGTCGGGGGAGTAGGAGAAGATTCTACGGAAATTGCTGCAGCAATGTACAGTTCGGTTTTAGAAGGCTGCGTACATAAAGTATCATCGCCAAAGGTAGCAGAAATGGAAAAGCTGCTTGAGAATACTTATAGAAATATAAATATTGCACTGGCTAATGAGATGACAATAATATGCGAAAAAATGGGTATTAGTGTATGGGAAGTAATAGATGCTGCAAAAACCAAACCTTACGGATTTCAAGCTTTCTATCCCGGCCCCGGAATAGGAGGACACTGCATACCGCTTGATCCGTATTATTTAGCGTGGAAGGCAAGGGAATTTGATTACCATACCAAACTCATAGAAACATCTGGAATAATAAATGACAGTATGCCTGATTATGTAGTCGAACGGGCATCAAAGATATTAAACCGTTTCAAGAAACCATTAAACGGTTCGAATATATTGATACTTGGTGTAGCATACAAGCAAGATATAGATGATATAAGACAAAGTCCGGCATTAAAAGTTATAGAAGGATTCGAAAAAAAAGGCTCAGTAGTAAATTACTACGATCCTTATGTTGCAAGTTACGACTATAAAGGGAAAAAGAGAACAAGTGTAGAAAAACTTAGTAAGCAGGAACTGCAAAATGCGGATTTGGTAGTAATAACTACAGCCCATACAAATATAGACTATGATTTTGTGCAGTCTAATTCAAAATTTATATTCGATACTAAAAATGCAATGAAAGATGTCTTAAAAAGAGAAAATATTGAGTTGTTGTAGGAGCATTCATTATGAAAATACTGTCTATAGTAGGTGCAAGGCCTCAATTTGTTAAAGAAGCAATTATTCAAAGTGAAATAAATAAATTTGATGACATTAAGGAAGTTGTTGTTCATACAGGCCAGCATTACGATGACAACATGTCAGGTGTTTTCTTTGATGTGCTTGATATGAGAAAACCGGATTATAATCTGGGGATTAGCGCATCAAAGCATGGCGAAATGACAGGTAAAATGATAATCCGGTTGGAAGAAATAATGTTACAAGAAAAACCTGATGTTGTTTTACTGTATGGAGATACAAATTCTACATTGGCAGGAGCAATTGCCGCTTCTAAGCTTAAGATTGATATTGCTCATGTAGAAGCAGGTTTAAGACAAGAACCAAAGGATATGCCTGAAGAAATAAACAGAATGTTAACTGATAGAATATCACAATATTTATTTGTCCCCAGTAATTTAGGAGTAGAGAATTTAAAAGGAGAAGGAATAACAGAAGGCGTATTTTTTACAGGCGATGTCATGTATGATATATTTCTAAAAATGAAACCAAGTTTTGATTACGTGCTGATGGAGAAATTACATTTAAAAGAAAATCAATTTATTATAATGACGTTGCACAGAGATTTTAACGTAGATATCCCCGAGAAATTAGAAAAAATATTAAAGGAAGTTAATAGGATTTCTAAAGAAATAAAAGTAGTAATGCCTATTCATCCTCGTACTCAAAAAAGAATTAATGAGTTTGGGTTGAGCCACCTAATAACAGATATTACAGTAATAGAGCCGATCGATTACTTACAACTGATGGGGCTTACTCAAAATTGTTATAAAGTGATAACAGATAGCGGCGGATATCAAAAAGAAGCATATTTCTCCGGTAAACAGGCAGTAGTAATCATGCCGGATACTGGTTGGCGTGAGCTTACGGATTTGGGATTAAATACTTTATCCGATGAAAATAATATATATCAAAATGTGATGAAAGCTAAAAAAGCAGAATACATTAAGGATATATATGGCGACGGCAAAGCAGCGGAGAAGATAGTTTCGATATTACGTATTTATAAATGAGGGATAATTTGTATGAAAAGTAAATTAGCTCATATGTTTTCTATATTGAAGGAAATGTACTCATTACCTACACTTTCATTAAGAATTTTTAGTGAAAATAAAGATATATATGATTATTTCACAAAGCCACATCCAAGATACAAAATAATACAAAATAAAAAGTGGGGAGTGGCTATTCAAGAGATACCGACCTCTTTTGAGGAATATTTAAAAGGAAAGAAAAAGCAGGTAGTAAGGACAAACAGGACTAAATGTTTAAAACAGGGCTATTATTTTAAAATATTTCCTTCCAGCGATTTTTTTACAGAAATAATAGATATAAACTCATCATCAAACGTGCGTCAAGGTAGACCTATAAGCAAATCTTATACTGACGAAAATGAAGTAAAAAAGTGGATTTCAGATAAACCGAGTTTGTATGGGGTTTTTGACAAAAATGATACTTTAAAAGCCTATGCATATGTGCCAATAATAGGAGACGTATGTGTTATTTCAAGATTACTGGGGCATGAAGAGGCATTAGAAGACGGAGTTATGTATTTACTAATAAGCGAGGTAGTACATGATTTTGTCGAAAAAAAGAAATTACTTGGATATCCTAAATATATTATGTATGATACGTTTTTTGGTGCAAAACCAGGATTGAAGTACTTTAAGGAAAGATTAGGATTTGAACCAGCTAAGGTAAAATGGAGGTTGGAATAGCTCCATGAAAAAAGTTTTTCAAAGAATATATTCAGATTTATTTTTACCCTCAAGGTTAGAAGAATATAAAAACTTACTGATTGAAGCGTTAGAAAATGGATATAGAATAGTTTCTATTGAACAGTTCTATGATGTAATAGTAAATAAAAATATAGAGAATCAGAATTACTTAGTTTTAAGACATGATATTGATACAGATGCTTCTACTGCTAAACTGATGTTTGAAGTTGAAAAGCAATTAAATGTTAATGCATCCTATTATTTTAGGTTATCTACAATAAATATTCCACTGATGAAAGAAATTCATCAATTTGGCAGTGAAGTCAGCTATCACTATGAAGAAGTAGCATCATATGCAAAACAATATAAAATAAAAAATCCTAATCAAATATATGATAATCTTACAAAAATCCAAAGTTTATTCAGCAAAAACCTAGAAGCTTTAAGGAATGCTACGGGAATTCCAATGGAGATTGTTGCTTCGCATGGTGATTTTGTAAATAGATATTTAAAGATTACAAATTGCGTAATATTAAGGGAGGCAGAATTTAGAGACAAGAATAATATAAAACTTGAAGTTTATGATGACAGTATGATGAAATATGTAACTAGCAGGCATTCTGATTGTGGTTATCCTGTATTTTGGAAACCAAATTCGCCAAAGGAAGCTATAAAAAATCATAGTCCTGTAATATATATTCTTACTCATCCGAGACATTGGAAAGCTAACATAAAGGAAAATATAAAGGATGATTACATTAGACTAATTGAAGGCATAAAATATAGAAATTAATTCTTAGAAATAAAAGCGAGGGTTAATATGTCAAAACTAAAGTTTGGAATCATAGGTTGCGGCAGAATATCTGCAAAACATGTCGATGCCATAATAAATAACAAAGATGAGGCAGAGCTTGTAGCTGTCTATGACATAGTAAAAGAGCTTGCCATAGATAGAAAGAATCAATATGAATCTAAGATAAAGAATTCAAATGTAAAGGTGTATGCAAATTATGATGAATTCTTGAATGATAAAAATATAGATGTTGTTACTATAGCTTCAATAAGTGGTTATCATGCAAATCAAGCTGTTGACTCTCTAAATCGTGATAAACATGTATTGATAGAAAAACCTATGGCACTGAGTATAGAGGACGCAGATAGAATAATTAGATTAGGTAAGGAAAAGAATAAAAAAGTATGCGTATCTCATCAAAACAGATTTATTCCGGCAGTCCAAAGATTAAGGCAGGCTGTAGAGGAAGGAAGGTTTGGGAAACTGATACATGGTTCTGCCCGCACCCTCTGGGCAAGAGATGATAACTATTATAGGCAAGCATCATGGAGAGGGACAAAAGAATTAGATGGCGGCACCTTAATAAACCAATGTATACATAACATAGATTTACTGCAGTGGATGATGGGTGGAGAAGTTGAGCGAATATCTTCTGAAACTGATACGTTTATAAGAGATATTGAGACAGAAGATTTCGGAGCTATGCTTATCAGGTTTAAAAATAAAGCCATAGGAGTTGTAGAAGGCAGTGTATGCGTATATCCGAAAAACCTTGAAGAAACCTTGAGCATATTTGGAGAAAAAGGAACAGTGGTTATAAAAAACGGACGTATAGAAACATGGAATTTTGCAGACGAAAAAGATTACGATAGTGCCGAATTAGATGAAACCAACTTAGGCCATACGCCCCTTTACAAAGACTTTATAGATGCTATAAATAACAACAGAGAGCCTTTGGTAAATGGTGAAGAAGGAAAGAAAGCCGTGGAGATAATATTGAGGGCTTATGAGAGGTAAGTGAATCAATGACTAAGGTATTGCACATATGTTCTTATTATGTTGGTACTAACTTATACCAGAAATTATTTGATTCATTGGAAAAACTCAAATTAGAACAAGATGTATATGTTTTTGTGGAAAATAAGTATGAAGCAAAAGGAGAATTTCCATCTAATATTCACATATCAAAATGCTATAATGAAATTGACAGATTGTTTTTTCATCTAAAACATGCTAAAGTTTTAAATGATATAAAAAACAAGATGGAGATCAGTAAATATGATATCATTCATGCTCATTCTCTATTTTCAAATGGTTACATAGCCTATAAGATAAAGAAAGAGTACAATATACCTTATATAGTTGCAGTAAGGAACACAGATGTAAATTTATTTTTTGGTAAAATGATACATTTAAGGGTTCTTGGCATCAATATATTGAAAAATGCTGAAAAAATAATATTTATCTCTACGCCATATAAAAAATATACTATAGATAAATTTATTCCTGAGAAATATAAAAAAGAAATAGAAGAAAAATCTGTAGTAATACCTAATGGTATAGATAAATTTTGGCTTGATAATAAATTTCAAGATAGAATTAAACCTCAAGACAATAAATTAAAACTTATTTATGCAGGTACTGTCAGCGAAAACAAAAACATAATTACAACAGCAAAAGCCTGCAAGCTTCTATCAGATCAAGGATATGAAGTAACTTATAAGATTATTGGAAAGATAACCGATAAAAAGTACTGTAATTTTATAGATAAGCATCCATTTATCAAATACATACCGCATTGCCAGAAAGAGGAATTAATAGACCACTATAGAAGTTCAGATGTATTTGTAATGCCTTCTAAACATGAAACCTTTGGCTTGGTGTATGCAGAAGCTATGTCTCAAGGCCTCCCAATTATTTATACAAGAGGACAGGGCTTTGATGGACAATTTAAAGAAGGAGAAGTCGGCTATTCAGTTCAATATAATTCTGCCGAGGAGATTTCAGACAGAGTTAAAGATATCTTAAATAATTATGAAACCATTTCAAAAAATTGCATAGAAAAAGTCGATAAATTTGATTGGGATAAGATAGCAAAAGAGTATTTAAGTATTTATGGAAAATATTAGCAGTCATTTGTAAGTAAGACAGATGTGTTACATAAGCTTAAAAAGCCCTACAAGTTTTTCGTGCCAAAAATGCAGTAAAAATGTATGGTGATTTTTAAAATCGATGAAAGATATATAAAAATATTATCAATTAATACATGGATCATGTATCTTTAATGATTGATTGCCATTTGGAGCCATCCTTTCTATTCTAAGATGTAGGAAGAATAATTAAAAATTTAGTAGCCAAAAAATTTGCAAAAGGTATGATACTTCCCAAAATAAGTCAGATAACGGTTTACAATTTACTTTTGATCTTTTTAAAGAAATAGCAAAGGAATCGGGCATTCGCCATATCTCCTAACTGACTTGGAGGAAATTTTGCGTTTATCAAAAAACACTTCAAACCTTTAGATATAAGATAAACGAGGACAAGGGAGCGAATTTTAAATATATGAATGTTAATATATCTAGAAGCACTATAAGTAATATATATATAAAGATGCTTATTCTTTATTATATATTCTTTTCAGGTTTATCTGGTAAGAATCCTTATTTTACATACATCATTTTAACTTTTCAAGTAATTTATTTCTTTTTGAATTTTAAAAGCTTGACAAGTAACATGAAGCTACTATCTTACATAACATTTTATGTAACATTTATTTTTATTATAAATTTGTTCGGTAAAGATATGAGGTATATAAGATTATCATTAAGTTATTATGGCTACTTTTTGATGTTCATGTTAAGCTTATGTAATATCCTAATCTGGCTAAAAGAAAACACTATTCAAGATAATATAAAATTTTTGAAAACTATTAGTATATTGCTAAATCTGCTTGCAATATATTGTATTATAGAATATATTATAAAATTTAATCCTATTTTTAGCTATTTTATGGATGATTCAATTGCCATGTTGTATACTACAAAAAATAATAGTTGGATTTATAGAGTTACGGGTAGTGCGACAAATAGCATAGTTATGGGTAATTTGATGTTATTTAGTTTTATGTTAAATTTATACTTTTTAAATAAGAGAAATTTAATATTAATACTCTTGAATTTAGCAACAATAATTTTTACGTTTACTAAAAGTGTTTATTTATCTTTGCTGCTCGGAGTTATATTTTATATTTTAAAAAATTTAAAATTAAATAATAAAAATATCATATCCTTTTTTTTAATAGCAATTATAATTTTGGGATTATCAATCTTTACACAATTACCTGAGGCTATTCAATTAACAGATACCTATAGAATTATTGAATTTAGATTTAATAATTTATTTGATCAAATATCTTACATGCAACGGATTAGTACTATTAATTTTATTTTAGAGAAAATATCATCTGACAGCATTATAAGATTATTTTTTGGACATGGCCCAGGAAGCATAAAGTACTTAATAAAAGATCAAACACAAAATTTTGTTGTAGACTTACCAGTAATTGATAATCAATATTTTACATTTTTGTATGAATATGGAATAAATTTTTTTATTATTGCTGTAACTACTTTGATATATTTTATTGCCACAAATAAATTAAAAAGGATAAATGATAAAAGAATTAGCAAACTACACTCTGCTTTAATAACAGTTCTTTTTATGTATTTAATTACAATAGGATTTTATGATGGATTTTATTGGCATATAACTAACTTTTTTTTATCTTTTATAATAGCATATTTGATATATCTGTATAGATTAATACAAAACGGACTTTGAATTAAGAATTGCCAAGATGTCCAATATATAAAATCACTTCTATATGGAGGGAAGCATAATTGAAAACAACATTTGTTATATTGCATTTTTTGAGTTATGAGGATACATGCGAATGCATAGATTCAATATTGAATTGTAAATTTGATACAGATCATGAAATACTTGTAATAGATAACGGATCAAAAAACGGTTCTGGTGAGAAAATAAAAGCCAAATATAATTATTGTCCAAATATAGAAGTATTGATTCTAAATAAAAATCTTGGTTTTGCTAAAGGAAATAATGTTGGGTTTGACTATGCAAAAAATAAATTAAATAGTAATTTTATAATACTTCTAAATAATGACATAATTATTAAGCAAAAAGATTTTATACATAACCTTTACCACAAATATGATGAACAAAAGTTCCATGTATTAGGACCAAATATAATTTCTCTAAAAGACGGTCTTCATCAAAATCCACAAAAAATAACTCCAATTACAAAGAAAGAGGTACAAAGATTAATATTTAAATATTCAATATACCAGATACTAAATAGATTAAATATCGAAACTCCAATACTTAACTTATATAGATCATTAAAATATTTTTTGAGCACAGACGATACCGAGAAAAATAGAAAAAACCTGTGGCTCACGGAGCTTGAAGATGTTCAACTACACGGAAGTTGCCTAATTTTTTCACCTGATTATATAAGCAAATATAAAGGAATTTACAGTAAGACGTTTTTGTACATGGAAGAAGATATATTATTTTATATAGCAAGAAAAGAAAATATAAGGATGCTCTATACACCTGAATTAGAAGTATTTCATAAAGAGGATTCTTCAACTGATAAATTATGCAGGAGTGAAAGAGATAAAAGATTTTTTATCTATAAACATACTAAAAACTCTGCCAGAGAGTTGACAAAAATTATGAAGGATGAAGATTTATATAAGAAAGACATTATAGATAACTATTATTAATGAGGTGTTTTTATGAAAGGCATAATCTTAGCCGGCGGTTCAGGTACCCGCCTTTATCCGCTTACTATGGTGACAAGTAAGCAACTTTTACCTGTATATGATAAACCTATGGTCTATTATCCACTGTCCACGTTAATGCTTGCCGGGATAAAGGACATCCTTATAATCTCCACACCTTTTGACTTACCTAAGTATAAAGAACTTCTTGGAGACGGAAGTCAATTTGGTGTTAGTTTTTCATATGAAGAACAGCCATCTCCGGATGGGCTTGCACAAGCATTTATCATAGGTGAAAAGTTTATTGGAACAGATGACTGTGCATTAGTATTAGGAGATAATATATTTTACGGAAATAACTTTGGAAGATTATTAAGGGAAGCAGTTCAAAATAAAGGCAGAGCTACAGTGTTCGGATACTATGTGGATGATCCTGAAAGATTTGGAGTAGTAGAATTTGATGATAGCGGAAAGGTTATTTCAATAGAAGAAAAACCAAAAGAACCAAAATCTAATTATGCAGTTACAGGTTTGTACTTTTATGATAATAGGGTGGTAGATTACGCGAAAACATTAAAACCCAGTGCAAGAGGGGAACTGGAAATTACCGATTTAAACAGAATTTACCTTGAACAGGAGGAGCTGGATGTCAAGCTTTTGGGAAGGGGATTTGCATGGCTTGATACAGGGACTGTAGATACGCTGGCAGATGCGACTAATTTTGTAAGGATAGTTGAAAAGAGACAAGGCATAAAAATTTCGGCACCTGAAGAAATTGCATTTATAAATAAGTGGATAAATAAAGATACTCTCCTAGAATCTGCTGAAAAATATGGAAAGTCGCCTTATGGCGAGCACTTAAGAAGAGTGGCCGAAGGTAAGATTAAGTATTGATTACATACCGGATCGGAGTGAATTGATATGAAAGTGATAAATACAGCCATTGAGGGGATATATATAATTGAGCCTCAAGTGTTTGAAGATCCAAGGGGCTGGTTTATGGAAACCTACTCAAAAGAAAAACTTGCAAAACAGGGTATAGACATAGATTTCATCCAAGATAATCATTCTTTTTCTGCAAACAGAGGAACAATAAGAGGTTTACATTTTCAAATAAATCCAAAAGCCCAGGCCAAACTTGTAAGGTGCACAAGAGGAAGAATTCTAGATGTTGCGGTAGATATTAGAAAAGGTTCTCCTACTTACAAGAAATGGGTGTCTGTGGAGCTTTCGGAGGAAAACAAAAAACAGCTTTTCATTCCTAAAGGCTTTGCACATGGCTTTGCGACTCTTACCGATAATGTTGAAATACAGTATAAGGTTGACGAATACTATTCGCCTGAGAATGACCGAAGTATAAGATTTGACGATCCTGAAATAAATGTTGATTGGGGAATCGAAAATCCTATTCTTTCAGAAAAAGATATGAAGGCGCCTTTATTAAAGGACAGTGACAACAACTTTGTATATTAATACAGGGGGTAATTACAATCAATATATTAGTAACCGGCGGAGCCGGATTTATAGGTAGTAATTTTATTTTTTATATGCTAAAAAACCATCCAAATTATAAAATTGTATGTTTGGATCTGCTGACATATGCAGGAAACCTTGAAACATTAGAAAGCATTATGGATAATCCGAACTTTAAATTTGTAAAGGGTGATATTACCGACAGAGAACTTGTTTTTGAGCTTTTTGAAAAAGAAAAATTTGACGCAGTTGTGAACTTTGCAGCAGAGTCTCATGTAGATAGATCAATTGAAAATCCGGAGATATTCCTTAAAACGAATATACTAGGTACACAGGTACTGATGGATGCCTGCAGGGCTTTTGATACCAAAAGATTTCATCAAGTTTCGACAGATGAAGTTTACGGAGATTTGCCTCTGGAGAGGTTAGATTTATTCTTTACAGAAGATATGCCTATAAAGGCATCGTCACCTTACTCGGCCTCTAAAGCCGCTGCTGATTTATTAGTTTTAGCCTATTGCAGGACTTATAACCTGCCGGCTACCATATCAAGATGCTCCAATAATTACGGACCGTATCAATTTCCCGAAAAGCTGATTCCGCTTGTTATACTAAGAGCCTTAGACAACAAAACCATTCCTGTATACGGAACGGGTGAAAACGTGAGAGATTGGCTGTATGTAGAAGATCATTGTCGCGCCATTGACTTAATTTTACACGATGGTACTATAGGAGAGGTATATAATATAGGCGGTCATAACGAAAAAACAAATCTTGAAGTCGTAAAAACCATATTGAAGGAACTTAAAAAGCCTGAATCACTTATAACGTTTGTGAAAGACAGAGCAGGGCATGACTTGAGATATGCCATTGATCCGAGTAAAATACATAAGGAATTAGGCTGGCTGCCAACAACTAATTTTGATGATGGAATTAAAAGGACAGTCCAGTGGTATCTTGCAAATAAGAACTGGTGGGAAAAAATAATTAACGGTGAGTATAGAAATTACTATGAAAGAATGTATGCCGAAAAAGAATAAAGGTGATTTGCTTTGAAAATTTTAGTAACCGGCTGCAGCGGTCAACTTGGCTATGATGTGGTAAGAAGATTAAAAGGCCTTAAAATAGATTGCCTTGGCGCATCAAGAAAAGACTTTGATTTAACAAATGAATCAGATACAAAAAACTTTATTAAAAACCATAAACCTGATGCAGTAGTCCACTGTGCGGCTTATACAGCTGTTGACAAAGCCGAGGATGAACGTGATATCTGTTATAGGACTAATGTTTTGGGAACAAGATATATTGCGCAAGCCTGCAAAGATATTGATGCTAAAATCCTATATATTAGCACTGATTACGTCTTCGACGGCAAAGGAGATAAGCCATTCGAAGTTACAGATATACCGAATCCGATAAACTATTATGGGAAAACAAAATATGAAGGTGAGCTTGAAGTTCAAAAATATGTTGATAAAGCGTTTATTGTAAGAATATCATGGGTTTTTGGCGAAAATGGAAACAACTTCGTAAAAACGATGCTGAGATTAAGTAGAGAAAGAAGAGAATTAAGTGTAGTTTCAGATCAAATAGGCTCGCCGACATATACATTTGATCTTGCGAAACTGATTTCAGATATGATAACTACAGAAAAGTATGGTATATATCATGCTACAAACGAAGGATATTGCAGTTGGCATGAATTTGCATCTGCTATATTTGACATGGCAGATATCAATATAAAATTAAATCCTATCAGGACAGAAGATTATCCTACAAAAGCCTTAAGACCTAAAAATTCCAGATTATCAAAGAAAAGTTTGGATTTAAACGGATTTCAAAGGCTGCCTCATTGGAAAAATGCATTGGAAGAATACATAAAAATAACATTATAAATAAGAAAGCAGCAAATTCGCTAAATTATCTTAGGAGGTTTTAATGTATTACATAAGGGACCCAATCCATGGATTTATAGAGATTAATGAGTGGGAAAAAACTATAATAAATCAGCCGGAGTTTCAGAGACTTAGACGCATAAAACAATTGTCATTATCTAATATGGTGTATCCGGCTACAAATCATACAAGGTTTGAACATTCACTGGGTGTTATGCATGTGGCAACACAAATGTTTGACAATATAGTAAAAAACGAGATGGATTTTTTAAAGAATAAGTTAAACTATACAGAATCAGGGCTGGAAAGAGAAAGAATTTTAATAAGGCTTGCCGGCCTTTTGCATGACATAGGCCACCCACCTTTTTCACATGCAGCTGAAGAATTGATGCCCTTAAAACCTGATTCAGTAAAAGATCATTATGAACATGAAGATTATTCTACTGCTATAATAAAAAATAAATTTAGAAGATACATAGACGAATCTAAATTTAATGACCTAAAAATTACCGCCGATGAAGTTTGCGATTTACTGACAAAAGGACCTACATCATCTGAGAGAGCATTTTGGAGACATTTAATTAGTGGTCAATTAGATGCAGATAGAGCAGATTATTTGTTAAGAGATTCTTATCATGCAGGTGTGAACTATGGTAGATATGATTTAAAGAGAATATTAAGAACTTTAACGGTTATAAATGAACCTGAAACAGATAATTTTTCCATAGGAATTAATAAAAGCGGCTGGCACGCAGCGGAAGGATTAATCATTGCACGATATCAGATGTTTACACAAGTTTATTTCCATCATACTAGAAGAGCTTATGATAATCATATTTCCGAAGCGATAAAAACTTTACTAGAATCTGAAACCAAGAGAAGTACATTTCTACCGCCGACTGAAAAGAATCTAGATGAATATTTGGATTGGGACGATTGGAAAGTAGGAGGCTTAATAAAAGAAGGGAAAGCGGGTCTACATGGAGAAATAATACTTAACAGGCAACACTATCGACGCGTATACGAAACAAAAGAAGTTCCCAGTGTTGGGGATCTTAAAGAATTCGAAGCTATATCCGGAGAGTTCAAAGACAGAATCGGTTTTATAGATACGGCAGAAAAATCATGGTATAAAGTTGGCGATGAAGATATACTTATATCCGAAGAAAAAAGTGATTCAAAGTACGCACCTCTTTCTCAATACTCAAGCATAGTAAGAAATCTTGTTCCGAATAAGCAAATTAGAATATATGTTCCATATGAAAATAGAGAAAAAATTAAGGAGCAAATTGAAAAATACAGGGAGGAAATATAACATGATAAACGAATTTAGAATTCCATGGGAAAAATATGGCATAATAGCATACTTAGCAAAAGCTATGGATGGTCACGATGCTCAATTTGGAAAAACTTCCCTGCAAAAAATTATTTATATTTTACAGGAAGTATATCAAGTTAATGTAGGTTATAAATTTATACTTTATAACTATGGTCCGTATTCGGCAGATTTGGCAACTGACCTTGAGTATATTGCAGCTTTAAATGGTGTCGATGTGTCTTGGGTGAATACCGGCGGATATAGGATAAAACCTGACTCAGACGCAGATACCTTTATAGAGAAAAGCAAAGATTTTCTAGATAAACATAAAAATGATATAGATAAAGCCATTGAAACTTTTGGAAATTTAAGTGCCAAGGAATTGGAATTAAGGGCTACTATTATTTATTTTGTAAATGATTGCGGCATAAGAGAAGATTCAGAAGTCACAGATAAAATACATAAGTTAAAACCTTATTTTAAAGAAGACAAAATACGATCAACAATAGAGGAATTAAAGAGTTTAGGTGTTATTCGGCTTTGATGCTAACAGAATTGACTTACCGGAGCTAACCAAATGAAAAAAACAGCACTGCTTTTAATGATAATAACAGTAGTTTCAAAGATAGTCGGGTTTGGTAGGGAGATAACCCTATCATATTTTTATGGGGCATCTAATATAAGTGATGCCTTCTTGATATCTCTTACTATTCCCGGTGTGATATTTTCTTTTATCGGGACAGGTATATCTACAGGATATATCCCGCTTTACAGTAAAATAGAGGAAAAGTACGGGGAAAAGGAAGGAGAAAGATATACCAATAATCTTGTAAATATCCTTCTTGTGATATGTACGGGTATTGTAATCTTTGGGCTTTTGTTTACAAAGCCTTTGGTGAAGGTATTTGCATCCGGATTTGAAGGAGAGACCTTAGAACTTGCGGTAAGGTTTACAAGGATAGGGCTTGTTGGGATATATTTTACAGGTATCATAAATGTATACAGTGGGTATTTGAGGATAAAGGGAAACTATGCCGTTCCGGCATGTGTAGGTTTTCCTATGAACTGTATTTTAATACTTTTTATGGTATTAAGCTCTAGGACTAATATTATGGTGCTTGCTGTAGGAAGTGTTATAGCTACTGCATCTCAGCTGGTGCTTTTGGTGCCTTTTATCCGAAAGACAGGCTACAGGTATCAGTTTGTATTCGATCCAAAGGATGAATACATAAGGAATATGGTATATATTGCACTGCCGGTAATAATAGGGGTGTCGGTAGATCAGATAAATGTATTAGTTGACAAGACCTTAGCGTCCGGTATTGCAGTAGGGGGAATATCCGCATTAAACTACGCGAATAAACTTAATGGATTTGTACAGGGAATGTTCGTTACAACCATATCCACTGTTATGTATCCTATGATATCTAAGATGGCGGCTCAGGGAAATTTTAAAGGGCTTAAAAGCTCTGTGTCTGAAGCCATAAACTTAATAAATCTTTTAGTTGTGCCGGTTACCTTTGGAGCCATGATATTTGCAGAGCCGGTGGTTCGGCTTTTGTTTGGAAGAGGAGCTTTCGACTCAGAGGCAATATCTATGACGTCAGGGGCTCTGTTTTATTATTCCATAGGGATGATGGGTTTTGGACTTCGAGAGATTTTGTCCCGGGCCTTTTATTCCATGCAGGACACCATGACACCCATGAAAAACTCTGTTCTTGCCGTATCTATGAACATCGTCCTAAATCTTATACTTTCAAGGTTTATGGGCATAAAGGGGCTTGCCTTGGCCACCAGTATATCTGCGCTATTTTGCACAGCTCTTTTGCTTATAAGTTTGAGAAAAAAGATAGGGCCTTTTGGAATGAAGGATACAATAACATCCTTTGGAAAAATCCTGATAGCTTCCATAGGAATGGGTATTGCGGCATATGCCTCATATAATTTCCTTTTATCGCGTATAGGCGCTAATTTATCCCTAATAATTTCCATATTCATAGGTGCTTTTTTCTACTTTGCAGTGGTATACTTTATGAAGATAAAAGAAGTGGATGAGCTGATAATCGCAGCTAAAAAGAAACTAAATCTGCTCAAAAACATTCAGGAGGAATACGTGTGAAAAAGATTACCTTAGATTATTCCAATGCACTAAACTTTATAAGGCAGGAAGAAATTGATTTAATGCAGGAAAAAGTAAGCCTGTGCCACAGAATGCTCCATGAAAAGACAGGAGCCGGCAGGGATTTCTTAGGCTGGGTAGACTTACCTGAAAACTACGATAAAGAAGAATTTGAAAGAGTAAAGGCGGCTGCAGACAGGATAAAGCAGCAGTCAGATGTTTTAGTGGTTATAGGGATAGGCGGGTCCTATCTTGGAGCAAGAGCCGCCCTTGAGATGCTGAACCCTCCGTTTTCTAATGAATTTTCAGGAAGGACGAAGGTTTACTTTGCGGGACACAACATGAGCTCCTCTTATTTAAAAGGTCTTTTGGATGTTATAGAGGGGAAAGATATTTCAGTAAATGTTATATCAAAATCCGGAACTACCACAGAGCCTGCCATAGCTTTTAGGGTTTTTAAAGAGTATATGGAAGAAAAATACGGCAGAGAAGAAGCCTCAAAGCGGATATATGCGACAACGGACAAAAACAAAGGCGCATTAAAATCCCTTGCAGAAAGCCAAGGCTACGAAAGCTTCGTAATCCCGGATGATGTAGGCGGAAGATACTCAGTGCTGACACCGGTGGGCCTTTTCCCCATGGCAGCGGGAGGTATTGATATAGACAAGGTAATGGAAGGGGCAAGGGATGCGGCAGAGGATTTAAAATCAGAAAGCCTAAAAGACAACTTCTCCTACCAATATGCCGCTATAAGGAATATAATGTATCTTAAAGGGAAACTCATAGAAATAATGGTAAATTACGAGCCGAGCCTTTTTTACTTCGGAGAGTGGTACAAGCAGCTTTTCGGAGAATCCGAAGGAAAGGATATGAAAGGAATATTTCCCACGGCATTAAATTTCACCACAGACCTGCACTCAATGGGCCAGTATATTCAAGAGGGAAGAAAGCATATATTCGAAACAGTGCTTAACGTAGAAAAGCCTGCCTGGGAAATTACAATAAAACCCGACAAAGACGACCTGGACGGCCTTAACTACATAAGCGGCAAAACAATAGACTATGTAAACAAGATGGCCATGGAAGGCAGCATAGAGGCACATGTGGACGGAGGGGTGCCCAACCTTATAGTCAACATCCCCGAGATTTCGCCTTATTACTTTGGCTACATGGCCTACTTTTTCGAAAAGGCCTGCGGCATGAGCGGGTATCTTTTGGGAGTAAACCCCTTCGATCAGCCGGGCGTTGAAGCTTACAAGACAAATATGTTCAAACTCCTGGGGAAACCGGGATATAAATAATAATTTTTAAAGGAAGGGAAGGATTTTTATGCCGGTTATAACGATAGACGGAGGCAAAATGACAAAAGAGCAAAAAGCCGCCTTAGTAAAGGAGCTGGTGTCTGCTGCAAGCAAAATACTTGAAATCCCTGAACAAGCCTTTACAACGATTATAAGAGAAAATGATTTTGACAACATAGGAAGCGGCAAGACGCTGCTTTCAGAAAAACACAATAAATAACTTAAAATGCTCCGGAACCCCGGAGCTGTTTTTGTATACAACGAAAATTTTATGCTATAATTATGAATAGAAGGTCTATTTTAACCAGAATATCAAATAAAATCAGGAGGCGGTGACAGTGGATAGAATCGAAATTGTCCAAGGGGACATTACCAAGATGGAAACAGATGCCATAGTAAATGCCGCAAACAACACACTTCTCGGCGGAGGAGGAGTGGACGGCGCCATACATCGGGCGGCAGGACCGGGACTTTTGGAGGAGTGCAGGAAACTTGGAGGCTGCGAGACAGGCGGGGCAAAGATTACAAAAGGCTATAATCTGCCTGCAAAATATGTCATACACACAGTAGGACCGGTGTGGCATGGAGGAGTAACAGGAGAAGACGAGCTTCTTGCATCCTGCTACAAAAACTCCCTAAAACTTGCAGTAGAGCACGGCATAAAAACCATCGCCTTTCCATCGATAAGCACAGGAGCATATAGGTTTCCGGTAGACAGGGCGGCAAGGATTGCGGTAAGGGAGATAGTAAATTTTCTAAAAAACGACGGCAACATCGAAAAAGTCTATATAGTTTGCTTTGACAAAAGAACCAGGGAGGCATACGAAAAAGCCCTGGAAGAAATCGAAAAAGGGGGGATTATATGAGATACGGAGTAATAATGGCAGGCGGCGGAGGAACAAGATTTTGGCCGCTGAGCAGAATTAATACGCCTAAGCAGTTTTTGCACATAGCAGGCGAAGACACAATGATAAACAACACTATAAAGAGAATCAAAGAAATCGTGCCGGTGGATAACATAATGATAGTTGCCAACAAGGCCCAAGAAAATACACTGCAGGAGGCGGTTTCAGAGGAGATAAAAGACGAGAACATACTGCTGGAGCCGGTGGGGCGAAATACTGCGGCATGTATAGGATATGCGGCAATGACTATCAAAAAGCGGCATGGAGATGCTGTGATGGGCGTATTTCCCTCGGATCACTATATAAAGAATGTGACTGAATTTAGAAGGATTTTAGAGGCGGCTTACGAAATTGCCGAAAGCACGGATAAACTGGTGACGATAGGCATAAAACCTACATTTGCATCTACCGGATACGGCTATATCAGATATAATAGGGATAACTTTATATCCAGCGATGGAAGACTTGCCTACGAGGTAGTGGATTTTGTAGAAAAACCGCCTTTTTCAAAGGCTAAACAATACCTTGAAAGCGGAAATTACCTTTGGAACAGCGGTATGTTTATATGGAAGGTATCAGTTATATTAAAAAGTTTCGAAAGATTTTTACCAAAGCTTTACAGAAGCTTAATGGAATTGGAGCCCTATATTGACACAGAAGAAGAATGGAGCCAAATAGAAAAAATATATCCTACAATGCAGAGCATATCCATAGACTACGGAATAATGGAAAGATCCGATGAGGTAGTGGTGATACCGGGGGATTTCGGATGGAGCGACGTGGGATCATGGGATTCACTGGGAGAAGTGTTCCCGCCTGATGAAAACGGAAACATCATGAGGGGCGATATAATAGAGATAGATACCCGCAACTCTGTCATATATACGAACAGCCACCTGGTGGCGGCGGTAGGCTTGGAAAACATGATTGTTGTAGAGACCGCTGATGCGCTTTTAGTATGTGCAAAAGAAAGAGCCCAAGACGTAAAGCGGGTTGTGGACAAACTAAAGGAAATGGGCAGGAAAGAACTTCTCTAGAAAAATTCATGAAGTATAAGATAGATTTTCATCTTTAGCGCATCATTAAAATCCCTTAAATCAAGGCCTGTCATGGCGCAAATTTTGTCAAGACGATAAATCAGGGTATTCCTGTGAATATAAAGCTTTCTGGCTGCTTCTGCAATGTGCAGGTTGCAGTCTAAGAAGACCCGGATAGTGCTGAGCGTATCTATATCAAAACTTTCAAAATCTATCTCGTTTTTATACTCGCTTCGTATTTCAGGAGAAAGTTGGGAAATAATGAGCTCCAAAGGCATTTCGGCATAGGACATCACCCCGAACCTCTTGCCGCAGGCAAACTCCAAGGCCTTTTGGGCGTTGACAAAAGCTCTGCAGAGCTCAGCTTGAGAACCTGCTATACCCCCCAGACTGATGGCGGTTTTTTCCGATACTTCCTCTGCCAGAGTCTGATAAAGGGCCTCTGCCGCCTCCCGAAGCTCATTCCTGTCTTCTGTGGGCAGAATAAGTGCCAGAATATTGTCTATATGTACAACAATGCCTTCCTCAAAGGCTTCTTCAACAAATTCCCTGGTCTTATCCGTAAGATTACTGTTTACAGCTACATCGCCGCCCTGAAAACTGCTGTCATTTGGAGTGCAGCAGAAAACCTCATTTTGTATAAGAATAAGGCCTGAAGGAAAAGGAAAATCCGATACAAGAGAAGGCTTGCCGCGGATAAAAGCGGCAAGCTCCATATCATATCTTGACTTTACGATGCTTTCAATAAAAAAACAAAAATCCTCTAGCCGCTCCTTTGAAAGAGCAGCTTTTAATGTATAGCTTTTTCCTGCCAGCAAAATGCTTTTCTCATTGGCATTTTTACCAAAAGACTCCCTACCGAAAACCATCTCTCCATTTTCGTCAAACAGCACAAAATCAGCCCTTATATTAGCATTTATTTCAGATAAAACTTGTATTAGCAAATCATTCATTCCAGAATCCTCTTTGTTGTTTCTTTATCAAAAAGATGAAGTTTGTTCATATCAAAGCCGATCTTGATATTATCTCCCACCTTGGCGGTGCTGCGGGGATCCACTCTTGCAATAAGAGAATACTGGCCTAAGGTAAGATATAAGAAGGTTTCAGAACCTAAAAGCTCAATAATATCCACCAAAACACTAAAGCAGTAATCGGGGAAATAGTCCAAAAATGCCGGCTCATCGTGGATATCCTCCGGCCGTATGCCTAAGACTACCTCTTTGCCTACATAAGAAAGATCTAGTTTTTTAGCTACTCCGTCAGGTATTGGCAGCTTTATCCCTTCAAAGGCAACATAAATAGTGTCACCTTCCCTTGTAAGAGCCGCATCTATAAAGTTCATCTGAGGGCTGCCGATAAATCCTGCCACAAAAGTGTTTGCAGGATGATCATATATATTTTGCGGAGTATCCACTTGCTGAATATAGCCGTCTTTCATAACAACTATCCTGCTGCCCATAGTCATTGCCTCAGTCTGATCGTGGGTGACATAGATAAACGTGGTCTGAAGCCTGTCGTGGAGCTTTGCGATTTCAGTACGCATCTTTACGCGAAGTTTTGCATCAAGGTTTGACAAAGGCTCGTCCATTAAGAATACCTGAGGCTCCCGGACTATGGCTCTTCCCAAAGCCACACGCTGCCTCTGACCTCCGGACAGCGCCTTAGGCTTTCTGTCCAACAGGTTTTCGATACCCAGTATATTGGCAGCTTCCTTCACACGCCTGTCGATTTCCGACTTTGGAATTTTCCTAAGCTTAAGGCCGAAAGCCATGTTGTCATACACATTCATATGAGGATAGAGGGCATAGTTCTGAAAAACCATAGCAATATCCCTGTCTTTTGGAGATACGTCATTTACCAATTTATCCCCGATATAAAGCTCGCCTGAGGAAATTTCCTCAAGCCCTGCCACCATTCGAAGAGTTGTAGACTTGCCACAGCCGGAAGGACCTACCAAGACCACAAACTCCTTGTCCTTAATTTCCATATCAAAATCTACAACAGCCTTCACCCCGCCGGGGTAAACCTTATTTATGTGTTTGAATATTACTCCTGCCATTAAGATCTTCTCCTTCGATTATATAATATATTAATTCCAAAATCATTATATCCATTGTAATATATTTGCCGATTTTATTGAATTGAAAAAATAACAGAAGATTGCGCTGTAACTTCTACATTTTAAACAAAAATTATATGGTATAATATTTCTATAATACCTTGAAGAAAGGACCTTATATGGCGAAAAAACTGTTTAAAGCGGCGCTTGTATTTGCTATTTGCAGTATCTTAATAGGAGCGGTGTTTTATCATACTGCCACCCGGCCGGCTGTTTTAAAGGAAGCGAGTGGAGAGAGCAGGGATTTCCTCGATGAGGAAGCGGTAAAAAGCGAAAGGGGAGCAAATACTTTTGCCACTTTTCTTGCGGTAGGAGATGTGATGATGCATGAAGGACAAATATGGGCCGGCTATAATGACGCAGCGGGTAGTTTTGATTACTCGGAGTTTTTTCATGTAGTAAAAGACCAGATCTCCGGGGCGGATATAGCCATGGCAGACCTTGAGACAACCCTTGGCGGAAAAGAAAAAGAGTATACCGGTTACCCTATGTTCAACAGCCCTGACGAAATTGCAGATGCACTGCGGGATGCAGGCTTTGACATAATAGTGACGTCCAACAACCACAGCCTTGACAGGGGCGCGGAGGGGGCGCTTAGGACTATAAGGGTCTTAAAAGAAAAAGGACTTATTCCTATAGGGACATATGAGTCAGAGGAAGCCAGAAACCAAATTGCCGTAGAGAATGTAAATGGAATCAATATGGCGTTTTTGTCCTACACCTATGGCACAAACGGCATACCGATACCAAAGGGCAAAGAATATCTGGTAAACCTTATAGATAAAGATTTGATAGCAGGAGACCTTCAAAAAGCAAGACAGATGGCAGATGTAGTAATAGTGTATCTGCATTTTGGGGAGGAATACCAAAGGATGCCGTCGAGTGCCCAAAGAGAGCTGGCCCATTTCGTGCTGGAAAACGGGGCGGATGTGATAGTGGCAAGCCATCCCCATGTGACACAGCCCAGCCAGTGGGTAGAGGTCAGCGATTCTGACGAAGAAAATGAGATCCCCGGCACAGAGCAGTCAAGTCCGACAGAATCCGGCAGCACTGATAGCGGCAACACCGGAGAATCGGTTTTCCCCGGCACAGCTCAGCCCGGCCGAAAGTATATCATATATTCTATGGGCAACTTTATATCGGCACAAAGATTTCCTCATACAGAAGAAGGGCTTATGATAAAGGTAACTTTTGAAAAAGATGCAGAAAGCGGCAAAACCCATATATTAGATGTAAAAGAAATTGATACATGGGTGGACAAATTTGTAAGAGACGGCAGAATGAGGTATGTAGTAAGATATGGCAAAAAGCCGGCGTAAAGATAGAGCAAAGGTAGTAGTTTGCCAAAAATATAGGACCGGGTACTTTGCGGCAAATTTTATGATATAATAACGAAAGTAAATAAATTGATTAAGGTTCGGTGAGGACATATATGCCAAAAGAGATGAAGTCTGAGATAAAAGAGTGGATTAAGGCTATCGGGTTTGCGCTGATTCTTGCTCTGCTTGTGCGGGGCTTTATTTTTGAACCCATGATAGTGCCAACAGGTTCTATGATACCTACTATTCAAATAAACGACAGGATTCTTGTAAATAAGTTTATTTATAGATTTCAAGAGTCGCAGTATAATGATATTGTGGTTTTCAGGTATCCCGACGACCACCGGCAGATTTTTGTAAAGCGGTTGATAGGCAAGGGTGGGGATACTATAGAGATAAAGAACGGCGTGCTTTACAGAAACGACATACCCCTAGATGAGCCTTACATAAAAGAGGCGATGTGGGGGGATTTTGAAAAACACACAGTGCCGGAAGGGCATTATTTTATGATGGGAGACAACCGAAACAACTCTAAAGACAGCAGATTTTGGAACAACAGCTACGTTTCCAGAAAAGAAATCATCGGCAAAGCCACCTACAGAATCTGGCCCCTAAACCGCGCCGGCCGCCTAGAATAAGGAGAACACATGGGGACGGTTCTTTTGTGTTCTTTTGTGTTGCTTTCACGCTGTTTGGGAGGATAACACAAGGGGTCAGTCCCTCTGGGAGAACACATGGGGACGGTTCTTTTGTGTTGTTCCTTTTGGGAGAACACATGGGGACGGTTCTTTTGTGTTATTGCGCACCACCACGGGAGAACACGCGGAGGAACACGCAACACAAGGGGTCAGTCCCTCTGTGCTACCTCCGTGCTCTGCGAAGCCCTATGTTCCGTTGCGGCAAAAAGGCGGTCAGCGGCTTCAGGAGAACACGCGGGGACGGTTCTTTTGTGTTCTTTTGTGTTGCTTTCACGCTGTTTGGGAATGACGAGCTGCTGACAACACAAGGGGTCAGTCCCTCTGTGCTATTACGCGCCGCCATGCCAGCAGAACACAAGGGGTCAGTCCCTCTGCGTTATTCGTACCACCGTCAGCATAAAAGGCTGCCTTCCCGAGGGCCCATTCTGTTTACCCCACCCGCCACTTCTTGACACGTCATGCTAAATTTTCTTTATATCTAAACCATGAGTCGGTTTTAAAAAGCAGAAAAACGGAGGTTTTATGGAAAATTGCGGTTATTCATGGTATACTTGTCTTAAGCAAGAGGAGGGAAGGTGACGGATATGGCGGAAAAGGAAATTAATGCCGGAGGCACAGGAAACGACGGACAAAACACAAAAGGGCCTGTTGAGCCAAAAATATATGAATCCGGATATTTTTATCTGTCACAGCAAATAAACGATTTGAGAAATCATATGGATGCAAAATTTGACAGATTAGATGCAAAGTTTGAGTCCATGAAAAAAGAAATGGATTCAAGATTTGATAAAGTAGATGCAAAGTTTGATATGGTCCATAAGGAAATAAAAGATTTATCCGATAAAATCGATGCAAAGTTTGAAGCAGTCCATAAAGAAATTAAAGATTTATCCGGCAAAACCGATGCTAGGTTTGATAGAATAGAGGATAAGGTTGATAATTCCAATAAATGGGCTATTGGTTCTGTAATAGCAGTACTTATCGGGACTATTAGTGTAATTGTAACTTTACTGTTGAAATAGCCTTAAAGGTGGGAGCTGTCCCACCTTATTTATATAGGTAAACCATAGGAAACCCTCGAAATTTCATTCCATGGAGGAAAGCGTATGCTACGCAGCACAAGGGGTCAGTCCCTCTGCGCTCATCCGTCCTACTTGTTTCTTAAAATCTTAACCCTACTATCTTCTTAAATTATAAGGTATAATAAGGTAAAGAGGTGATAAAATGGGAATACAAAACCCCCATGACAAATTCTTTAAAGAAATATTCGGCAATGTAGAAGTAGCAGAGGACTTTTTTACTAACTACTTGCCTCAAAGCGTATTAGATATTATAGACCTTAAAACTATTGAACTTCAAAAAGACAGCTTTATCAACAAGGACTTAGAAGAAAGCTTTTCAGATCTTTTATTTAAAGTAAACATAAATAATACACAAGGCTATATCTACTTTCTCTTTGAACATAAAAGCTATCCATCAAAGGACATAGCATTTCAACTCTTAAAGTATATGATAGAAATCTGGGAATCAAAGGTTAGAAAGGAACAGCTAAATAAACTTCCAATAATAATACCTCTTGTAATATACCACGGAAAAGAAAGATGGAAAGCAAGCACCGCTCTTAAAGAGATGATAACCGGATATGATAAGCTTCCCGAAGATGTAAAGATATACATACCAAACTATGAATATTTACTTTATGATATATCAAGATTTACAGATGAAGAAATAAAAGGAAAAGCGCAACTTAAAATATTCTTTACCACAGTAAGAGACATATTTACTAAAAGCGGTAAAGGAGCATGGGATTCTATTGATAGAGCAATAGCATATCTAAAAGAACTTGAAGACAAACAAACAGCAACCGAATACTTTGAAACACTTATGCGCTATATATTCAGTGTAGACAAGAGCTTAACAAGCTCGGATGTTAGCAAGATAGTTAAGAAAATCGAAACTACTTACCCCGAAGGGAGTGAAGTTGTGATGACACTTGCTGAAAAACTTAGAGAAGAAGGTTTAAAAGAAGGCCTAGAAAAAGGACTTGAAGAAGGGCTGGAAAAAGGTCAAGTAACAGCTCTTGCGAAAACTGCACTAAAACTACTTAGCAGAAAGTTCGGCCCTTTGCCGGAAGAACTTAAATCCAAGATATCAAAATTAGATGCAGTTACCCTAGAAGTTATAATTGATGGCATCTTTGACTATGAAAGCTTAGATGATGTGAAAAAGTATATAAAATAAAGGCGTCAAGCACTCACTTATACACTTATTAAGTAACTGATACACAAGAGAACTGACCTTAGCTGGTTGGTTCTTCTTTTTTTAACCAGCCAATTAGGTAGGCTTAAAAAGTATTAGCTTACCTGGAGGCGTCTTTCTTATCATTATATCGTTATTTTTATCTACTCTCGGGAAACGTAGTATTTTTAAATGCTCTGAAGATGTCCTTTTTGTGCCTTAAATCAAACATGGTATATTATTATTGTTTACTGTATAATATAATTAAAAGCAATCTAAGCAGTAAAAGGATAGGCGCACGGAGGTAAATATGGCATTTAATATGGATAGCATTAAAGAGGCTTTGAAAAAAGATAAGATAAAGTGGAGTGGACATATTTTAACTAGAATGCAGCAAAGAGGAATAAAGATTAAAGATATTATAAATTGCCTTTCAAACGGAGAAATTATAGAGTATTATGAAGATGACTATCCTTATCCAAGTTGCCTTATACTAGGCAATACAGTTGATAATAAAAGTATTCATGTGGTATGTGCCTTGGAAGAGGACAATATTTGGATGATAACGGCATACTACCCGAGTAAAAGCGAATGGTTAGATGATTTAAAAACTAGAAGGAGGTAGGTACCATGAATTGCATTATTTGCAAAGCTAATTTGACAGAGGGAAAAGTAAATCACATTGTTGATTTTGGAGAAGGAATAATAATTATAAAAAATGTGCCTGCAAATATCTGCAAGCAGTGTGGAGAGTATTATCTAGATACCAAAACAGCCTTAAAATTAGAATCCATTGTGGAAGAAATAAAGAAAAACAAAGCAGAAGTATTTATTGTAAACTACAGTGAAATGGTAGCTTAATAATGGCATCAGGCACTCACTTATGCACTTATTAGCAAGACACGGCACATTAAAAGAAGAATTGATCTTAATCGGTTGGTTCTTCTTTTTTTTTTAGAAATCTGGGAATCAAAGGTTAGAAAGGAACAGCTAAATAAACTTCCAATAATAATACCTCTTGTAATATACCACGGAAAAGAAAGATGGAAAGCAAGCGCCGCTCTTAAAGAGATGAAACAGCACAGAGGGACTGACTCCTTGTGTTAAATACAAAAAACCCTTGCGAGTTTAATCACAAGGGTTTTAGATTTCTTATTTGGTGGAGATAAGGGGATTCGAACCCCTGGCCTCTTGAATGCCATTCAAGCGCTCTCCCAGCTGAGCTATATCCCCGGAAACTTTTACAGACGCTTATCAGTATACCACTTTTGCAGGATATGTCAAGACAAAAAACCAAGTAGTCAGTTCTTGCTGAACGCCTTGATATATATGGTATGGTGGGCGCGGCAGGTTTCGAACCTGCGACCTCTTGAATGTGAGTCAAGCGCTCTCCCCCTGAGCTACGTGCCCATATATGGTGGAGATAAGGGGGATCGAACCCCTGACCTTCTGATTGCGAACCAGACGCTCTCCCAGCTGAGCTATATCCCCAATTTCCAAAATTTAAGTGCGACAGCAAATTTATTATAATATAAAACGTGACAAAATTCAAGAGCCGCAATTTCCCATTTTAGCGGCGAGATTTTATTGAGTTTTGCTCGCCTCTTTGTTATATTGATGGTAAGGCAAATAATAGGAGATGAATTTCGTGAAATTCAAAGGCGGATATACTAATTACGGCCAAACTATTGGTATACTAATGCTTGACACGATTTTCCCAAGGCTCCCGGGCGATATAGGAAACGCTGAAACATTTGATTTTCCGGTGAAATACAAAATAGTTAAAGGCGCCCAGCCAAACAAAATAATGGGAATAGGTGTGGGATGGTCTTCTTACGATATTCCTGTTATAATAAAGGGGATGAAAGAAGACGCGATATTTCCGTCGGTTTTTATAGGGAACAAGCCTGACCTAGATTTGGAAATATTAAATTATGAAATCAAGGAAATGACAGAAGAATTTATCACCGAAAATCCCGACGCCGGAGCTATTATTTTGGAATGCACTAACATGTGTCCTTTTACCCGGATGATACATGATATATCAGGCCTTCCTGTTTTTGACATAAACAATCTTGTAAACTTCATTCATTATTCAGTAAAGCCAAGAAAATATATTATTTAAATAATGGAGGCGAATGTTAAAGTGAAAGTTGGGTTAATTGGTTTACCTACAGTGGGGAAGACCACTTTTTTTAATTTACTTACACATGCAGGAATTGAGACCAGCGCTTTCCAAAGCGGAAAACTGGATGCGAATTTTGGCCTTGCAAAAGTTCCGGACGAAAGGGTGGATTTTCTAGCCGAAATCTACAAGCCGAAAAAGGTTACATATGCACAGATAGAAGTTACAGACATACCGGGCCTTACAAGAGGAGAAGGGAAAGGCGGCAACCAGTTTCTGGATAATATAAGGAAGGTGGACTGCCTGGTTCACATAGTAAGGGCATTCAAGGACGAAAATGTAATACACCCGGAAGGCTCCATAGATGTTTTAAGGGATATAGAAAATATTAATTTGGAACTTCTTTTAGCAGACCTGCAGCTTGTGGAAACAAGGCTTGAACGAATAAATACCAGTAAAAAGATTACCAAAGAGGCCGAAGCCGAAAGAGAAATCTTGAAAAAACTTCGGGAGCCACTGGAAAATGAGATAGGAGTTTCTGATATAGAACTTTCCGATGAAGAGAAAAAAATGATAGAACATCTGGATTTTTTTACTGCAAAACCGATGATAATAGTGGTAAATATTGACGAAGACCAGCTGGTAAACGGGTGGGAGCAAAGAGAAGAAGTACTCAGATACTGTAAAGAGAAAAATCTTCCGGTGCTTGAAATAAGCGCAAAGACAGAGGTAGAGCTCAGCGAGCTTGACGAAGGAGACAGGGCTGAGTTTATGAAGGAACTGAATATTAAGGAGTCTGGAATAGATATGCTGGCAAAGGCTATTTACGAGAAATTGGATCTCATATCCTTTTTGACTGCCGGCGAAGATGAGGTCAAAGCATGGACAATAAAGAAAGGAACAAATGCGAAGGCTGCTGCAGGCAAGATCCATTCTGATATAGAGCGGGGATTTATAAGGGCAGAGGTAATCAACTTTAAGGATTTTAAAGAATGCGGCGGAAGTATGGCAAAAGCTCGGGAACTTGGAAAACTCAGGCTTGAAGGCAAAGAATATATCGTTCAGGACGGCGACATTATCAATTTCCGATTTAATGTTTGATTTGACTGAAAAAATCCCTTGTGATATATTTATGACAAAGCAAACTCAAACGGGGTGATATTTTTGGACCAACCCGATGAAATAAAAAGGGTTTCAGTAGCTGTTATAAAGCGGCTTCCTAAATACTATGAGTGCTTGGGGAATTTGTTAAAGAACAACGTGGAGCGGGTTTCATCCCAAGAACTTAGTAAAATTTTAGGTTTTACCGCATCCCAAATAAGACAGGATTTAAACAATTTCGGCGAATTTGGCCAGCAAGGCTATGGCTACAATGTTCAACAGCTTTATCTTGAAATATCTAAAATTTTAGGTTTAGATACAGTGCATAAGATGGTTCTTATAGGAGCGGGGAATCTTGGCCAGGCTTTGGTAAATTATGGCGAGTTTAGAACCCATGGCTTTGATATAGTGGCGGTTTTTGATACAAATCCTGCTTTGATAGGCCGTAAAATTAATAATGTCCCTATATATTCGACAGAAGAGATTGAATATTTTATTAAAGAGAACGAGATAGATATTGCGGTAATGACAGTGCCAAAAGGCGAAGCTGAAAAAGTCGCAGGTATCCTTGAAAAAACTCGCATTCGAGGCATTTGGAATTTTACACCGGTAGAAATCAAACTTGAAAATGAAGATATTCTTATAGAAAATGTGCATTTAATCGACAGCCTCTTTACTTTAAGCTATCGAATAAACGAAAATAAGCTTCAGAAAAGGCTTTTAAAGCAAAAACGAAAAATCTTTCCAAGGCCGTAGATAAACAGCCGCTTATGTGATAGAATAAAGTTAATATGAAGCATAAAGAAGGTAATGGGCTTGAAAAAAACACTCAACCTCATATTAATTTTATTTATGATTTTTGTGCTTGCAGGCTGCAGCGGCAATTCACCGGGAGCAGAGCCTTTAGGTCAAGCTGCAGAGCCTCCTGCGGAAAATATGGCTTTTATATATTATATAAAGTCGGGCTTTCTTGTGCCGGTAAGCTATAATATCGATGTAAATTCAGACAATTATATAGAAAAGGTCAGCACTACCATTAATTTGCTGTTTTCAGGCGATGTGCCGGAAGGATTTGAAAGCGGCGTATCAGATGTAAAGATAAATAGTTTGAATATAAATCAGGATATTGTATCAGTGGATGTTTCCAGGGAATTAACTGAACTTGCAGTAAAACAAATCGTCTATACCCTTACAGAGTGTGACAATATCCTTCATATAAATATCAGCGTAAATGGCAAACCTTTTGCGAGCATGCTGGAAAGACCTAAGTTCATAAACCCGGTAAACCCGGAGCAATACGCACAAGACAAGGACAATCCGGCAGAACTTAGTAAATACATTACTGTCTATTATACCGATAGTAACAAAAAATATTTAATTCCTTTGACTATCAAGACCGATAAAACATCGGCGGAAGACAGGGCAAAAGAAGCACTAAGATATTTGTCAGAAGGTATAGAGGGAATAGAGGGCATAAGTGTTTTTCCAAACAAAATGAAAATCAGGGAATTTCAAATAAAAGACGGAACAGCGGAGATTGACCTGGATTTAGATGCGCTTTTTGCATTTAATGATGAAGTTCAGTATGCCGAAATTGCAATAGATTCTGTAGTGCGAACCCTTACTTCTATCGACGGCATTGACCAGGTTCAGCTTTTAGTAAATGGCAAGAAGCTAGATTACGTTACGAGCAATATGAGCATTAAAGACCCGATCAAACCTGAAAAATGGTATAATAAGGTAAAATAGGAAATTCAGCGCCTTGAGAGGAAGGCTGTTTTGAGCGGTAAAGCTTTAAACAGTCTTTATTTGTCTTTTTCATATTTTACAATTTGATTACACTTATTTTTTTATAGAGGATTTTAAGCTATAGAGTCGAAGTTATTAATATGTGATTTATTATTACTAGACTAACTGCAGCTATCATAGGAGGTTTTCAAAGACATGCTAAAGAAAATATTTGCCGCAGCCGCAATCTTTCTTTTATTTATAGGCCTTCCCGCATACGCTCTTGCAGATGCAAAGCCTATCGAAATTTACATAAATGGACAAAAAGTTGATTCCGATGTGCCGCCGGTTATAGTAAATGATCGGACACTGGCACCTGTGCGAGTTATTTCTGAAAACCTGGGGGCACAGGTTGCCTGGGACAATACAAACAGGCTGGTGAAAGTTGCCACAGCTTCCAAAAATATTACACTAAAGATTGATGATAAAAAAGCAGTAGTAGATGGGCAAGAAATCACCCTTGACGCCCCTGCCACAATAGTAAACGACAGGACGCTGGTACCCCTGCGATTTTTAAGCGAATCCCTAGGAGCTGATGTAACTTGGGACAATGATCAGCGCAGAGTCGTAATAAACAGCGGCAAAACTAAGATAACGGGTTTTTCCTATGAAGTAGTGGATGGCAAACCTGCAGTTGTAATTATGGGAGACGGACCGCTGAACTACAGTGAAGTAAATACTGATATTGAGGGTAAGTTTGCAATCGACGTTGAGGCGAACCTTGGAACAAAGGAAAACGTTTTTGATGTGGACAGTGAATTTTTAGATAAGGCAATTGCAGGGGAAATATCAGTGGATCCTCCTACTGCACGAATTGTTTTAAATCTAAAATCTGCAGCTAGTCCTAAAATAAGCAGCTCATCAGATAAAAAGAACTTGTATTTGACTTTTGATACCGTTTTAAAAGATGTGACGGCAAAGAAAGACGACGGAGATTTAAAGGTAAATATAGAAGCAGCAGACAGCTGTACCATAAATTATTTTCTCCTTTCAAACCCCGACAGACTGGTGCTTGATATCAAAAATATCAAACTGGGAGAGAAAACCTCGGTGGATACACCGGACAACGATTTCGTAGAAAATATAAGGCTGGGGCAATTTTCCGATGATACCGTGCGCGTAGTTTTTGACTTAAAGAAGGACGCTGCTTATCAAGTAAGTCAAAACAGCAGCGATATATCGGTTGTTTTTTCTAAAATTGATACCATCACGAATATTGAGGTTACAAATCAAGGTGGAGTAGCATTTATAGATATTGATGCTGACGGCAAAATCAATTATGAATTTACCGAAGGAAAAAATAAGAAGAAGTTTAAACTTACTGCGTATAATGCAGGACTTGGAGAAGATTTGGCAAACAGCGGAACAATAAATGTAAACAATGGAGTAATAGACAGGATAGAGTTTTCAAAGATAAAAGACGGAAATGCCAGCAATCTTGAAATCACATTCTATGCTGCTTCTTACTCTACGGGGCAGCTGCTGTCAAATTCTCCATCATCCCTTATAAGGCTTGAAATGTACCCATCACAAACAGCTGCCGAAGGCCTGCTTACAGGAAAGAAAATAGTAGTGGACCCCGGCCATGGCGGCAGCGAGTGCGGAGCTTTGGCAAATGGCGTGCAGGAAAAGGACATTAATCTGGGAATTGGCCTTAAGCTTGCAAAAGTTCTTGAAGATAACGGCGCCGAAGTCTATATGACAAGAGATGATGATACATACGTGGGCTTGTATGAAAGAGCGAATATGGCAAATGATTTAAACGCCGACCTGTTTATAAGCATACACAGTAATGCCACAACCGGTTCCACTCCTTCCGGAACCGAAACCCTATATTATCCCACGGCAGAAAAGAAACTTCTTGCCCAGGCGGTGCAAAAAGCTTTGATAAGTGCCATAAATTTAAACAATAGAGGAATAGTAGAGCGCCCGGGCCTTGTAGTCACCAGAGAGACAAAGATGCCCTCAGTACTGGTGGAAGTCGGCTTCATGACAAATCCTAACGATTTTGCGCTTTTAATGGATGACAGCTTCAGACAAAGAGCCGCCGAAGGGATATGCCAGGGGATAATCGACTATTTCAGCCAAAAGACTGATTGACACCAAAATTAGGGTCTGATATGATATGTTTGATTTTTACATGTGGGGGGAGATGCTTTGTTAGCTTCAATCGGCGGGTATCTGCTGATCTTTCTTGCTCGTGTGTCTGATGTTTCCCTGTCAACCGTCAGAACACTGATGATTGTCAGAGGAAAGGGAGTCATAGCAGGCTGCATAGGATTTTGCGAAGTTATCATATACATAACCGCGCTTAACAAAGTGGTAAATAGCCTGGACAATCCTTTAAACCTTCTGGCTTATGCATTGGGTTTTGCGACAGGAAATGTGGTAGGAAGTTTTATCGAAGAAAAACTGGCAATAGGCTTGATGACAGTTCAGGTTATTACAGAACGCGAGGATCTTTGTTTACTGATTCGAAATATGAATTTTGGTGTTACAGTTTTGGAAGGCAAAGGAAAAGAAGGGCCAAAAAAGGTCCTTATTGTATCTTTACCGAGGAAGGACCTTGACAGCCTTTTGAAGGTCATAGAGGAAAATGACAATTCCGCCTTTGTTACCGTTATGGATACCAGAGCGACAAAAGGCGGATATTTTAGGCGTACCATCAAAGAAAAATAGGACTGTTGAAAGATTTAGAGAGGATGATATTTTTTTGCAAAGAGCAGATGGAAGGGCTTATGACGAAATAAGGCCCATAACTATAACAAGACATTTTAACAAATATGCAGAGGGTTCAGTGCTTATCGAAGCCGGAGATACGAAAGTAGTCTGCACAGCTACGGTAGAGGATAAAGTTCCTCATTTTCTCAGAGGAAAGGGGCAAGGCTGGATAACTGCCGAGTACTCTATGCTTCCCAGGGCCACAGGTGTTCGAAATGTGCGGGAGACACTAAGACCCAGCGGCAGAACTATGGAAATCCAAAGACTTATAGGCAGGGCACTGCGGTCAGTAGTTGATCTTACTGCATTAGGCGAAAGAACTATATGGCTTGATTGCGATGTACTTCAAGCTGACGGAGGTACGCGAACGCTTTCAATAACCGGGGCGTTTATTGCTATGGCAGATGCCGTAAAGACCTTGATTGACAGTAAAACAATTGAGGCAAGTCCCATCAGAAGCCATGTGGCGGCTATTAGTGCCGGCATTGTAAATGGCTATAAGATGCTTGATTTGAATTTTGAAGAGGATTCATGCGCCCAAGTAGATATGAACATGGTTATGACCGATAAGGGGCAGATAGTAGAGATACAGGGAACGGGAGAGGCATTTCCTTTTACTAGGGAAGAATTAAATGATCTGATGGATCTTTCATTTAAAGGCATCTCTGAACTTATAAGGATACAAAAACGGATACTGGAGGATATTTAGAGAAAAGGCCTATGGAACTGGTGATTGCTACAAAAAACAAAGGCAAATTTTTAGAGTTTCAAAGAATGCTGGAGGATATTCCTGTAAAGCTCATGTCGCTGGAGGATTTTCCGGAGATTGAAATTACCGAAGATGGCGCAACTTTTGAGGAAAACGCCCTTTTAAAAGCTAAAATAACTTGCACAAAAACCGGGATGCCGGCATTGGGAGATGATTCCGGCCTTAGAGTGCAAGCACTTTCGGGAAGGCCCGGGGTTTTTACGGCCCGGTATGCGGGGCAGGGGGCCTCTGACAAAGATAATATTGAAAAACTCCTTAACGAACTTAAGGATGTACCTTTCGAAAAAAGGCAAGCTGAATTTGTATGCGTGCTGGCTCTTGTGCTGCCTGATGGAGGGACCTTTATTGAGGAAGGAAAGTTGGAAGGATACATAGCTTTGGAGCCTGCAGGGTGCGACGGATTTGGTTATGATCCGATTTTCTTTGTCCCACAGTTGGAGAAAACCCTTGCTGAAGCAGGACCTCAAGCAAAGGATGCAATTAGTCATAGGGCAAAGGCCATAAAGAAAATGAAGACACACCTTATAAATATATCTCAAGGAGGCAAAGCTTGAAAATAGGAGTGCTTAGCGACACTCATGGCATGAAGAACGCTACACAAAAAGTCTTGGAATACATGAGTGAAACGAATAAAGAAATTGATACCATAATTCATGCAGGCGATTTAGTATCTGATGCAAAATTTATTGAAAGATTGGGATACAAGGTATACTGTGTTGCGGGAAATTGCGATCCCATAGGTATAGCACCTGCTGAAAGACTTATAGAAATTGAAGGAAAAAAGATTTTTCTGGCTCATGGCCATACTTATCAGGTAAAATATGGCGTAAATAAGCTTTTGGAGCGAGCAAAGAATCTTTCAGCCGAAATCGTTATATTTGGCCATACTCATATTCCCGAAAACTTAAAAGTTGCCGGAGTGCTGCTGTTTAACCCCGGCAGCGTAACTTTGCCAAAGCAAGGCGGACCGGGGACTTTCGGGATTTTGGAAATTGCCAGAAAAGATGTTTTTGCGCACCATGTGCAGGTCAAATAACGGGTTTGAAATACCGGAGAAATTATGTTAAAATTATCTTGACGCAAAAAGTTATTTAATGTATACTATAGATTGTCTCAAAGATGACGGGGCATAGCGCAGTTTGGTAGCGCACATGGTTTGGGACCATGGAGTCGGGGGTTCAAATCCCTCTGCCCCGACCATGCGGGAATAGCTCAGCTGGCTAGAGCGTCAGCCTTCCAAGCTGAATGTCGCGGGTTCGAATCCCGTTTCCCGCTCCATCTTATCAATGCGCCCGTAGCTCAGCTGGATAGAGCAACGGACTTCTAATCCGTGGGTCGGAGGTTCGAATCCTCTCGGGTGCGCCATTGTGGTGGGTATAGCTCAGCTTGGTTAGAGCGCCAGATTGTGGCTCTGGAGGCCGTGGGTTCGAATCCCACTATCCACCCCATAATTTTATCGCAAGTTATTAAATTTTATTTTTTAATGGGGCGTAGCCAAGCGGTAAGGCACAGGACTTTGGCTCCTGCATCGTAGGTTCGAATCCTGCCGCCCCAGCCAAGGGTCATTAGCTCAGGCGGCAGAGCACCTGACTTTTAATCAGGGTGTCGGAGGTTCGAGTCCTCCATGACCCACCATGCGGGCATGGCGGAACTGGCAGACGCGCCAGACTTAGGATCTGGTGGATTTATCCCATGGAGGTTCAAATCCTCTTGCCCGCACCATTTTATTACATTTTAAAATTTGCGGGTTTAATACCTCGGTTTTCAAACGCCGAGGTGTTGTTTTATTAAAAATTGTTCTTGGAATGCACAATTTTTTTATGCTATAATATAGCTAATTGCACAAATGAAAGATAAAATCTTATATTTTTTTGGCGATCGCAAGGAGGAGCATAATGAAGGTTAATCTGGAAAAGATAGAAAAAAATACTGCTTACTTGAGCTTTGAAGTAGATGCAGACAAACTTGAAGAGGCAATCGAGCAAGCATATCGAAAGAATGCTAAGCGTTTTGCAGTTCCCGGTTTTAGAAAGGGAAAGGCTCCAAGAAAGCTTATCGAAAGACACTATGGCGTAGAAGTGTTTTATGAAGATGCACTACAAATTCTACTGCCTAAAGCTTACGAAAAAGGCATTGAGGAATACAACCTTGAGCCGGTAGACGAGCCCAAGTTCGATGTTCAGCAGATCGAAGCCGGAAAGCCGGTGCTTGCTACGGCAGAAGTTGTGGTAAAGCCGGAAGCCAAGGTTAATAAATACAAAGGCCTTGAAGTAGAAAAGACTGTTTACGAAGTAACCGAGGAAGAAGTGGAAGAACGGCTCAAAATGATGCAGGAACAAAATGCACGTCTTGTGGCTGTTGAAGACAGACCGGCTCAAGATGGAGATATAGTTACTATAGACTTTAAAGGTTATATAGACAATGAGCCTTTTGAAGGCGGAAGTGCGGAAAACTATGTTCTAAAATTAGGTTCCGGTTCATTTATTAAGGGTTTTGAGGAACAAATCATCGGAATGAAGCCCGGCGAAACCAAAGACATAACCGTTACATTTCCTGAGGATTACGGCTCAAAAGAACTTGCCGGCAAAGAGGCAGTTTTTAATGTAACCTTAAAAGAAATAAAAGTAAAAGAACTTCTTCCGCTAGACGATGATTTTGCAAGTGATGTCAGCGAATTTGATACATTAGAAGAACTGAAAGAAGACATCAAAAAGAAACTTCAAGAGGATGCAAAATCCAAAGAAGAAAGATCCCTTAGAACCTCTATTATAGATAAACTAATAGAAGAAACAGAAGTTGAGATTCCTGACGTAATGATAGACCATGAAACTGACAATATTATTTTAAGGCTTGCAATAAACTTAAGGGATACCTTCGGATATGACCTTTCCACATATCTTGAGTCTACAGGCATGAGCCTTGAAGACTTAAGAGAACGTTACAGAGATGCGGCAGTGCGCAATGTAAAAACATCTCTGATATTTGAAGAAATAAGAAAAGCAGAAAATATTACTGTAAGCGATGAAGAGTTGGAAGAGAAAATAAAGGAATTTGCTGAGTCTTCCAAGACGCCTGTGGAAGAATATAAGAAGTCGCTAACTCCTCAGGGCATCGCACAGATAAAGGATATGATTTTAACAGATAAGATTTTCGATCTAGTTATAGAAAACGCTGTTATAACTGAAAAAGTGGAAGATAAAATAAAAAATGATATAATAGAATCAGAAGAAGTAAAAGATGAAGTAAATACTGAAGATGAAAATGCAGCAGCCGAAACTGAAAATGAAAGCATCCCGGAGAAGACGGAAGAATAAAGGAGGTTGGTTAAATTGAGTTTAGTACCTATGGTTGTTGAGCAAACAAGTCGCGGCGAAAGAGCTTACGATATCTATTCACGGCTTTTAAAAGAGAGAATTATATTCTTAGGGTCAGCAATTGATGATACAGTGGCCAGCCTTACCATAGCCCAGCTATTGTATTTGGAATCAGAAGACCCGGATAAGGATGTGCGCCTTTACATTAACAGCCCCGGCGGTTCTGTAACGGCAGGACTTGCTATTTATGATACAATGCAGTATATTAAACCTGATGTGTCTACTATCTGTATGGGACTTGCCGCCAGTATGGGAGCAGTGCTGCTTGCGGCAGGAGCTGAAGGCAAGCGCTTTGCACTGCCTAATTCAAGAATCATGATTCACCAGCCCTGGGGCGGAGTCGAAGGGAAGGCGGTTGATATAGAAACACATGCAAGGGAAATTTTGCGCTTAAGAGAATTACTAAACGAAATCCTTGCAAAACATACGAAACAGAGCATTGAAAAAATTCAAAGTGATACAGACAGAGACTATTTTATGTCGTCAAGTGAAGCTCTTGATTACGGCTTAATTGACGAGGTGATTAGTAAGAGGAGTTAAAAGCCGGAAAGGAGTGAACAGATTATGTTTAAATTTACCGATGAGAAAGGGCAGCTTAAATGCTCGTTTTGCGGCAAAACCCAAGATCAGGTAAGAAAGTTAGTAGCAGGTCCCGGTGTATATATTTGTGATGAATGCATCGAACTTTGCAATGAAATAATCGAAGAGGAATTTGGCGAGGAGACCGAGATAAATTTTACAGATGTTCCTAAACCTCATGAAATCAAAAGCATCCTGGACCAATATGTAATAGGGCAGGAGCAGGCGAAAAAGACGCTTTCCGTAGCAGTATACAACCACTATAAGAGGATAAACTATCAGAACAAGACGGATGATGTGGAACTTCAAAAAAGCAATATAGTGATGTTGGGACCTACCGGAAGCGGCAAAACCCTTCTGGCCCAGACCCTTGCAAAAATACTAAATGTGCCTTTTGCCATAGCTGACGCTACAACTCTCACAGAGGCAGGCTATGTAGGCGAAGATGTGGAAAATATCCTCTTAAAGTTGATTCAAGCAGCGGACTACGACGTAGAAAGAGCAGAAAGGGGCATCGTCTATATTGACGAGATAGATAAGATAGCGCGCAAATCCGAGAATCCCTCTATAACCCGGGATGTATCCGGGGAAGGCGTGCAGCAGGCCCTACTAAAGATATTGGAAGGTACGGTAGCCAGCGTTCCGCCTCAGGGAGGACGCAAACATCCGCACCAGGAATTTATCCAAATAGATACTACCAATATATTGTTCATATGCGGCGGTGCCTTTGAGGGTATCACCGATATTATTCAAAACAGAACAGGTAAGAAGTCTATGGGATTTGGAGCTGAGATTCACAGCAAGAAGGATATGGAGGTAGGAGAAATCCTGCAGCAGATAATGCCGGAAGACTTGCTGAAATACGGCATGATACCTGAGTTTGTAGGTAGGCTTCCCATAATTGTGACACTTTCCGCCCTTGATGAAGCTGCGCTTATAAAGATACTGACAGAACCAAAGAACGCACTTGTCAAACAGTATCAAAAACTTTTTGAAATGGATAACTCGCAGTTAGAATTTACTGATGAAGCCTTAGAAGTTATAGCAAAAGAAGCCATAAGAAGAAAAACAGGAGCAAGAGGCCTAAGAGCAATACTTGAAGAAGTTATGATGGATGTTATGTATGAACTTCCATCGAGAAGCGATATTGCAAAATGCGTCATAACTAAAGAAGTAATACTCAATAGAGATGAACCTATTATTGTTACATCAGATAGAAAAAAGGGCAAAAAGAAAGAAGTAACGGCATAAGTGAATAGAACCTAAAGGGGCGGGCAAATGCTGTCGCCCCTATTTTATTGCGAAAATTTGCCGTTTCAGTTATAATAAAATTAAAAGAATAGAGAGCAAGGGTGAGAGAGGAGATTTGCCATGATGGTCGTTTTTGACCCTGAGATAGAGCACAGGGTTATGGTCTGCGTAACGCCCCAAAAAAGTTGTGAAAGATTGATAAAGCGAGGCGCTGAAAGGGCGCGTGAGTGCAACGGCCAATTCGTAGTAATATATGTAAATAAAAAACAAGCCCTCAATAAAGACTTGAAAGATCATAAGATTTTACTGGAGCTTTTTGAGCTTGCAAAAAAGCTGGGAGGCACAGTTTCCATCCTCACCGGCGAAGAAGTATATACAACACTTGCAAACTTTTCGAAAGAAAATAAAATCACACATATAATCGTGGGTAAATCCTTAGGATCTGCTTTTGATGCGCAAAAAAGCGGTGAAGTCATAAATCCGCTGCGCAGCGCTGTTGAAAAAAATGGAATTACGGTAGAAGTCGTAGACTGAGTTTTTGGCGAATATTCAGGCACACCTTGTTTATTCGCTTATTTTTTTACATTAAAAGAGGATTTAGCAGTTCGAAGTTGAAATAATATATACTAGATTACTCGATTTTGCGACAGGAGGATATGAAATGGATGATTTTATAAAAGCTAACGAAGAGGAACTTGTAAAAGCTGTTTGCAATATCATAAAAATAAAAAGCGTAAAAGAAGAGCCAAAAGAAGGCATGCCCTTTGGAGAGGGTCCGGCAAAAGCTTTACAGTATGCCTTAGGTCTTGCGGAAGGCTTCGGCCTTGAGACTAAAAATCTTGACAACTATGCAGGATGGGCGCAGCTGGGAAGCGGAGACGAAATAGTTGGGGTACTGGTGCATCTTGACGTAGTGCCAGAAGGCAGCGGTTGGTCCTATCCCCCTTACGGCGGCGAAATATGTGATGGTAAAATATATGGAAGAGGCGCCATCGATAACAAAGGGCCTACCATGACAGCGCTTTTTGCTTTAAAAACACTTAAAGATGCCGGAGTAATCCTTAATAAAAGGGTTCGCGTAATTTTTGGCACTGATGAAGAAAGCGATTTTGAATGCATGAAATACTATAAAACTCATGACGAACCTATAACCATGGGATTTTCGCCAGATGCTTCCTATCCTATAATAAACGGTGAAAAAGGCATTTTAACGTTTTCTTTTGCCGCATCCCTTGAAAGCAAAGAAGAGGGTGACGGCATAAAAATACTTTCAATAAAAGGCGGAACCAGACCTAATATGGTGCCGGATTATGCAGAAGCCGTGATATTAGGCGATATAGATGAAGTCAAAAATGCTATCGATACTATAGGTAAACAAATAGGAGGAAACTTTGAGGTAGCCCAGGAAGGCGACAAGATAATCATAAACTCCTATGGCATCTCTGCCCATGCCAGCAGACCCGAAACCGGCAAAAACGCCATTATGCTGCTTGTAAGGCTTCTTGGAAGTATGAATATATGCGGTCCAAAGGCCCCTTTTGTAAGATTTTTAGATGATAAAATAGGTCTTGACACCACAGGATGCGGTTTAGGTGTAGATTTTAAGGACGAAATCTCAGGTCCCCTTACACTAAATGTGGGCATCGCTGATATAGGGGCAGAAAATGCCGCAGTCACCATAAATATTCGCTATCCTATTAAATATACCGGCGATATGGTAATCAGTGAAATTAGAGAACATACTCCGGAGCCTATACAAATTACCGATATTCACAACAAAGAGCCCCATTACGTGCCGGAAGACAACATATTAATACAAAAGCTGAAAAAGGCTTATGAGAAAGTTACCGGGGAAAAGGCCTACTGCTTTACTATAGGCGGGGGCACATATGCCAGGATGTTTGACAACTGCGTGGCATTTGGTCCCAGCTTTCCAGATGATGAGGATTTAGCACACCAGAAGGACGAATACATAAAAATAGACACATTATTTAAAAACTTACGTATTTACACATATGTGTTAAAAGAGCTTGCCGAATAAGGCGGCGGGCAGGCTCCTATGCGCAAGGAGGCATATAAAAATGAAAGTAAGGAAAGTAGACGACCCATATATCGACCAACTTTTTGAGGCCATATTGCTTTTGGAAGACAAAGACGAATGCTACCGATTTTTTCAGGATATATGCACGGTAGGAGAACTGCAGGCCATGGCCCAGAGGCTGCAGGTTGCAATCATGCTCAAAGAGGGCCGCACATATACCGATATTGCCGAAGCCACAGGAGCCAGCACTGCCACTATAAGCCGCGTAAAGCGTTTTTTGCACTATGGTTCGGACGGCTACAATCTTGTACTCGAAAGACTTGAAAAGTCGCGTAAGCAAGAAAATTAACGTGGTCGTCACGTTTCTTTTTTATCAGGAGGTTTTCAATGAATTTTTTAGATAATTTAAATCCGCAGCAGAAAAAAGCGGTTACACATACAGGAGGGCCTCTCTTGGTTCTTGCAGGAGCAGGCAGCGGCAAGACTAGAGTTCTTACTTACAGGATAGTTTATCTTGTAAATAATCTTGGCGCAGACCCCAAAAACATAATTGCTATAACCTTTACAAACAAGGCTGCTCAAGAAATGAAAGAAAGAGTAAATTCAATGCTTCCCCAAAGCGATGACATACTAATTAGCACATTTCACTCCGCTTGTGTGCGGTTTTTGCGCGGGGATATCGATAAGCTGGGTTACAAAAGAAACTTTATAATTTTTGATACTCAAGACCAGCAGGCACTTATGAAACAATGCCTTAAAGCACTGAATATCGACGACAAAAAATTTCCGCCTTCCGCAGTCCTAAACTATATAGGAAGGGCAAAGGATCGCCTAATGGAACCTGCAAAATGCGTAGACAAGGCAGAAAACTTTCGTGAAAGCACCATGGCAAAAATATATATGCTCTATCAAAAAAAGCTCCAGGAAAACAATGCCTTAGATTTTGACGATATCATAATGAAGACCGTAGAGCTTTTTAGGACATTTCCACAAGTACTTGATTACTACCAGAATCGATTCAAATATATCTTGGTCGATGAGTATCAGGATACAAACATGGCTCAGTATGAGCTGATAAAACTAATGGCGGCAAAGCACAGAAATCTTTGTGTTGTAGGCGATGATGACCAGAGTATATACAGCTTTCGAGGAGCCGATATTAGAAATATATTAGAATTTGAAAAAGACTTTCCCGATGCGACAGTAATAAGGCTTGAGCAAAACTACCGGTCAACCCAAACCATCCTGGATGCGGCAAACGAAGTTATAGATCACAATTACAGCAGAAAAAAGAAGAAGCTTTGGACACAAAACAACAAAGGCGAAAAAATCACCCTGGCAGAACTTGATAATGAGCTTGAAGAAGCGTATTTCGTTGCTTCAAAGATCAAAGAACTGACATTTGAAAGCGGCATGAACTTTAAAGATATAGCGGTGCTTTATAGGACTAACGCTCAATCTCGAGTTTTGGAAGATGCTTTTGTGAAAACCGGTATTCCTTATAAGATAATCGGTGGATTAAAGTTCTATCAGCGAAAAGAAGTAAAGGATATCTTGGCATATGTAAGACTTGCAGCAAATCCCTCTGATGATGTAAGCCTTACAAGAATAATAAATGTCCCGAAGCGAGGAATAGGAGAGGCTACAGTTGCAAAAGTGAGAGCTGTGGCAGAAGAAAATGGAATGAGCATATTTGATGCCATAAAGAATATAGATGAGCTGCCGATTTCGGCATCTATTAAATCCAAGCTTTCTAAATTCCTTGCAATGATAGAAGACTTTATAAACACCTCAAAGGAAATGAGTATAGCAGGGCTAATGGAATATATTCTAGAGAAAACCGGCTATATGAAAGAATTAGAAAACGAAAACACACCTGATGCAATAAGCCGTGTAGAAAACCTTCAAGAAATGATAGGCGCCGCAAGAGAGTTCGAAGAAAGAATGCCTGATGCTCATCTGGAAGATTTTCTAGCAGAGCTTGCACTGGTATCTGATGTGGATAATATGCAAGATGAAGAAAATACAGTAGTCTTGATGACGCTGCATAGTGCAAAGGGGCTAGAATTTCCTGTGGTTTTTCTAACAGGAATGGATGAAGGCATATTTCCCCATTCCAGGTCACTTACAGAAAGCAGCCAGTTGGAAGAAGAGCGCAGGCTTTGCTATGTAGGTATTACCAGAGCAAAACAAAAGCTTTATATAACAAGGGCATGGAGCCGAAATCTCTACGGCAACACCTCTTATTACATGGCATCAAGGTTTTTAAAGGAAATTTCACCGGAGTATTTAGATACCGGTGAAAGCAAAGAAGAAGAGAGCAAACCTGCCAAATCTTATTTTAAATCTGGCGAAGTTTACGAAAAGCCCAAGCCTGTGGGAACATTAAAACCGGGCGATAAGGTAAAGCATGCAAAATGGGGAGAAGGCGTAGTTGTTGATATAGAAGGCATGGATGAGGATGCAGAGGTTTTCATTAATTTTCCTGATATAGGCGAAAAGCACCTTATTTTAAAGTATGCGCCGATAACCAAGGCGTAAATCGGAAAAAGGAAGGGTGAATCTTTTGGACATAAAAGAGGCCGAAAAACGGATAAAGGAACTGAGAGAGCAAATCAACTACCACAACTACCGCTATTATGTGTTGGATAGTCCTGAAATTACCGATGCCGAATATGATAAACTCATGAGAGAGCTAATTGCCTTAGAAAAAAAGTTTCCTGAACTTATAACCCCTGACTCACCTTCTCAGCGAGTGGGCGGCGAGCCCCTGCCTTATTTTGAACGTGTAACCCACAGGGAGCCCATGATAAGCCTTGCCGATGCTTTTGACGAAGGAGAGCTTCGGGATTTTCACAGGCGGGTTACGGAAACAGTAGGCGATAATGTAGAATATGTAGTTGAACTTAAAATTGACGGCCTTGCAATTTCCCTTACCTACGAAAATGGCCTTCTTGCGACGGCAGCCACCAGGGGAGACGGCATAGTAGGTGAAAATGTAACTCAAAATGTAAAGACAATAAAAAGCGTGCCTCTTCGGCTTCGGGTGCCGCCGGAGAAGACGCCTGCCATAATAGAGGTTCGAGGCGAAGTTTATCTTTCAAAAGAAGGCTTTAAAAAGCTTAATGAGGAAAGAGAGGAAGCAGGACTTGCGCCCTTTGCAAACCCCCGCAATGCGGCAGCAGGTTCCATACGGCAGCTTGACCCGAAAATTACTGCTCAAAGACCCCTTTCTACCTTTATGTACGCCCTGGGATATGTAGAGGGAATAGAATTTACCACACATCTTGAGGTACTGGAATATTATAAGGAGTGCGGTTTTAGAGTAAATGAACATATAAGGCTTTTTAATAATTTTGATGATGTAGTAAACTATTGTATGAGCTGGCAGGAAAAGCGGCATTCACTGCCCTATGAAATAGATGGTATGGTGATCAAGGTAAATTCCTTAGAATTCCAAAGGATACTTGGATCTACCGCCAAAACACCCCGTTGGGCCATAGCCTATAAATTTCCAGCGGAACAAAAGGAATCTGTAATCAAGGATATCATTGTAACAGTTGGAAGAACGGGAGTTCTAACACCTAACGCAGTGCTGACTCCTGTGCGGATAGCAGGCTCTACCGTCAGCAAAGCTACATTGCACAATGAAGACTATATAAAGGAAAAAGATATACGGATAGGCGATCATGTCATAGTTCAAAAGGCAGGAGACATCATTCCGGAGGTCGTGGCAGTAATTAAAGAAAAGCGAACAGGAAATGAAAAGGAATTTAAAATGCCGACACATTGCCCGGAGTGCGGAGCTGAAGTTATAAGGCTACCGGATGAAGTTGCATATAGATGTACCGGCGTTGCCTGCCCTGCCCAGATACGCCGGCGAATTATACATTTTGCATCAAGGGATGCCATGGATATCCGAGGACTGGGGCCTGCCATTGTTTCACTTCTTCTTTCTGCAAATCTTATAAAAGACCCCTCTGACTTATATTTTCTAAAGAAAGAAGATTTGGTTTCGCTGGAGCGGATGGGCGAGAAATCCGCAAGCAATCTTATTGAAGCGATTCAAAACAGCAAAAAGCAGCCCTTGAACCGGCTTATATATGCACTGGGTATACCCCTTATCGGCTCAAAAGCAAGCCTTACACTGGCACAGGAATTTAAAACGATGGACAGACTTCAAAATGCCACTCACGAAGAGCTGACACAAATTCCTGAAATCGGGGACAAAATGGCTCAGAGCATAATTGCTTTTTTTGCGCAAGAGCAGACAAAGCGAATGATACAGCGGCTAAAAGAGGCCGGTGTAAATATGACGTATGAAGAAAAAGCCGGTCCAAAGCCTCTTGAAAACCTTACATTTGTCTTAACCGGAGCCCTTGAAAAATACAGCCGCGCCGAAGCCCAGGCCATTATTGAAAGTCTTGGAGGCAATGTGACAAGCAGTGTCAGCAAGAAAACAGATTATGTAGTAGTTGGAAAAGACCCCGGATCAAAATATACCAAAGCATTGGAACTAGGAGTTAAAATATTAAATGAAGAGGAATTTGAAGAATTAATTTCGAAGGCTAAATAAAAATTGCGGGAGGGCGAAGCTATGAAAGAAATAGAACTTAAAGAAGAAGTTGTCCGCACTGCCAAGAAAGCGGAAGAAATCGGTTTGTTCAAACATAAATCCGGCAATGTCAGTGCGATTGACAGGGAAAAAGGAGTAGTCTACATAACTCCTTCAGGGATATCAAGGCAGGAGCTCAGAAGCGATATGATTGCAGCAGTAGATTTGGAGGGGAATATAATCGATGCCCCTTATAAGCCGTCTATCGAAACTCAAATGCATGTTAGGGCATATAAGATTAAAGAAAAGGCATCAGGAATCGTCCATTCGCATTCCCGGTACGCCACGCTTTTTGCCTGTATGCCAAAAGAAATCCTGCCTGTTACTGTTGAGGCGATTCACTACGGCGGAAATATAGTAGAAGTAGCGGAGTATGCCCCGCCGGGCACTTGCGATCTTGCTGAGTGCATGGAAGATGTTATGAAGGATTCCGATGTGTGCCTTTTAAAATACCACGGGGTATTAGCCGTAGGCCAAACCCTGGAAAAAGCTTTACTCAATGCCATGTATGTGGAAGAAGTTGCGTTTTTATATTATCATATGCTGGCACTTGGACAAACAGAGTTCATGCCAATAAATCTACTGGAAAACCTTAAAAATGGCTAGGCACAATACCAAGTAGTTCACTTAAAACATTAAGACCTTATACAGTCAGCTCGAAAAAAGCGACTGCATAAGGTCTTTTGTTTTATAATGCTATATTCAAATGGTAGGTTTTGTGGTATATAATGTTGAATAGAGATATTGGAAAATTAGGTAAAGCAGGTGTGATATGCAACAACAAAATCTTCAAATAATTTGGTACAAGAATTGCATAAAATGTGTTAAGAGAGAAGAAAATTGAAAGGTGGTGAATTTGTGGAGGATAAAATTAGAAAACTTATTGAATCGGAAGACAAGAAAAACCCCTATACTGATGAACAACTGGCCGATATGCTTAGTATGCGAAGAGATGCGGTAACTACGCTGCGAAGCGAACTTAATATTCCGGATTCTAGGGAACGGCGCAAGCCTTATCTGGTGCAGGAGATAAAGGAGATCTTATCAAAAAACAAAGATATATCTAACCGGCAGCTTACCAAAATTATTCAAGAACGAGGATTTGAAGTATCAAGATTTCTTGTGTCTTCTACAAGAGAAGAAATTGAAAAAGAGTCGAGTGATTTTGACAGGAAAGAAGAAATGACGGAACAAGGTCAGGAGGAAAATCTTCAGAATACGCAAAAATCGCGATATCCTGAAGAATCAACAGCCTTTAAAAACATAGTGGGTTCTGAAGGCAGCTTAAAACCCCAGATTCAGCAGGCTAAGGCCGCAATTCTCTATCCGCCCCATGGGCTTCATACATTAATTTTAGGACCCAGCGGAGTAGGGAAAAGCAACTTGGCAGAGGCTATGTATGATTATGCGGTAGAGGTAGGCGTTCTTCCTGACGGCGCTCCTTTTATCATTTTCAACTGCGCAGATTATGCGGAGAACCCCCAGCTTCTCTTATCTCAACTTTTCGGCCATGCGAAGGGCGCATATACCGGGGCGGTAGGTCCGAAAGAAGGTTTAGTGGAAAAAGCCGATGGAGGTATTTTGTTTTTGGATGAGGTCCACCGTCTTCCTCCTGAAGGCCAGGAGCTTCTTTATTACCTTATGGATAAAGGAAAATTTAGGCGGATGGGCGAAACCGATGCCGAGCGAAGTGCAAATGTGCTGATAATTGCAGCAACTACCGAAGATATTGAATCTGTTCTCCTTTTGACTTTTAGGCGAAGAATACCGATGATTATTGAACTTCCGCCGCTTTCAGCAAGACCTCTTGATGAAAGATACGAGATTATCAGAAATTTTTTTAGCCAGGAAGCAAACAGGATAGATGTCAGGATAAAGGTGACCCAGGAAGCACTGAGAGCTTTACTTCTATACGATTGCCCGGGAAATATCGGACAGCTTAGAAGCGATATTCAGGTGGCGTGCGCCAGAAGTTTTTTGACATATGTAGGCGACCAAAAAGACTATTTAAAGGTTGATTTAATTGATTTGCCGGCACATGTTCGAAGAGGACTGCTGAAAATAGAAAGCCGAAAGCCTGAAGTGGAGAGCTTTTTAAGAGGGGATTTACTGGTAGTGCCGGGCAAGATCGATATTAAGGCAGGGCCTAAAGACGACCTATATGAATTACCCCGCGAAATATACCAATACATCGAGGAAAGATTTCAGGAACTTGAAAAGCAAGGCTTAAAACAGGATGTAATAAACAGGGTAATTGGTGGGGAGCTTGAGATAAAATTTCAGCAATTAATAAGACAGGTTGAAACCAGCCATCAAACCCTTGCAAAACAGGATTTGGTAGGAATAGTCGGACAAAAAGTAGTAGATATGGCTGAGGAAATTACAAAAATTGCGGAAAAACGATTAGGCAAAGCTGATGAGCATTTGTTTTACTGTTTGGCTATTCATTTAAGCGCAACTCTTGAAAGAATTGAGATGGGAAAACCCATTGTAAATCCACAGCTTGAGAAAATTAGGAATGAATACAAACTGGAATACAGCATAGCCGAAGAAATGGTAAAGCGTGTAGAGATATTATCAGGATACAAACTGCCGCCTGACGAAATCGGATTTGTAGCAATGTATATCAGGACTGTTACAAAGCCTATGGATATGAAGAGGGGACGGGTAGGCGTGGTAGTTTTATCCCATGGCAGGGTGGCCCAAGGAATGGCTGATGTTGCCAACCGGCTTTTAGGCGTAAATCACGCAGTAGGTATAGAGATGTCCCTTGATGAAAAACCTGAGTCAGCACTTGAAAGAACTATTGAAACGGTGAAAAAGGCAGATGAAGGAAAAGGCGTGCTTTTGTTAGTGGACATGGGATCTTTGATAACATTTGGAGAAATAATCACTAAAAGAACCGGAATTCCCACAAAAACAGTGGGCAGAGTTGATACAGTTATGGTTTTGGAGGCAACGCGCAGAGCGATTCTACCGGATGCTCAGCTGGACGAAATTGTTGAAATAATCGATAAAGACAAGACGGGGCTGGGGAGATTTGTGCCGCAAGATTCAGAGCCAAAAGAAAAAAGAGCTATTATAACATTGTGTATAACGGGAGAGGGAACTGCGGTAAGGATAAAAAGACTTATAGAAAAAATGCTGCCGGGTATTGAGGAAAAAGCGGAAATCATCCCTGTTGGCATCGCGGGAGATGAGGATGTCTTGGAGAAGATCAAGAAATTAAAATCGGAATACGATGTGGCTGCAATTGTTGGAAGTATAAACCCTCATGATAATTCAACACCGTTTATTTCATTGGAGGAAGTAGTGGATGGCAGTGCCGCGAAAAAATTACAAAATATTCTTGGAGGCAATTTGCCGCTAAAAAATATACCGGCCGATGTTAAAATCCATTCTCCCCTTGCAGATGTTATACATGAGGAACTTATTTTGGTGGAACCTGATTACAGCAGCAAGAATGAAGTTTTAGATGGCCTTGCTGATCTTCTCACAAAAGGCGGATATGTTAAAAATGGATTTCTCCTGGATATATACAAAAGGGAAATCATGGGACCGACCCTTATAGAAGGAAAATACGCCATTCCCCACGGAAACCCTGAAAACGTCATAAAGCCTGCCATAGCCATAGCAATATTAAAGGAACCCATAGATTGGTGGGAGAAAAATGCGGTAGATTTAGTTTTCATGCTGGCATTAAATGAGGAGTCAAAGGAAATGGTTTTAGAGCTTTATGATTTATTTAAAAAACCCGACTTCATCGCAAAGCTAAGAAATTCAAAGACTCCAGCGGATGTAAAAGGCATAATGCTAGAACTTCTCCTATAAAAAACATAAACTTCCAAAATGTTGGCACGGAACTTGCGAGAATAGAAACCAGAAGTCCAATTGAAATTTCAGATTAAATATAATATAAGATTTATACGAGAACAAGAAATAGGAGGAAAATTATGCAGGAAGTAAAATTAATCGATCCATCGCTTATTATGCTAAACGTTGAAGCAACTGAAAAAGAAGAAGTAATAACATTAATGGCAAAAAAGCTTATTTCAGAAGGATATGTAAAAAGCAGTTATTTAAACGCTATTTTGCAAAGAGAAAAAGAATACCCCACAGGACTGCCAACTAATGGAGTAGGCGTAGCTATTCCACATACCGATATAGAACATGTAATAAAACCAGGAATTGCAGTTGCGACCTTAAAGAACCCGGTAAAATTTAATGTAATGGGAAATCCAGACGAAGAAGTTGATGTAAAGCTTATTTTTATGCTAGCAATTACTGATCCAAACACCCAAATTAATTTACTTAAAAAATTAGTAGATATTTTTCAAAAAAAACGATTTTTGATTAAACTAATAAGCATTGAAAATAAAGAAGAATTTGCCAAAGAATTGAATTCTGCAATTAGCAATGCAACAGATGAGTTAAATAATAATATAAATTCTATATAGAGGTGGACTTATGAAAAGTAAAAAGATAGTAATTGCGTGTGGCACAGGGATAGCTACATCTACAGTAGTTGCTGAAAAAGTTGAAGAGGCATGTAGAAAGGAGGGAATTAAGGCAGATATATCGCAATGTAAAGTTACAGAATTAAACAGTTATTCTAATGGAGCAGATCTTATAATATCAACAACATTTGTAAGCGGTAATTATGATGTTCCTGTCATTAGTGGTTTGCCTTTTATAACAGGGGTAGGAGAAGAAGAAACTATAAAAAAAATTATAGACGAACTAAAAAAGTAAAAACACCTAAACCTAGACATGTTATTAATTGCAAAATATACAAATTAATTAGAAATGAAGGGAGAGTGTAAATTTGTCTATTATAAATGCAATATTAGATTTAGGCGCTGTTGTTATGCTACCGATATTAATTTTTATATTAAGCTTAATTTTTGGAGAAAAGCCAGGAAGGGCTTTGAGATCAGGCATCATAATCGGAATAGGTTTTATAGGCATAAATCTGGTAATTGGTTTACTGTCTAATAATCTTGGTCCTGCCGCTGAAGCATTAGTAAAGAACAGTGGACTTAAGTTAGATGTTATCGACGTGGGTTGGCCTGCTGCTGCGGCAATTGCTTTCGCATCAAAGGTTGGTGCATTTGTTATACCTATAGGACTTGTAGTCAATGTAATTATGTTAGTAACGAGAACTACAAAAACTGTTAATGTGGACTTGTGGAACTATTGGCATTTCGCATTTACCGGGGCTTTAGTTTCAGCAGCTACAAATAACTTAACACTCGGCATGATTGCAGCCGCTATAAATGCTGCTATAGTCTTGAAACTTGCAGATTGGACAGCGCCCATAGTCCAAGAATTTTACGGTTTACCAGGTATTTCATTGCCTCATGGATTTTCACTGGCATATGTTCCTGTTGCAATACCATTAAATAAAATTTTTGATAAAATCCCAGGTATTAATAAAATAGATATAAATCCAGATAGTATAAGTAAAAGATTTGGTGTGCTTGGCGAACCTATGATGGTTGGCCTGATTTTGGGAATTGTCTTAGGCCTAATCGCGAAATATGATATCAAGGATTCTTTAAATCTTGGCATGTCAATGGCAGGAGTTATGTTTTTGATGCCTAGAATGGTTCGCATACTTATGGAAGGTCTGATACCGGTATCTGAAGCAGCAAAGAAGTTTATGCAGAAAAGATTTGCAGGAAACGAATTCTATATAGGTTTGGATTCGGCTGTGGCTATAGGACATCCCGCAGCTATCGCAACGGCTCTAATATTAGTTCCGGTTACTATTTTATTAGCTTTAGTGGTCCCTGGAAACAGGGTTCTACCCTTCGGAGATCTTGCTACAATACCTTTTATGGTAGCTATGATAGCCCCAATATGCAGAGGCAATGTTTTTAGATCTGTTATAATCGGGACGTTAGTAATAGCTGTAGGATTATTGATAGCCACAAACGTATCTCCTCTCCATACTCAAGCAGCGATTGATGCAGCCTTCCAGTTCCCGGAGGGGGCGACTACAATTTCGAGTATATGTGATGGGGCTAACCCGCTAACATGGATTATTCTTAAAGTTATGCAATTATTTGGCTAGCCTTCGCTGATCTTAATCAACTATATGCAAATAAGGTCTTTAGTTAACTAAAGACCTTATTTGCATATAGTTGATTAATGTCTACAAAAAACTTATACTTAAATACTTTGGAAAACTAACATTTACAAGAATGACTTTATATTGATAAAGTACCGGATAAAACAAACGAATTTATTGATAAATGTTAGACAATTATTGACAAACCAAAAAATCTAAGTTAAACTACAATTGAACAAAAGATTATTGTGTGAACAAATGTTCAAAGCGGAGAGATAAAAATGGCGAGTAATGATAAGAGAATCCTGACAAAGGTAGCTCACATGTACTATGATGAGAGTATGACACAGCAAGAAATTGCGAATAAGTTAGGGATTTCACGTCCTTCTGTATCAAGATTGCTTCAAAGAGCAAGAGATGAAGGTATTGTAGAAATAAAAATTCGCTATGAAGGAAGTTATGCAAAGCTGGAAAATATATTGGAAAAAACTTTTGGGCTGCGGGAGGTTATAGTTACTCCGCCTGAAGAAGGAGAGGGGCTAAAGCACAGGTTAGCTGAAGCTACTGCAGAATACTTAGAAAGGACAATAAAAGAAGGAGATATTGTCGGTGTTTCGTGGGGTACTACGCTTGTTCATATTCCTAAATACATTGATACTAAAGTAAAAAATGTAACATTTGTGCCTCTAGTGGGCGGGGCGGGACAAACAAAATTAGATATACATTCAAATGCAATTGTTATAAATTTTGCCAGGGCTTTTGGAGGAAAAGGACGCCTTTTACATGCTCCGGTTACCGTCAGCAGCATTGAAGTAAGAGAATCTTTAGTATCTGACAGAAGTATAAAGCAAATTTTAGACCTTGCCGCAAAATCTACTATTGCAGTAGTAGGTATCGGCTCACCGACGGACCCGGAGTCAACCATAAGGCAAACCGGCTACTATAGTGGATCGGAGTTAAATCATCTGAAAGAGGCAGGGGCTGTATGCGATATTTCTTGGATATTCTTAGATAAAGAAGGAAATTTATGTCCAATAGAACTCAACGAACGAGTGATAGGAATATCTATAGAAGACCTAGATAAAATACCGACCGTGGTTGGAGTGGCAGGTGGAAAAGCAAAGCATGAAGCCGTCTTGGCAGCTGTTAAAGGACGCCATCTTGATATACTTGTTACAGATGAAGAAACTGCCGAATTTTTATTAAAAAATTCTGAGAGGATAGAAGTTTATGGGATTTGAAATAGCCATTATCGTTTTTGCGCTTTGGATTGTGCAGGGAATTTTATCCTACTTTCAAATAAAAAACTTCAACGGCAAACTTGCAAAGTTTAAAAATTATCATAAATATGGCATTGGGCAGGTTAAAGGTTGGCTCGGAAAAGGCGCAATCGCTATTTTAGGGATCGATTCATACAACAATATTGTTGATGCAGAAATAATGTCAGGCATAAGCGTATTTGCAAGATTTCGGTCACTAGATCTTTTAAAAGGCAAGAATATACAAGAGATAGATTCAATACTTGACGGAATAGACAAACCTGTGAAAACCGCTATATTAAAAGCCGCAGAATCGGCGCAGCAGGTAAAAAAGTCAGAAAAGGAGGTTGAAAGCTCCATGTAATTATTAAATTATTTTTTTTATTAATAGAATAAAAAAATAGGAGGGAAATTGTAGATGGATGCATTAGCAAGTTTTGCACAAACCTTTATCGGGTTATTTCAAGAAGGCGGCAAACAATTTCTAGGTTTGGCAGGCGGAATTTTACCCACACTTATATGTTTAATGACGGCAATAAATGCTTTAATCAAATTTATAGGTCAAGAAAATATTGATAGAGTTGCACAATCTGCAGCAAAATATACTATTCTGCGCTATACTGTAATGCCGGTTATGGCTGTGTTTTTCTTGACAAATCCTATGGCTTATACTTTTGGAAGATTTTTACCTGAAAAGTATAAACCGGCATTTTATGATGCGGCCGTTTCCTTTGTACACCCTATAGTAGGATTATTTCCTCATGCAAATCCTGCGGAGCTTTTTGTTTACATGGGAATTGCCCAAGGCATTGAGCAGCTCGGATTACCTCTGGGACAACTGGCAATACGGTATTTTCTAGTTGGTGTAATAGTTATTTTTATAAGAGGTATCGTTACAGAAAGATTAACCCTAAGAATGATGAGACAAAGAGATCTTGCGATCTAATAGGGAGGGTGAAAAATGGGATATAGAGCAGTTAAAGTTGAAAAAGGACCCAGCGGCTGGGGAGGACCTTTGATAATAAAACCCGAAGAAGGCAAAGATAAAATAGTTTCAATTACCGGTGGCGGCATAGATGCAGTAACCCGTAAGATTGCAGAAATGACAGGCGGAACACCGGTTGACGGTTTCAAAACTTCTGTGCCGGATGATCAAATATGCTGCGTAGTTATTGATTGCGGAGGGACTGCAAGGTGCGGCGTTTATCCTAAAAAGCGAATTCCCACAATAAATTTGACTCCGGTTGGTCAGGTGGGACCACTGGCGAAATACATCGAGGCAGATATATATGTTTCCGGCGTAAAGCCTGAAAATATCCATTTTGTATCTGAAGAAGAGGCGGCAAGCTATGCCGGAACAGAAGGAATATCAAAAGACATAGAAACTCAAGATGTCAAAACCGCAAAAATTGAATATGAAAGAAAACCCGGTATTATCGAAAAAATTGGCAGAGGAATGGGCGGAGTCGTAGGTATATTTTATCAATCCGGCCGCGAAACTATTGATCAAGTTATAAAGAATGTGCTTCCGTTTATAGCATTTGTGGCAACGCTAATAGGTATTATCTTAAAATCTGGTGTAGGTGATTGGATAGCAAATATAATTGCTCCCCTTGCCGGAACATTGCCGGGACTTCTACTTATTTCAATAGTATGCGCAATACCTGTTTTATCGCCGCTTTTGGGACCGGGAGCTGTTATAGCTCAAGTCGTAGGTGTTTTGGTAGGCGTTGAAATTGGTAAGGGCAATATACCTCCACAATTTGCTTTACCTGCACTCTTTGCTATCAATCCGCAAGTAGGATGCGACTTTATTCCGGTGGGTCTAAGCCTTGGAGAAGCAAAACCTGAGACGGTGGAAATCGGCGTAGGTGCGATTCTTATTTCGAGACTAATAACAGGACCGATTGCTGTTCTAATAGCTTATCTTTTTAGTATCGGATTATATGCAGGTTAACATTTAAATTAAAGAAAAGCGCTGCCGCAATGGGCTATTGCGGCAGACGCATTTCGAACTGTATCCGAAGGAGTGGAAATATGACAAAGTACGAAGCTGCGATCATTGAAATAGGTGTAATGGTAGACGAACTGCTGCGTCAAGGAATACTTATATTGTTTGACAAAACAGCGCCGCCGGAGCTTCAAGAAATATCTGTTGTGCATACAGGTGCCAGCCTTGAAGAGGATGTTGAGGTTGGGGATTTGGTAGTTCTTGGAGATTTTTCATACAAAGTTACGGCTGTAGGAGAAATAGCAAATAGAAACTTAAGAAACATTGGTCACGCGTGTCTTAAATTCGATGGCAGAAACTTGCCTGAATTACCGGGGGATATTCACCTACATGGAGATGAACTTCCTTTCTCTTTAAAAAAAGGAGACATAATAATTATTAAAGATGAGAAAAAATAGTATTTTTATTGCTATTTTATAAATTAATTGGGAGATGAAGATAGATGTTAAATTTAAACACAAAACTTAAAGAGCTTGATGAGCAAGGAAAGAAGATAAGGGCCGGTATAGTAGGTGCAGGACAGATGGGGCGAGGCATGGTAAGCCAGATGTTTTGCATGAAAGGTATTTTGCCTGCGATAATTTCGGATATAGACATAGAAAGAGCAAAGAATGCATATCTTTTAGCAGGCATAAGCAGTGATGACATTGCAGTTGCAAATAAGGCTGTAGAAGCAGAGACTGCTATACAAAAGGGCAAATATGTAATAACAGAGGACTTTAACGTAATTACAAGCACGCTTCCTATCGATGTAGTTTTAGATCTTACCGGAGTGCCTGATGTTGGCGCACGCATAGCTTTTGATTCTATTTATAACGGCAAAAATATAGTGATGCTTAATGTAGAAACCGATGTTACAGTAGGACCGCTACTTAAGAAGATGGCAGACAGTGCCGGCGTCGTATACACAGTATCAGCAGGCGATGAACCCGGAGCCGTAAAAGAACTTTATGATTTTGCAGATGCTATGGGCTTTAAGATACTTGTGGCAGGAAAAGGCAAAAACAATCCTTTAGACATCGAAGCTAATCCTGATACCGTTAGGGAAAAAGCTCAGGCAAGTAATATGAATCCCAAAATGCTTGCTTCCTTTGTCGATGGGACCAAAACTATGGTCGAAATGACATGTGTTTCAAACGCAACCGGTTTCGTACCAACAAAAAGAGGAATGATTGGACCTGAGTCTACAGTTAAAGAGCTTCCAAAGCTTTTAAGCTTAAAGGAGCAGGGAGGAATTCTAGACAGATATCAAGTGGTAGAATTTGTTAAAGGAATAGCCCCGGGAGTTTTTGTCATAATAACTACAGATCTTCCGGCGGTAAAAGAAGAAATGGCATATCTTTCTATGGGTGAAGGTCCTAACTATATTTTGTATAGACCATACCATCTTACAAGCATCGAAACACCTTTGTCTGCAGCAAGGGCTTGCATATATCATGAGCCAACAATAGTGCCAAAAGGAGCTCCGGTTTCTGAGACAGTAGCGGTAGCCAAGAAAGACTTGAAGGCGGGAGAATACCTTGATAGCATTGGAGGTTATACAGTATACGGAGTAATTGACACCTTTGAAAATGCCAAAAAAGATAACGCTCTTCCGATAGGATTGGTAAGCCCTAAAGTAAAAGTTAAAACTGATATTAAAAAAGGAGAAACCTTAACATATGATGCAGTAGAACTAGACGAGAATTCGTTTATCTTACAGTTGCGCAAATTACAAGATATGACTTTTTAGTTTGGTTTGAATCATGTAACACAAAATATTCCATAGAAACTGGTGTTAAGTATAAAAATAAAGAGCATTAGAATTTGTTAAAATTCTTGAGTCATTATCCAAAGGAGCTGGTTTAATGAATTTGACCAAGGATAAGAAATTGTGGATGTATCAAAAGATGTGTGAAATAAGGAATTTTGAGTTGGAAGTGGATAGGCTTTTTAAGGCAAATCTTATATGGGGAACCTGCCATCTTTCGGTGGGAGAAGAGGCATCGGCGGTGGGATCAATAGCCGCCTTAGAAAAAGATGACATGATTACAAGCACCCATAGAGGCCATGGCCACTGCATAGCAAAAGGCGGCAAACTTCCTCAAATGTTTGCCGAACTTTTAGGAAAAGAGACAGGATACTGCAGGGGACGCGGCGGTTCTATGCACATAGCGGACCTTACAATGGGAAACTTAGGTGCAAACGGGATAGTAGGCGGCGGCATACCAATAGCAACCGGTGCTGCCCTTGCTTCTAAATTGAGAAATGACGGAAAAGTGACGCTGTGCTTTTTTGGAGATGGAGCTACAAATCAGGGAGCATTTCATGAAGCAGTAAATTTTGGTGCAGTTAAAAAATTGCCGGTAGTATATCTTTGTGAAAACAATCTATATGGAATGTCTGTTCCTTTCGAAAAGGCAAGTGCCGCAAAGGACGTGGCAGACAGGGCAGCAGCATACAATATACCGGGCGTTATAGTCGACGGTAATGACGTAGAGGCGGTATACGAGGTGACAAAAGCAGCAGTAGAACGAGCAAGACAAGGTCAGGGCCCATCTATTATAGAAGCTAAAACCTATCGTTGGCTAGGGCATTCAAAAAGCGACCCGAGAGTTTACAGGACAAGAGAAGAAGAAGAGGCATGGAAACAAAAATGCCCCATAAAAAGATATCGACAGAAATTAATAAGTGAAGGCGTTGCTACAGAAGAAGAACTTGACCAAATAGAAAAATCAGTAGAAAAAGCTATTCAAGAAGCCTTAGAGTATGCAAAAAACAGTCCCGAGCCCAAAGTCGAAGAAATTATGGAAGGCGTATATGCATGAAAACAAGGAAAATGGAATCGGAGGCGATATAATTGGCTGAAAAACTTTATATTGAGGCCTTGAGAGAAGGGCTGCGGGAAGAACTTATAAGGGACAAAAATGTTTTTATTTTAGGAGAAGACGTAGGACTTTATGGCGGTGCATTTGGAGTTACCAAGGGGCTTTTTGAGGAATTTGGCGAAGACAGGATAATTGACACGCCTATATCTGAAGCTGCAATAGCCGGGGCTTCAGTAGGAGCGGCACTGTGCGGTATGCGGCCGGTAGCGGAGATCATGTTCTTTGACTTTTTTACAATCGCCATGGACCAACTAGTAAACCAAGGCGCGAAGATAAGGTACATGTTTGGCGGAAAAGCACAAGTGCCTATGGTTATTCGAGGACCTATGGGTTGTGGCACAGGAGCTGCTGCTCAGCACTCTCAAAGCTTTCCGGCTGTATTTGCCCATTTTCCCGGTCTAAAGGTGGTAATGCCATCAACGGCATATGACGCAAAAGGTCTAATAAAAGCTTCCATAAGAGATAACAATCCTGTGGTTTTTGCCGAACATAAATTACTTTATTGGACAAAAGGAGAGGTGCCGGAGGAAGATTACATCGTGCCGATAGGAAAGGCCGATATAAAACGGCAGGGTAAAGACATTACCGTAGTTGCAGGTTCCATAATGGTGCAAAGAGCTTTAGAAGCCGCTAAGGAACTAGAAAAAGAAGGAATAGATATAGAAGTAGTAGATCCCAGAACTTTAAAGCCCTTAGATCTTCCAACCATAGCAAATTCAGTCAAAAAAACCGGCAGGGTAATGATAGTTGAAGATGATCCCATATACTATGGCTGGGGAGCGGAAATAGCTGCTCAGATTGCAGGAAGCGAAGCATTTGACTACCTCGATGCGCCGATAAAGCGATTGGCGGGACTTGATATACCAATTCCCTATAATCCGAATCTTGAAAGACATGCAGTACCTCAAGTAGAAAACATTATCCAGGGCGTAAAAGAAGTGCTGGCGTAAAGGAGGATACCCATGGCTACCATAGTTACCATGCCAAAACTTGGCACTACAATGACCGAAGGGTCAATTACAAAATGGCTGAAAAAAGAAGGCGACCCTATTCAAGAAGGCGAGGTATATGCAGAAATTCAAACAGACAAAGTAAATATCGAAGATGAAGCACCGGCCTCTGGAATACTTAGAAAAATTCTCGTAAAAGAAGGAGAAATCGTTCATATCGGGGAGCCTATAGCCATAATAGCAGATAAAAACGAAGATATTTCCCAATACCTTAGCGGACAAAAGGAAAAAATCGAAGCAAAGGAAACGGAGCAGAAAAAACAAGAAGAAAAACCTTCTGCTGAAGAGACCGGACCTTTGAGAAAAATTAAAGCATCTCCTGCCGCAAGAAGAATTGCAAAAGAAAACAACATAGATTTATCTAAACTGATAGGCACAGGTCCCGGAGGCAGGATAGTAGAAAAAGATGTAACGTCTTATATTGAAAGAACCAAATCTGAATCTGCTCCGCCTGAAAGAGAAGTAGAGCAAGCAAAGCAAATAGATAAGCAGCTTAAACCTGCTGAGTTTACTATAAAAAGAACAATTCCCGTAACAGGTATGAGAAAAATAATCGCAGAAAAAATGGCTGCCAGCAAAAAACTTGCACCTCACATTTATCTATCTTTAGATGCTGATATGACAAAAGTTATAGAACTTAGGGAAAAATTACTTCCATCTGTTATAGAAAAGCACAATGTTAAGCTCTCGTATAACGATATATTAATTAAAGCTGCGGCAGTGGCACTAAAGCAAAACCCGATAATAAATTCTAGTTTCACAGAAGAAGAGATAATTTTAAAAGAAGAAATAAATATAGGTCTTGCAGTAGCATTAGATGATGGTTTAATCGTTCCTGTAATCAAGAATGCCGACAAAAAAGGTCTGATAGAAATAGCAAAAGAAACTTCAGAACTTATCGCAAAGGCGAGGGATAGAAAATTACTGCCTGACGATTATTATGGAGGTACATTTACCATATCTAATCTGGGCATGTATGATATAGAAAACTTTAGCGCAATAATCAATCAACCTGAAACAGCCATACTTGCAGTAGGAAAGATGATGAAAAAACCGGTGGCAGCGGAAAACGATGAAATTGTCGTAAAACCCATGATGAACCTGACGCTTTCCTGTGATCATCGAGTGATAGACGGCGCAGCAGGAGCAAAATTCCTTCAGAACCTAAAGCAAATTCTTGAGGAACCTATTAATATGATACTTTAAAATTTAATTCTAATATTTAAAAACTCACAGGTTAAATAATGAAACACTTACCCAATCCCAATAAGGCAAATCTTTCTAAAGAGAGATGCTGCAGGGATTGGGTTTTTATTTGCAAGAGTTATTGTGCATAAAACTTAAGTATGATAAAATATGTATACAATACACAGAATACAACTTTAAGCTCTTTTAAAGATTTTAAAAAGGAGAAGGATAATAAATGAGCGGATTTAGGATTGAGCATGATTTATTGGGAGACAAAGAAGTTCCAAAGGATGCTTATTACGGAATACAAACCCTGCGGGCCGTAGAAAACTTCAATATAACGGGGCATAAGCCTCATCCGGAACTGTTTTTAGCAGTTGCCATGGTAAAAAAAGCGGCGGCAATGGCGAATATGGAACTTGGCCTTTTAGATGAAAGAAAAGGCAAGGCTATTATTTACGCTGCTGACGAAATACTAGCCGGAAAACTTGCCGACCAATTTGTGGTTGATGCAATTCAAGGCGGGGCAGGCACCTCTATAAACATGAATGTAAATGAAGTCATAGCTAACCGGGCAATCGAAATTTTAGGCGGCGAAAAAGGGGATTACACGATAATTTCACCAAATACAGATGTAAATATGTCGCAGTCGACAAATGATGTGTTTCCCACAGCTATACGCATTGCAACGATAAAACTTACAAAAAATCTTCTTGATGAAATAAAATTACTACAAAATGCCTTACTAAAAAAGGCTAAAGAATTAGATGATGTAGTAAAAATAGGCCGCACCCATCTGCAGGATGCTGTTCCTATTAGAATGGGGCAAGAATTCGAGGCATATTCAAGAGCAATCGGACGAGATGTAAATAGAATAAAAACTTCACTTAAAGCTCTTCATGAGATAAATTTAGGAGCAACTGCCGTAGGCACAGGTCTTAACGCAAAGGTGGAGTATATAGAGCTTGCTGTAAAATATCTTAAAGACATCTCAGGCCTTCCCTTAAAAAAGACAGAAAGCTTAGTTGACGCTACTCAAAATACAGATGCTCTGGCAGACTTTTCGTCGACGCTGAAGATATTAGCTTTGAATTTATCAAAAATCGCTAATGATTTACGCCTAATGGCTTCAGGGCCAAGAGCCGGTATTGCGGAAATCAAGCTTCCTCCGATGCAGCCGGGTTCTTCCATAATGCCAGGCAAAGTAAATCCCGTAATCCCTGAGGTTGTAAACCAAGTCGCATTTCAGGTAATGGGCAATGATCATACAATAAGCCTTGCAGCCGGTGCAGGCCAACTGGAGTTAAATGTAATGGAACCTGTCATCGTTTATAATCTGCTTCAATCTGTAGAGATTTTAACAAATGCTATAAGGACATTTAGAGAAAAATGTATAGTTGGAATAACAGCCAACAAGGAACACTGCAGGGAAATGGTAGAAAAAAGCATCGGCATAATAACAGCTTTACTTCCTCATATCGGATATGAAAAAGCATCGCAAATTGCAAAAGAGCTATCAGAAAGCGATGAAACAGTTCAGGAAATACTTTTGAGAAAAAAGATTTTACCCGAAGACATAATAGAAGAAATTCTCTCACCAAAGGCCATGACAGAACCCGGCATTTTATGTGAATAAAGAGTCTTGACTTGGCATAAACAATAGTATATATTTTATCTAAGCGTCTGGTGACCTTTTTCAATGCCTTAAAGCGAGCAGAGGATGGTGCAAGCTCTGCGTTAAAAAGGGTCTGGCAACAGAATGCGGTAGTTTAAAAACTTATAGTAAGTTCCAAAAAGTGGCAGGAGATTCCTGCAACTAGGGTGGAACCGTCCGGCAACAAAGGACCCCTAGACCATTAAAGTGGTTTAGGGGTTTTAGTATTTTAACTATTATTTAACGGGAGGAAATTTGTAATGATTAAGGATACTGAAAAAAATATGAACAAGATAGTTTCACTTTGTAAGAAGAGAGGATTCATTTTCCAAAGTTCGGCTATATACGGAGGGCTTGCCAATACTTGGGATTATGGACCACTAGGAACAGAACTTAAAAGAAATGTGAAGAATTTTTGGTGGAAAAAAGTAGTTCATGAAAGAGATGACGTAGTAGGTCTGGATAGTGCAATTTTGATGCACCCTAAGGTTTGGGAGGCCTCCGGCCATGTGGCAGGCTTTAATGATGCTTTAATAGATTGCAAGCAGTGCAAATCCAGATTTCGAGCGGATCATCTTATAGAAGATGCACTTGATATGCATGTTGAGGGTAAAAAAGTTGACGAACTTACAAAAATAATTCATGAAAACAACATAAAATGCCCAGTATGCGGCAGCGTAGCATGGACAGAAGCCAGGGTATTTAACTTAATGTTTAAAACATATCAAGGGGTTACAGAGGATTCAAGCTCGGTAGTTTACCTTCGTCCCGAAACAGCCCAAGGCATATTTGTAAACTTCAAAAATGTTTTGGACTCTTGCCGCATGAAACTGCCATTTGGCATTGCTCAGATAGGAAAATCTTTTAGAAATGAAATAACACCAGGTAATTTTATCTTTAGAACAAGGGAATTCGAGCAGATGGAGTTGGAGTTTTTCGTAAAACCCGGAGATGACCAAGAATGGTTCGAATACTGGCGCAAGTTTACAATGGAATTTTTTACATTGCTCGGAGTAAGGAAGGAAAATTTGAGACTAAGAGATCACTCACCTGAAGAACTTTCACATTATTCTAAAGCCACAACCGATCTTGAATATAAATTCCCCTTTGGTTGGGGTGAATTGTGGGGCGTTGCAAACAGAACCGATTATGACTTAACACGCCATATGGAATATTCAGGTAAATCTCTAACATATTTTGATCCTGTAGAAAATAAACAAATAGTTCCATATGTAATTGAGCCTTCAGTTGGAGTAGACAGAACAATTTTAGCTGTTTTGTGCGATGCATATGACGAAGAAGAAGTCGAAGGCGAAACTCGAGTAGTGCTTCACCTAAAGCCAAGTCTTGCACCTATCAAGTGCGCCGTGCTTCCGCTTTTAAGGAAAGAACCGCTGGAAGAACTTGCATTAAAAATTTATCATGACCTAAAAAAACATTACAATGTTGAGTATGATAACACAGGCAGTATAGGTAAACGCTACCGCAGACAGGATGAAATCGGGACCCCCTTTGCTATTACCATAGACTTTGACAGCTTGGAAGATAATAAAGTTACAATAAGAGACAGAGATACCATGCAGCAGGACAGGGTAGAAATAGAAAAAGTGAAGGATTACTTAAAAGAAAAACTAAATCTTGAGCGGTGACCACAAATGAAACTCAGTATTACAATAGTAGAGTCAGCAGCTGAAAATGCGCCGATTGTTTTAAGAGGAAGCTATACCGAAAATATCCAAAAAGCGGCACAGATGGGATATGATGCGGTAGAAATCCATGTAAAAGACCCAAATACGTTAGATATCAAGGAGATACAAAAGGCATGTGATAAAAACAATATTGCAGTTTCTACTATCGGAACAGGTATGGGTTATGGGATCGATGGATTAAGTTTTACAGATCCGGATGATGATGTAAGAGAAAGAGCCGTAAAAAGAATATTTGATCATATTTCTGCTGCAAAAAAGCTTAACGCGAAGGTAATAATAGGTTCAATGAGAGGCACTATTATAAATACAAATGACCGCAAAAAATACGAAAATTATGCTCTTGAATGTTTCTATAAGGTAATTAATTTTGCAGAAAAAAACAATGTCACTATCTTAAATGAGGCAATAAATAGGTACGAAACAAATTTCATTAACAATGTTGAAGAAAGCCTGAAGTTTATCAAAAAAATAAATTCACCGCATCTTAAAATACATCTAGACACGTTTCATATGAATATAGAAGAACCCGATATGAGAAAAAGCATACTTAAAGCAAGAGAATTCTTAGGACATTTTCATTTTGCCGACAGCGATAGATGGTATCCCGGCCATGGCCATATTGACTTTAGAAGTATCATCGAAGCATTAAAAGATATAAAGTATGATGGTTTCATAGCTTTTGAATGTCTGCCATTTCCTACACCTGATGTGGCTGCAGAAAAATCAATAAAAAACATCAAACCTTTATTATAAGCAAATTTAAAGCTTATTTTGTATGTCTGGAATGGGCGTCATTCTAAGCGGGAACAGCAGAAAAAGTGCGATTAGAATTAGATTTATTGCGAAAAATTAGTAGAGAAATACGATAGAAGGCTACTTATAGTTAAGTAGCCTTCTATACATATAGAAATTCACTAATCACTCAAATACTTTTAAAGGTGCCAGGGCTTCCTGAATTTCCTTTTTGATTTTCTCCAAACCCTCAGGTGTTTTTGATTCACATCTTACTATAAGCTCGGGGCCGGTATTTGAACTTCTAACAAGTCCCCAGCCGTCAGGAAAAACTATTCTTGCTCCGTCTACATCGATTATGGGGTATTTGTCTTTGAAGAAGTTTTTTACGGCCTCCACTTTACCCAACTTTTCTTCATCAGGACACGGGACCCGAATTTCCGGTGTGGAATAGTATTTAGGAACATCAGCCAGCAGCTCAGAAAGTTTTTTGTCGGCGTTGGATAAAATCCTCAGCAGTCTTGCTGCGGCATAAAACGCATCGTCAAAACCATAGTATTCATCTGCAAAAAACATATGCCCGGACATTTCACCGGTAAATATAGCTCCAACTTCCCGCATTTTTGCCTTTATCAGTGAATGACCTGTTTTATAGAACATAGGCTTGCCGCCTAGTTTTTTTATTTCATCTACCAAAGCTTGAGAACATTTTACCTCTACAATTGCTATGGCACCGGGGTATTTTGGCATTATCTCCCGCCAAAATAATATCATCAGCATATCGCCGTAAATTATATTTCCTTTATCATCTACAACGCCGATTCTGTCACCGTCACCGTCGAATCCAATACCTACATCCAGTTTTTCTTTCAAAACTAATTCTTTAAGATCTGCTAAATTTTCGGGTTTAACCGGATCGGGAAAGTGATTTGGAAAAGTAGGATCAGATTCGCAGTATAAAGGATATACATCGACACCTAAACGAGTAAAAAGCTTTTCAGCAAAAAGAGATGCAGTGCCGTTTCCACAATCTATGCCGACCCTTAGACTTTTTGAAAGCTTTACTTTTTCACAAATCATATTTATGTAATCTTCGCAAGGATCTTTGCAGCTCAAAGAGCCGTTTCCTGAAATAAAGTCATCCTTTTCCATCATTACCCTAAGCCTTTGAATATCATCTCCATAAAGCGTCGCCGGGCCGTATGCCACCTTAAAGCCATTAAACTCCGGAGGGTTATGACTTGCAGTTACCATAATACCCGGATTTATATCATAATGCACACGCGCAAAATAAAATATTGGAGTCGTAACCGTCCCTATGTCTACCACATCGCATCCTGAAGAAAGCAGCCCTTCAATGACAGCTTTTTTGAGTGCCGGCGAAGATTCTCGGTTATCACATCCTACAATTGCGCAGTGATGGCCTCCTCTTTGCGCAAATGTTCCAAAGGCCCGGCCCAGCCCCCTTGCAAATTCTTCATCCAGTTCCTTTCCTACAATACCTCTGATATCGTACTGCCGGAATACATATGGATTCAGCTTCATAATATTGCCCCCTTAACCCTAAACCATACTTGTGTCTAAAGTTGTTATAATCTTTTTGTAATATAAATTATAACATATTCCTATTGATTATTCCAAATTGTTATGTTAATATTCCTTTAACGATTTAATATACTAAAGGATGTGCAGCAATGCCAAGATATTTCAGAAAACCGGCAGGGGTAAAAGATTACTTGCCTCCCCAAGTCCGCAAAAAAAATCGCATCGAAAGCGCAGCTGCTGAAATTTTAAACAGTTGGGGTTATGAAGAGATAACAGCACCTTCTTTTGAATACTTAGAGACATTTGCGCGGAGCGGTCAGCATGGCTTTGCCGAAAAGGTGTTTAAATTTTTTGACAGACAAGGCAGCGTTATGGCGCTAAGACCGGATATTACCACATCTATTGCAAGAATGGTGGCAACTCACTACAGCGATCACAACTTGCCTTTAAGATTTTGCTATATGTCTAACGTTTTTAGATTCCAGGAGATGCAAAAAGGAAAAGACCAGGAGTTTTATCAAATAGGCGCTGAGCTGATAGGTATCCCGGGTATTGAGGCTGATATTGAAATTATACTTCTTGCATCTTCAATCTTAGAGAAAGCGGGAATAAGTGACTTTATAATAAATGTTGGACACACGAAGTTTTTAGAAGGCCTTTTAGATGAAGTAGAAGGAGACTCTTCTTTAAAAGATAATATAGCATGGGCGATTAAAAATAAAAATTTTGTTCTGTTAAAAGAACTAGTTGAATCTAATGAGCTTGAGACTTCGGCGAAGGAAATATTTTTATCTCTTCCGTATTTCTATGGAGGCCCAAAAATATTGCAGGAGATTAGAAAGTTTTCTCTTAATGATAAATGTAAAATGGCAATATATGAGCTTGAGGAGCTTTGGAAGATAGTAAGAAAATTTGACAACATAAGTATAACCTTTGACCCGGGGCTTGCCCGAGGAATGGATTACTATACCGGAATAGTGTTTGAAATATATTCACCGGAAGCCGGATTTCCATTAGGGGGAGGCGGCAGGTACGATAATCTTTTGGACAAGTTTAACGGCTCAAGGCCTGCTACTGGTTTTGCCCTTTCAGAAAACAGTATTCTTACTATAATTGACAAAAAAGTTGAAGATGATTATAAACCTTTCTATCTTTTCTATATGCCGGAAAAATTTGCCGATGCCCTAAATAAAGCAGAAGAAATGAGAAATCAGGGCATGATAGTTAAAATGGTCTCTGTAGAAAAAGATCACTGAAATATTAATTTAGTAAGGAGAGTTTTCTTTGGAACTACTTAAAATCGCATTTTCAAAAGGGAGAATTTTAGAAGAAAGCCTGGAGCTCTTTAAAAAGATACAAATGAACTTAGAGGAGATTAGCGAAAGCTCGCGGCGGCTGTTTTTTGATTTTGAAGATTATGGGCTAAGGATAATCTTAGCAAAACCGTCAGATGTTTCTACGTATGTAGAACACGGCGTAGCCGACGTGGGAATTGCCGGCAAAGACATACTATTGGAAAACAAAAATGAGGTATTCGAGCTCCTAGATTTAAATATAGGAAAGTGCCGGATGGTAGTAGCAGCTCCGTCCGATATGCCAGAAGGTGCGCCGATTTACCGAGTTGCCACAAGCTACCCGAACATAGCAGAAGAACATTTTATAAAGCAAGGATTTCCGGTAGAAATAATAAAGCTTCACGGCTCTGTTGAGCTTGGACCGATATTGGGACTTTCTGACGCTATTGTGGATATTGTTTCAACAGGGATGACACTTAAAAAAAATAATTTGAAAATAGTTGAAGAAATATGTCCGATAAGCAGCAGACTTATTGCAAATCAGGTTAGCTTTAGGATAAAATCTGATATGATATTGAGCTTAATGGAGAAATTGAACAAGATTGCATGATTTTACAGTAGAATATTAGTCTTCAAAGGTGTATAATTATGCAATATGGAAACTGTTAAGGAGGAGATTACTATTACAGCACAAATTACGCGTTTTGTGCGCGAAGATATATTAAATCTTGTTCCGTATATGCCGTCAAATGAACCCTGCAAGATAAAACTTGACGCAAATGAAAGTCCATATGACGTGCCTCTTGAAATAAAAGAACGGATATGGAAAAGGCTTATGGATGAGCACTTTAATTACTATTATGATCCCACCTGTGACGAAGTCAGAGAAAACCTTTCAAAATATACAGGTGCAAAGTTTGATCAAATATTTGTAGGCAGTGGTGGCGACGAGGTAATCTATGACATAATTATGGCCTTTGCAGGCCCCGGTCGCGATGTTATAATTCCATTTCCTACATTTTCAAGCTATGAAATCTTTTCAACAATTGCCGGATCCAATGTCATCAAAGTTCCCCTATTAAAAAAACAAGAAAAGGGTAAATGCTTTTGGGATATCCCAATTGATGATATAAAAAAGCATTTCACAAAAGATAAACCTCAATTGATGTTTTTGTGTCATCCCAACAACCCGACGGGTGATTATTTCGATGACGACAAATTAGAAGACCTGATAAGAGATTTTAACGGAATAGTGGCAATAGACGAAGCTTATTTTGAATTTGGGGGCAAGACATTTGCCGACAGTATTTCAAAATATCCAAACATCATAGTCATTCGCACGTTCTCCAAGATATTTTCCTTGGCAGGGCTGCGAGTAGGATACGCTATAGGCCATGAGGATGCGATAGCTCAGCTGTTTAAGGTAAAAATGCCTTACAATGTCAGTCTTTTTTCGCAAATTGCAGCAGTAGAAATGTTAAGGCAAACCGATTGGCTTAAAAAAGTGCAGCAAGAATTTATAAAAGAAAGAGAGCGGCTGCAAAATGGCTTAGAAAAGATTGACGGTGTAACGGTATATCCGAGTTCCGCAAACTTTTTCTTATGCGAGCTTAAAAAACCCAGGGATATGGTATATGAGGAACTACTAAAGAAAGGCATACTTACTCGCCGCTTTGGCGATGATGTGCTTAAAGATTGTCTGCGCTTTTGCATAGGTACCCCTGAGCAAAATGATTTGCTTTTAGCATCCTTGAAAGAAATAATGAGCTCTAAGTAAAAAGGTGGGTTTTAGATGCGAATTGCTGAAAGTATAAGAAATACAAAGGAAACACAAATAAAACTTAAGATAAACTTAGACGGAGAAGGAAAAAGCTCTATTCAAACACCGGCCTTTTTTCTAAATCACATGCTGACGCTTTTTTCACGTCATTCTCTTTTTGACTTGGATATTGAAGCTAAAGGCGATGTGGAAGTAGATTTTCATCACATAACAGAAGATATTGGAATAGTGTTGGGAGAGACTTTTGCTAAAGCATTAGGGAAAAAAGAAGGCATTGGCCGATATGGAAGCTTTTATGTGCCCATGGATGAAGCCCTGGCTTTTTGTGCTGTGGATATTAGCGGCAGGCCGTTTTTATTTTTTAATGCAGATTTTAGCAAAGATAAAGTAGGAGATTTTGATGTGGAGCTTGTAGAGGAGTTTTTCAGAGCTTTTGCAAGTAGTGCCTGTATTACCCTTCATTTAGATGCGATAAGAGGCCAAAACACCCATCATATAATCGAAGCCCTTTTTAAGGCATTTGGAAGAGCATTAAAAGATGCAGTGCGTGTCGATCCAAGAGAAAAGGGAGTCCCGTCTACTAAAGGCGTCCTTTAAAAAACCGTGAATTTTGCGAGGTGAACCGATGAACATATACCCGGCCGTAGATATTATGGGAGGCAAGTGCGTAAGACTTGCCCAAGGTGATTTTTCAAAGGAAACCGTTTATTTCGAGAATCCCGTTGATGCTGCAAAGCACTGGCAAAGCCAAGGAGCGCAGTGGATTCATATAGTAGACTTAGATGGTGCAAAAACCGCTTGTCCTGTTAATTTTGATATAATAGAAAAAATACGCAAAGATGTTTGCATAAATATTCAACTTGGCGGCGGCATAAGACATAAAGAAACAGTTGAAAGATATTTAAACCTCGGAATAAACCGCCTGGTTTTCGGGACCTCAGCCGTTAATAATCTAAAGCTTATAGAAGAAACTATATCAGAATCTGGGCCTGATAAAGTGGCAGTTGGCATAGATGCGCGAGGCGATGAAGTAGCTGTTGAGGGCTGGATAAAGGATTCCGGCATAAAGGTGGAAGAATTACTTAAAACCCTTAAAAATATTGGTGTAAAAACCATTATTTATACTGATATTTCCAGAGATGGCATGATGCGGGGACCGAATATTGCGGCCATCGAAAAAATTTTGGACTTTGGTGGTTTTTCTGTAATTGCCTCCGGAGGTATTTCCTCTATAAAAGATTTAGAAAAGCTTGCAAAATTAGAAGGGCATGGCCTGGATGGGGCGATTATAGGAAGGGCACTGTATGATGGCACTCTGGATTTAAAGTCAGTATTAAAGAAGTTTTATTTTAAAAAGGGAGTGTGCCAAAATGAGTAAGAAAAAAATCATTGCCTGCCTTGACATGAAAGATGGAAGAGTAGTAAAAGGTATCAATTTTGAAAATGTGGAGGATATGGGAGACCCTGTAGAAATGGCAGCCTTTTATGATAAAGAAGGTGCCGATGAAATAGTATTTTTGGATATATCGGCAACAGTGGAAGGCAGAAAAACCATGGTTGATTTGGCAAGGAAAGTTGCAGAGAAAGTAAATGTGCCCTTTACAGTAGGCGGTGGGATATCTACACTAGAAGATATTGAAAAATTACTGGAAGCAGGAGTTACAAAGGTTTCTATAGGAACTGCAGCAGTTAGGAATCCTCAACTTATAAGTGAAAGCGCTAAGAAATTTGGAAGTGAACATATCGTTTTGGCATGTGACGCAAAAAAGAATAATGGAGGCTGGGAAGTTTACATATATGGAGGAAAAGAGCCAACAGGGCTTGATGCAGTCGAGTGGTGCAAAAAAGCTGCAGAACTTGGAGCAGGAGAAATTCTTCTTACAAGCATAGATGCAGACGGTGCTCAAAATGGTTATGACATACCACTGACTCGGGCAGTAGCAGAGGCGGTAAACGTGCCGGTCGTAGCTTCCGGAGGGGCCGGGAAGCTGGAGCATTTTAAAGATGTGTTAGTAGAGGGTAAAGCGGCAGGAGCTTTAGGGGCATCAGTTTTTCATAAGGGAATCCTAAAGATTAGCGAAATCAAAGAATATTTAAGGTCTCAAGGAGTAGATGTGTAGAAATGATCGATATAAAGTACGGCGAGAATGGTCTTGTGCCTGCGATAGTCCAGGATTACAAAACAAAAGAAGTGCTGATGCTGGCATACATGAATGAGGAATCGCTGATGAAGACTTTAGAAACAGGAACGGCTTGGTTTTACAGCCGCAAGAGAAAAAGCCTTTGGCAAAAAGGCGAGACCAGCGGTAATTTTCTCTATGTAAAAAGTATTTTTTATGACTGCGACGAGGATGCTCTTCTTCTAAAAGTAGATGCAGCCGGACCAGCCTGTCATACAGGAAATGTTTCTTGCTTTTACCGGAGCTTAAAGGATGCAAAAGAAGCTGAAGAAACTGAAGAAGAAAACTCTTCCGGCACGCTGGAATTCTTAGATGAGCTTGCCGAAATAATAGACTCGAGATTTTCCGAAAAGCCTGAGGCATCTTATGTAGCGAAGCTTTACAAAGGCGGCAGAGAGAGAATATTAAAAAAGGTAGGGGAAGAGGCAGCGGAGGTAATTATAGCTTCTATGAGTCAAAAGAAAGATGATATAGTATATGAATCAGCCGACTTAATTTTTCACTTGCTTGTTGCACTGCGCTATGACGGGATATCATTAGAAGAAATTGCAGATGAGCTTGAGAAGCGGCACAAGCAGCGTTCTTGACAAAAAGCCTAAAAATTTGTATAATAAAAACAGTCGACGAAGCTTACAAGGCTGATGGTTTCAGAAATACAGGAGATATAGTAGATAAACATAGCAAGCGAGAGATACAACTCGCAAGAAAGAAAAAACATTTAATAATCACTGTTCCTGGTTTTTGACACCAAATTGATTCTCAGGTATACTAAATATTGTCTTTAGGGCGGATAGCTCAGCTGGGAGAGCACGTGCCTTACACGCACGGGGTCACAGGTTCGAGCCCTGTTTCGCCCACCAAATATGCGGCCCAGTAGTTCAGTTGGTTTAGAACGCCAGCCTGTCACGTTGGAGGTCGTGGGTTCGAATCCCATCTGGGTCGCCATTATATTAGCCTTGGTAGCTCAGTCGGTAGAGCAGAGGACTGAAAATCCTCGTGTCGGTGGTTCGATTCCGCCCCAAGGCACCATAGATGTGCGGAAGTGGCTCAGTGGTAGAGCATCGCCTTGCCAAGGCGAGGGTCGCGGGTTCAAATCCCGTCTTCCGCTCCATTTTTCTATTATAATTGTATAATTGTTTTAAGGATTTACTTTGGCGGCATAGCCAAGTGGTAAGGCAGAGGTCTGCAAAACCTTTACCCCCAGTTCGAATCTGGGTGCCGCCTCCAAAATAGATTACGCCGGGGTGGCGGAACAGGCAGACGCACAGGACTTAAAATCCTGCGGGAGTTAAACCCCGTACCGGTTCGATTCCGGTCCCCGGCACCATTCGAAATCATAATATTATCAGATAATTTGGGCGCTTAGCTCAGTGGGAGAGCACTTCCTTGACGCGGAAGGGGTCGTAAGTTCAATCCTTACAGCGCCCACCATTGATTTAAATAATTTCATATAAGTTTTGACAGATATCGGCGCGGAGTATTTTGGACTTTTTGCGGCGGTTTTTTTATTCTACAATAAGCCTTCTCTCTTGAAGGAAAGGTGTATATATGCTATCATATTAGCGATGGACTAATTTAATATATAAATGAGCTTAATTACACAAATTTAACAAAAAGGAGAAACGGTGATAAGTTCTATGAGCCAATATGTTCAACTGGCATTAATGCCTTTAATCGGAGCGCTTATAGGATGGGGCACTAATCTTTTTGCAGTAAAGCTTATTTTTAGGCCGCTAAACCCTATCAAAGTTCCCGTTTTTGGTATCGAGATTCAGGGCTTGATTCCAAAACGCAGGCTCGATATATCAAAAAGCATTGGTGAAGCCCTGGAAAAAGAAATCATATCCACAGAAGAAATTATAGAAAATCTTGCCTCTGAAAAAAACAAAACTGAGTTTATGGAGTATATTAAAAATCTGATAGCAGCAAAAATCACAGCTAAACTTCCGGCTATTATACCTACAGGGTTGCGAAATTCCATAGCAACACATATAAGTAGTGTCATAGGGCAAAATGGGAATGATATTTTCGAGGAAATAAAATCTAATCTTGTTACTAAAGCAAAAGAAGAACTAAATTTGAAAGAAATGGTAGAAGAGAAGATTAACTCTTTTGATTTAAAGGAATTAGAAGATCTTATTATCCAACTTGCAAACAGAGAGCTAAGGCAGATTGAAGTACTTGGCGGAGTGATGGGGTTTTTAGTAGGCATTTTTCAAGCAGGTATTACCTATGTCCTGATGTAAGAATAATGCTTTATACCTTGACAATATAAGCTTTTAAGATTTATAATTATGAAAATCACTAGACAAGCAAACCAAATAATTGATTGTGAAGCAATGACGAGAAGAGTAAGTTTGCAAAGTTCCAAAGAGAGGGGCCGGCAGCTGGAAAGGTCCTGGAAACAGCAAGCTGAAAACCAACTCTGAGCCTTTCACGGCACAGGCCTTATAAAAATGAGTTTAAATTAGGGTGGAACCGCGGGAAAACCTCTCGTCCTTAAACGGATAGAGAGGTTTTTATTTTTCACTGCTCAAAAGATAAAAGAAAGGACAGTTGTGTAATGGATGAAATTAAAGTAACTTTAAAAGGCGGAGTTGAAAAACTCTACAAAAAAGGCATTTCGCTTTTGGAAATTGCCCAGGATATAAGCCCGAGACTTGCTAAAGAGGCCCTGATAGCAAAAGTCGACGGCAAAGCAAAGGATCTTAGCGTGAAAGTAGACGAAGATTGTAATGTCGAGATACTAACATTTGAAGATGAGGAGGGCCGAAAGGCTTTCTGGCACAGCACTTCACATGTTATGGCGCAAGCCGTAAAAAGGCTTTTCCCCGAAACTAAGCTTGCTATAGGTCCGGCCATCGATGAGGGATTTTACTATGATTTCGATAGAGATGAAAGCTTTACACCTTCGGATCTTGAAAAAATAGAAAACGAGATGGCGAAAATAGTCGCCGAAGATTACCCCTTTTGCCGCATAGATGTTACAAAAGAAGAAGCTTTATCGGAATTTAAAAAGATGGGTGAGCCTTATAAGGTAGAACTCATTGAGGCACTGCCGGAAGATGCGCCGATAAGCTTTTATCAGCAGGGAGAGTTTAAGGATTTATGCGCAGGTCCCCATATTCCATCTACCGGCAAGATAAAGGCATTTAAGCTTACAAGTCTTGCAGGGGCATACTGGAGAGGCGATGAGCGCAATAAAATGCTTCAGCGTATTTATGGCATTTCTTTCCCCAAAAAATCTATGCTGGATGAATACCTAAAAAGAATAGAAGAGGCAAAAAAGCGAGACCACAGAAAACTAGGAAGAGAATTAGACATTTTTAGTCTTCATGAAGAGGGTCCGGGGTTTCCCTTCTTTCATCCGAATGGTATGGTGATTTGGAATCTGCTTACGGATTTTTGGCGCAAAGAGCATACAAAAAGAGGCTATAAAGAGATAAAAACGCCTATAATATTAAACGAAGAGCTTTGGAGGAGATCCGGCCACTGGGATCACTACAAGGAAAATATGTATTTTACTCAAATAGATGGAGAAAATTATGCCGTAAAGCCGATGAATTGCCCGGGAGGCATTCTTATGTACAAGACAGATTCTCACAGCTACAGAGACCTGCCGATAAGGCTGGGAGAGCTGGGGTTAGTGCATCGGCATGAACTATCAGGGGTACTTCATGGCCTTATGAGGGTCAGATGTTTTACCCAGGATGATGCTCATATATTCATGACGCCTTCCCAGATTGAAGATGAAATAATCGGTGTTATAGATTTGGTAGACTATTTCTATCAAATATTTGGTTTTGAATATAATGTAGAACTTTCCACAAGACCGGAAAATTCCATGGGGTCAGATGAACTGTGGGAGCAGGCAACCTCAGCGCTTCAAGGAGCTCTTGAGAAAAAAGGGATGCCTTATAAGATTAACGAAGGGGACGGAGCATTTTACGGCCCAAAAATCGATTTTCACTTAAAAGACAGCTTAGGCAGGACATGGCAGTGTGGCACTATTCAATTAGATTTTCAAATGCCGGAGCGTTTTGATTTGACATATATCGGACAAGATGGCGAAAAACATAGACCGGTTATGATTCACCGTGTGATATTCGGAAGCATTGAGCGTTTTATAGGAATTTTAATCGAGCACTATGGAGGAGCTTTCCCTGTTTGGCTTGCTCCCGTTCAGGCAAAAATTCTTCCTATAAGTGAAAAACATTTAGATTACGCCTATAAAGTGAAAAAGCAACTGGATGCAGCCGGCATTCGAGCCGAAGTTGATGAGAGAAATGAAAAGATAGGCTATAAGGTAAGAGATGCCCAGATGAAAAGGATTCCTTTTATGCTGGTTACAGGTGATAAAGAAGCCAGTGAAAATACAGTTTCTGTCAGAACCAGAGAAAAAGGGGATACAGGCTCAAAGTCTATTGAAGAATTTATAAATGAAGTTAATGAACTTGTTTCAAAATTTAATTGACTATAAATGTAACATGTGATATATTTACGAAGGTAACAAAATAAAAACTTTTGCAAAGTAGAAGAGACTTCTCACCTTGTGGCGAAAGCTTACAAGGTTGCTATCCGTAAGATTATTATTTCTTGGGGCGAGAAGATTCTTCTTGCCCCTTTAGTTTTAAAAATTTTTGGAGGTGAATAGTATTAGCAAAGACAAAGAAATTCAGGTGAACCACGATATAAGAGATCGAGAAGTGAGAGTGATTGCGCCTGATGGCAAGCAGCTTGGAGTCATGTCAACAAAAGATGCGTTGCGCTATGCTCAGGAAGCACAGTTGGATTTAGTAAAAATTGCGCCGGATGCGAAACCGCCCGTGTGCAAGATTATGGACTTTGGTAAGTATAAATATGAGCAGAGTAAGCGGGATAAAGAGGCCCGTAAGAAACAAAAAATAATAAACATAAAAGAAATCAGAATGAATCCGACCATAGATGAACATGATTTTCAAGTCAGACTAAAAAACGCTATTAAGTTTTTACAAGATGGTGACAAAGTAAAAGTAAGCATCAAATTCCGCGGCAGACAGATGACTCACACAAAATTAGGTGAAGAAGTTTTGAATAAGTTTGTCGAAGGAGTAAAAGATTATGGTTTTGCCGAAAAAGAACCAAAAATGGAAGGCCGAAATATGGTGGTTGTAATTTCGCCTAAGGAAACAACTGAAAAGGAGTGATTTTGGTGCCAAAGGTTAAAACACACAGAGGCGCGGCTAAGAGATTTAAAGTTACAAAGACAGGGAAAATAAAAAGATTTAAGGCTTACAAAAGCCATATACTTACCAAAAAAAGCTCAAAGAGAAAGAGACATTTGAGAAAGCCTGCTATTTTGACAAAAGCTGATCACAAGAGAATAAAACAGGTAATACCATACATGTAATACCATCAGAGGAGGATGATTATGGCACGAGTGAAAAGAGGAGTTACAGCTCGCCACAGACATAAAAAAATTATTAAATTAGCAAAGGGTTATAAAGGATCTTTGAGCAGACTTTACAGACCTGCAAATCAAGCAGTTTTAAAAGCCCAGGCCCATGCTTATACAGGAAGAAAGCTCAAAAAGAGAGATTTTAGGAAACTTTGGATTGCAAGAATCAATGCGGCAGCAAGGGCAAATGGTCTTTCTTACAGCAAACTTATATACGGTCTGAAAAAAGCAGGCGTGCAAATTAACCGTAAAATGCTGTCGGAAATGGCGATAAATGATGGAAACGGTTTTGCACAATTAGTTGACATTGCTAAAGCAAACGTGAAATAAAAGCGGCATATACAGTCGCTTTTTTAGACTTTTCGGGGGCGGTTAAAATTAAGATACTTGACGTAGGACTTAGGAGGTTAAAGCCGACCCAAATTTTGGCTGTCGGCTTTGCTTTGCTAATACTTACAGGTGCGGTTTTATTGACATTGCCAATATCGGCAAGTGATGGTAAAAGCGTAGGTTTTTTAGATGCTTTATTTACCTCCACATCTGCTGTATGCGTGACAGGACTTGTGGTTGTAGATACCGGTACACGATATTCGCTTTTCGGACAAATAGTAATTATGTGTCTGATTCAAATGGGCGGCCTAGGCATAATGACTATGACTACAACGGTCTTTTTACTGCTGGGGAAAAAGATAACACTTAGAGAGCGCATGGTGATGCAGGAGGCCCTTAATCAATCGACACTATCCGGGCTTGTAAAACTTTCTCGTAATATACTTATTACGACTTTAATATTTGAGGGGACAGGCGCTGCTCTTTTGGCTCTTCGATTTTCTCAGATATATGGTCCGACAAGAGGAATATATTACGGTATATTCCACGCTGTTTCGGCATTTAACAATGCCGGTTTTGATGTTATAGGAAACTTTAAAAGCTTAACGCAATTTGCCGAAGATCCTTTAATAAACTGTGTTATAATGGGATTAATAATATTTGGCGGATTGGGTTTTTCAGTAATTCAGGATATAATTGCACGGAAAAAGTTTAAGCATTTTTCTTTGCATTCAAAGGTTGTCATTGTTACAACGCTATTGCTTTTGGTTTCCGGATTTTTGGCATTTTACGCTATTGAAAGGTCAAACCCTTATACACTAGGCGGTCTTTCGAGAAAGGGTAAAATTCTAGCGGCTGCCTTCCAGTCCGTTACACCGAGAACGGCAGGTTTTAACACAATTAGTATTACGGATTTAAAGATGCCTTCAAAATATCTCACAATTCTTTTGATGTATATTGGCGCGTCACCGGCTTCTACCGGCGGCGGTATAAAAACATCTACTTTTGCTGTTATTATCATGATGATATATACGATACTTGTTTCAAAAGAAGATGTAGAAATTTCGGGCAGGAGAATTCCGTATGATAATATATTTAAAGCGGCAGTTATTGGAGTTATAGCTTTACTATTGATTTTTACAAGTTCCTTTATTTTAACCATAACAGAAAATACGGATTTCATGTCTATTCTATTTGAAACCACATCGGCCTTTGGCACTGTGGGTTTAAGCTTGGGACTGACGCCAAATCTTACGGATATTGGCAAAGTAGTGATAATATTAACCATGTTTGCCGGCCGAGTAGGGCCTTTGACCCTTGCAATGGCGCTTGGGGGACGGACAAACAAAGCAATGATTAGATTTCCAGAAGAAAGAGTTCTTGTCGGATAATATCGGAGGCGATTTTGATGAAACAGTTTGTTGTAATAGGCCTTGGCCGTTTTGGATTTAGTCTGGCTAAGACATTGTATGAATTAGGTCATGATGTACTAGGGATTGATAACGATGAGGAAATTGTTCAAAGCGTAGCTGAAAGTATAACACACGCGGTCAAGGCAGATGCAACAGATGAAAACGCCCTCAAAGCGTTAGGCGTTAGAAACTTTGATGTGGCGGTAGTCAGTATAGGAAATGATATTCAATCTAGTATACTGGTAACCCTTATACTCAAAGAAATGGGTATAAAATATGTAGTTGCAAAAGCAAACAGTGAACTGCACGGCAGAGTACTGAAAAAGATAGGCGCAGATAGAATAGTTTTTCCTGAACGAGATATGGGAATCAGAGTTGCGCATAACCTGACACTGTCCAATATACTAGAGTATATTGAACTTTCACCTGAATACTCTATCATAGAAATAAGTGCACTGCCGGCTTGGTATGATAAGAGCTTAAGACAGCTCAATATGCGCACTAAATACGGGCTAAATGTCATTGCGATAAAGCGCAACGGCAATATTATAATATCCCCTAACGGCGATGATATGATTTTAAGAGGAGACATATTAGCTGTGGTGGGTCATAAGGACGATATTGAAAATATAGAAAAGCACTTTTAGAAACGGATGAATACTGATATGCCGGATGAACTTTCCAAAAACCAGCAGCGGCTAATTAAAAACCTTATTCAATCCAAGAAGGCAAGGATAAAAAATCGCTGTTTTATTGTAGAAGGCACAAGAAATGTTGGTGAACTTTTAAATTCAGATTATACAATAAAGCTTGTAGCAATTACAAAAGAGTTTTTAGTATCAAATCCCGATTTTATAAAGCTACTTTATAAAAAGGTTCCACAGGGCAGTATTTACCAACTCAAAACCGATGAGCTTGATAAACTAACTGATACTGTTACACCTCAGGGCATATTGGCAGTAGCAGAGTTTAAGAAAACTGATTTAAAAGATGTAATCCATGGTGATTTTTTAGTAATTGCACTAGATAAAGTTAAAGATCCGGGCAATACAGGTACAATTATAAGGATAGCTGATGCAGCGGCTGCAGATGCAGTGATAGTCGGCAAGGGGTGTGTTGACATTTATAACCCAAAGGTTGTGCGGGCTGCTATGGGATCCATTTTTCATGTGCCGGTAATAGAAAGCGAAGATCTTGCCAAGACACTGAAAGATTTACAGGCGGCAGGAGCTGCTATAGTAACAACCTATCTTGGGGCAACAAGATTTTATTTTGATGTAAATTATAAAAGAGCGTCAGTGATTATAATGGGCTCAGAAGACGAAGGAGTCTCAAAGGATATAGTTGGGATTTCAGACGAAATAGTCAAAATCCCAATGCCGGGTAAAGCCGAGTCCTTGAATGTAGCTGTTTCCTGCGGAGTAATAGTTTTCGAAGCAGTAAAACAGCGGATCAACTCGTGACAAGTCAGTTGTAAAAAGCCCTAGGCTGTGCTATAATATTGGTGTGTAAACCTTAGGAAAGGGTGGAGCACGATGCCTGAGGCGGAACTTTTTTGGAACATTTTTGAGACTACCGGTTCTATTGTAGCTTATCTTATTTATAGACAATTTTTAACTTCGTAAAATGCTATGAAAGAGAGAGTAGACGGACGTACCTTTTCAGGGAACACAGGCCACGGACTGCAAGCCTTTGTATGGGAAGCCGTTGAAGTTCACTCTGAAGCTGAGAGGTTGAAATTGAAGTAGGCCTCCCCGGTTTTTGCCGTTATAAATTTCGAGGGTTTGTGAAACTAAAAAAGGGTGGTACCACGGAAGAAGGCTTTCGTCCCTAGTGTATAGGACGGAAGCTTTTTATTATCTAATGACAGGAGGCAAGTTAAGTTGAAAGACGATTTGATAAACTTAAGAGAAAGAGCTTTAAAAGCCTTATCTGAAGCTGATAGTATCGACAAATTAAATGACTTGAGAATTAAAATTTTAGGTAAAAAAGGAGAGCTAACCCAGATTTTAAAAGGAATGGGCAAGCTTTCCGATAAGGAACGACCCGAGATAGGAAAACTCGCAAACGAAATAAAAACAGAGCTTGAACAGAAGATTGCCGAAAAAGAGCTAGAATTAAAGAAGGCGTTAAAAGAAGAAAGAATGCGCCGGGAATTTATAGATGTTACAATTCCTACTAAGGTTTTACTGGGAGCAAAACATCCCCTCACCCTTGTTATGGATGAAATAAGGGATATATTTATAGGTCTTGGATACAAAGTAGTGGAAGGACCTGAGATAGAGCTTGAATATTATAACTTTGAGGCATTAAATACTCCGGCGGATCATCCGGCACGGGACATGCAGGACACCTTTTACATAAGCGACGAAATACTTCTTCGGACCCAGACCTCGCCGGTTCAAATACGGACAATGGAAAAAGAGCAGCCGCCCCTTAAAATAATTGCACCGGGCAGGGTTTTTAGATCTGACACCGTAGACGCCACACACTCACCGATGTTTCATCAGGTAGAAGGACTTGCAGTAGGTGAGGGTTTTACAATGGGAGATTTAAAGGGAACCCTTGTTACCTTCGTGCATGAAATGTTCGGACAAGATAGAAAATCACGGTTTCGACCTCATTTTTTCCCTTTTACAGAGCCTAGTGCCGAAATGGATATTTCCTGCATAGCCTGCCACGGAAAAGGCTGCCGAGTTTGTTCATATACCGGTTGGCTGGAAATATTAGGCTGCGGCATGGTACACCCTAATGTGCTTCGAAATGTAGGTCACGATCCTGAGAAAATTAATGGTTTTGCATTCGGCATGGGAGTCGAGCGGATAGCAATGCTAAAATATGGGATTAATGATTTAAGACTTTTTTACGAAAATGATCTGCGCTTTTTAAAACAGTTTTGAGAGGAGGATTTTTAAGTGCTGGTACCTATGAGATGGTTAAAAGAATTTGTTAAAATAAATGAAGAGCCTGAAGAGCTTGCCCAAAAACTTACAATGTCAGGCTCAAATGTTGAGGGCATAGAGTATTGGGGAAAGGATATTAAAGGCATAATAATAGGCGAGATTGAAAAAATAGAAAAACACCCTGATGCCGACAAATTGTTAATTGTATATGTAAATACAGGGAATGAAACTATACAGATAGTAACAGGAGCTACAAATGTTAGAGAAAAAAACAAAGTGCCTGTAGCCTTAAATGGTTCAATAATTGCCGGTGGCAAGAAAATCAGAAAATCCAAGTTCCGCGGAGTAGATTCATGGGGAATGCTTTGTTCTGCAGAAGAACTGGGGCTAGATGACCACGGTTTACCCCCCGAGATACAGGAAGGTATATTGATACTTCCTGAGGATGCGCCGGTTGGCACGGATATAAAAGATTATCTTCCCTTAGAAGATGCGGTTATCGATTTTGAGATAACACCCAACAGACCGGATTGTCTGAGCATTATCGGAATGGCTAGAGAAACGGCGGCTACATTGAAATCAGAGCTTACTATTCCCAAGATAGCTTTAAATGAAGAAGGAGAAGAATTTGTAAAAGACAAGGTTACAATTAAAATCGAAGCAGAAGATTTGTGCAAAAGATATACGGCGCGAATCATAAAAGATATAAAAATAGAGCCATCGCCTTTATGGATGCAGCGCAGATTACAGACCTGCGGAATCCGTTCCATAAACAACATCGTGGATATTACAAACTATGTAATGCTAGAGACAGGCCAGCCTTTGCACGCATTTGATTATGACAAGATTAGAGGAAATTCGATTATCGTAAGACGGGCAAGACCCTCGGAGGAACTTGAAACACTTGATGGAAATATAAGAGAGCTAAATGAAGATATGTTGGTAATTGCAGATAAATCAAGGGCATTAGGCCTTGCAGGAGTTATGGGCGGAGCAGATTCCGAGATAACATCTTCTACCAGAAACGTGTTAATAGAATCTGCTAACTTTTTTGGTCCAAATATCCGCAGGACTTCAAGACAGCTTGGTCTAAGATCAGAGTCGTCCATGAGATTTGAAAAGGGCCTTGACCCCAATATTTGTCTTATGGCTGCAGATAGAGCCTGCCAGCTTATTGAACAATTAGGAGCGGGGAAAGTCTTAAAAGGGTGTGTAGATGTATTTCCCGCAAAACCTGCGCCAAGAGAGATTGCATTCAGTCCAGATAGAATAAACAAAGTTTTAGGCACTTCTATACCCCAAGATGAAATGATAGATATATTAAGGAGACTTGAAATCGATGTAAGGCATGACTCAGGTATACTAAAGGCCATCGTTCCTACTTTCAGGCAGGATTTAGTAGAAGAAGCTGACCTTGTAGAAGAAATCGGCAGAATGTATGGCTATGACAAGCTACCAACAACTTTGCCCTATGGCAATGTAACCCAAGGCAAACTTGATGATTATCAAAAATATATAGATGATATAAAGGATGTACTGGTTTATAACGGTTATTTCGAAACATATACGTATTCCTTTGTAAGTCCCAAAGTATTTGACATCATAAAGACTCCTAATGACAGTCCGCTTAGAAAAGCCATCGAACTCCTAAATCCTTTAGGGGAAGAAAGAAGTATTATGAGGACTACGCTTTTGCCAAATATGCTTGACACCATAAGTTTTAATTTGAATCATAAGGCGGAAGAACTCAGGTTTTTTGAAATAAGTTCCGTATATCTGCCCAAACAGCTTCCGCTTAAAGAGTTACCCGTGGAAAATAAGCGAATTGTTATGGGGCTTTGCGGCGAATCAATGAACTATTATGATTTAAAGAAAGCAATAGAGACAATCTTTACAAAACTGCGCATAAAAAACTGGGATTTTATTCCAGCCAGTCATTTTGCTTTTCATACAAGTCGCTGCGCTAAGATTTTAATCGGAGATAAGGAAATCGGGTTTGTAGGCGAAGTGCATCCTGATGTCTTGGAAAACTATGAAATTAATAAAAAAGTCTATGCTGCGGAGCTAGACCTGGATACCATACTTGAAAATGCATCAAATAAGGTAATATTTAAACCGCTGCCTAAATTTCCGGCTTCAGAGCGGGATCTTGCAATTGTTGTCGATGAAAGAGTGCTTGCGCGGGATATTATAAAGGAAATTTGCGAAAGCGGAAAGCCGCTGTTGGAAAGCGTTGAGCTTTTTGATGTGTATCAAGGAGGCCAAATAGCAAAAGGCTATAAGAGCATGGCATTTTCACTGGTTTTTAGAGCACCTGATAGGACACTTACAGATATTGAGGTAAATGAAGTCTTTGAAAAAATAGAAAAAAGTCTTAAAGATAAATTTAATGCTTCCCTGAGAGAATAAAGGATTTTTTAAAAAATTAGAGAATAAATAATATATAAGATGAAGCGGTGCCAGCGGCGCAAATAAAGATTGAGGGTGATGGATATGCCTAATGAAAATAGGCCGATAAGCAAAGTCAAAGTCAATATAAGCGGCGAAGACTATTGCATAAAGGGAGCAGCATCCCAAGAATACATTAAAAAAGTTGCAAAACACGTGGACGATGAAATGTATAAGCTCTCCCAAACCTACCCGAACCTTAGCCGAACGCGAATCGCAGTATTGGCAGCCCTTAATATTACCGATGAACTTTTTAGGCTCAGGGAAGAATATGAGGAGTTCTTGTCGACATTTGATTCAGATGATACGAAGGATTGACGAGAGATGAGAAATTTTGAAGTAGCCTTTATTTTTAATGATATAGCAGATATGCTGGAAATCAAAGGCGAGAATTTTTTTAAAATAAGGGCATACAGAAAAGCAGCTCGCACAATTGAAAATCTCCCGGTAGAGATTGAAGAAATGGCAAAAGAAGGACGCTTACAAGAAATTGAAGGTATAGGAAAAGCCTTATCTGATAAAATTTATGAGATTTTAGAAACCGGCACCTGTCATTACTATGAAAATCTTAAAAAAGAAATTCCACCGGGTCTTGTAGAGATGCTTAAAATACCAGGTTTAGGTGCAAAAAAGATAAAAGTTATCCATGATACTTTAGGAATTTCATCTATTGAAGAACTGGAAAAGGCAGCTCGTACTAAAAAACTTAGAACGGTCCCGGGCATAGGCACAAAAACTGAGCTTTCTATATTAAAAGGCGTTGAAGCTCTGAAAAACCGAGCAGGGAGGGTTTTGCTTGCAACTGCTCTCTTAGTGGCCGATCAGGTAATATCTTCTCTGTCGAGCATGAAAGAAGTTACTGATGCAGAGGTAGTAGGCAGCCTGCGGCGAAAAAAAGAGATGGTGGGAGACATAGATATAATTGCAGCGACAGCGGCTCCGGAGACGGTTTTAAACGATTTTTCAAAAATACCTCATATAAGCGAAATTACAGAGCGCGGCGCTACAACTGTTAGCGCAATACATGACATGGGAGCTAAAATAGATTTAATACTTGTAACTCCGCAAGAGTTCTATCCTGCACTAAGGTTTTTTACAGGAAGCGTAGATCATAATACTGAGCTGCAAAGTTTAGCCCAAACTATGGGATATGATTTAGATGAAACAAAAATTTTAAATAAAAATAGCAACGAAATATTTTATCCGGAAAGCGAAATACAAATTTATGAAAAACTCGGCCTTCCCTATATAATACCGGAATTGAGAGAGGGCAGGGGAGAAATCAAAGCCGCAAGATGCGGCAAATTGCCTGAAGTAGTGGAACTCGAAGATATTAAAGGAGATCTCCACATTCACAGCAATTTCAGCGATGGTATAAGCTCCATAAAAGAAATTGCCAAAAAGGCTAAATCATTAGGATATGAGTATATTGCAATAACAGATCATTCAAAGTCATTAAAAATAGCAGGCGGAATAGATGAAGAAAAACTAAAAGAACAGATTGCCGCAATCAAAGAAATAAACAAAAAAAGCGATGAAGTTTATATTTTGACAGGTATAGAGGTAGATATACTAAGCGATGGGACATTAGATTTCAGCGATGATGTCTTAAGCAAGCTTGATATTGTCATAGCTTCTATTCACAGCGGATTTAAACAGGATACCGATACCATTACAAATAGAATAATTACCGCTTGCCAAAATCCTCATGTGGATATAATTGCCCACCCTACAGGCAGGATTTTGGGAAGACGCGATCCGTATGCAGCAGATATGGACAAAATCCTTGAAGCGGCAGCTGCAACCAATACAGTGCTTGAAATAAATTCATCACCGGACAGGCTTGATTTAAATGATTTGATGGCACAAAAGGCAAAAGAGATGGGGATAAAAATGGTTATAGATACTGACGCTCACGACAAGGAAGCATTGGAGGATATAAAATACGGAGTTTGGACGGCAAGACGCGGCTGGCTTGAAGAAAAGGATATTGCAAATACCATGCCTCTTGATGAGCTTTTAAAATTTTTTAAGGTGAAGAAATGAATAAAAAAGTTGAAACAATACTAGAGTATGATAAAATCAAAAAAATATTGAGCGAATATGCTATGTCAGATATTGCAAAGGAAGAAATAGAAAAACTTGCTCCCTATTCAGATGAACAAGTCGTAAAAAGACTCCAACAAGAGACAAGCGAAGGGTCGGCGGTTACAAGGTCCGGCATTGATTTGCCTTTGGATGGTATAAGAGATATACGTGGAAGCCTTAACCTTGCAAAGGTCGGTGGGATGCTTTCGCCAAAAGAGCTCCTTGATATAGCATCAGTCATGGAAACATCTAGACTGGTAAAATCTATTTGGAACAAGAAAAAATTAGAAGATACCCCTATTATCGATGAGATAGTAAACTCGCTTCATACATTTTTGTCATTGGAAGAAAAAATAAAACGAGCGATAATCAGTGAAGATGAAATAGCTGACGATGCAAGCCCGAAGTTAAATTCAATCAGGAGACAGAAAAAGAATCTTTCACAAAACATCCGGAACAAGTTAAACGAGATTATCTCATCTCCTTACTATCAAAAAGCACTGCAGGATTCTATCGTTACAGTAAGACAGGACAGATATGTGGTTCCGGTAAAACAAGAATTTCGAAGCAGTATTCCCGGCGTCATTCACGACCAATCTGCCAGCGGCGCTACTTTATATATAGAGCCCATGGCGGTAATGAAGATGAACAATGAACTTAGACAGCTTGAAGCAGAAGAAAAAAATGAAATAGAACGAATCTTGATGGATTTTTCTGAAAAAATACAGGAAAATGCCGATTTTCTCTATGATACCTTATATGCTCTTGCCCACCTTGATTTTATTATGGCAAAAGCAAGATACAGCTTAGCCCTAAAAGGCGTAGAGCCCATATTTAACAATAGAGGCTATATAAATATATTGCAGGGTAGACATCCTTTGCTAAAAGGCGATCCGGTTCCTCTTGACATATTTTTAGGGGATAAATTCAATATATTAATTATAACGGGCCCTAATACAGGCGGAAAAACGGTTGCACTTAAAACTGTAGGACTTTTCGTCTTAATGGCCCAATCGGGACTTCATTTGCCTGCCAAAGAAGGCACTGAGATTTCTATATTTGAAGAGGTTTTTGCAGATATAGGCGACGAACAGAGCATTGAGCAAAGCCTTAGCACCTTTTCCTCACATATGAAAAACATAAAGGAAATTATTGATTTGGCAAACGATAAAAGCCTTGTTATTCTTGATGAACTGGGAGCCGGAACTGATCCCACAGAAGGGGCTGCCCTTGCCATGGCTATTTTAAACTACCTTTATAAAAAGGGAAGTAAAGTGCTGGCGACCACCCATTACAGCGAACTTAAAGCCTTTGCATTTTCAACAGAAGGCGTAGAAAATGCCAGTATGGAGTTTGACCTTGCCACGCTCAGCCCTACTTATAAAATGACTATCGGGATTCCGGGTAAAAGCAATGCCTTCGAGATAGCAAAACGCTTGGGTTTAAAGGAAGAAGTTGTTAACCTTGCAAAGAGCCTGGTGGCTGAAGAAAATCTTAAGCTGGAAGATTTGCTTACACATATAGAACAAGAAAAAAGCAGGGCTGAATTAGAAACAGAAGAACTTAAGGCATTAAAAGCAGAATACGCTAGAAAACTCGAAAAGCTTGAAGAAGAACAGCAAAAACTTAAGATACAAGAAGAAAAAATACTTGAGAGCGCCAGAAAAAAAGCCCGCTTGATGCTTGATAAGACCGAGAGAGAAGCTGAGCAGATTATCAGGAGCCTAAAAGAGGCCGAAGCCGAAAGGCAACTCCACATCAAAAGCCAAGCAGCTGAAGAAGCTCGGACATGGCTTAGGGAAATGGGCGAAGAATTACAAGATTCAAAGATCGAGGTTATAGAAAGCAACGGCAAAAACTACAGAAAATTATTAAAACCGGGTCAAAAAGTGAGGATATCAAATTTAGGGCAAGAAGGTTATATATTATCTCTTGATGAGTCATCAAAATCTGCTATGGTGCAGGTAGGAGTTATGAAGGTAAGTGTCCCGACGGCAAGCCTTATCCCTGTTAAAGAGCGAGAAATGGAAGAAGAAAAATCCCGCTATTCGTCAATTGCAATGGATAAAGCTCGCCAAATTTCAACCGAAATAGATCTAAGGGGCTTAACTTTGGATGAGGCGCTTATAAAAGTGGACCGTTATCTTGATGATGCAAAAATTGCCGGAATTCCAAGAGTAACCTTGATACACGGAAAAGGAACCGGCGCACTTCGCAAAGGAATAACAGAGATGCTGAGAAATCGGCGGGATATAAAATCATTTAGACTAGGAAATATTGATGAGGGCGGCTCCGGAGTAACGGTGGTGGAGTTGTGAAAATGATTCTTGTAAGTGCGTGTCTAATAGGACTAAATACTCGATATGATGGAAAGAATAATTTTCATCAGGTTTTCTGTGATATGGTAAAAAATAAAATTGCAGTTCCTTTTTGTCCCGAACAGGCAGGAGGTCTTGCAACACCGCGCTGCCCATCAGAAATATTGGGCGGAGACGGCACAGATGTTTTAGATGGGAACGCAAAAGTTATTACAAGGGAAGGCTTAGATGTAACAGAAAATTTTTTAAAAGGTGCTTTCGAAACTCTAAAACTTGCGGAAATTATAGGGGCAAAAGAAGCCATACTAAAATCCAAGAGTCCATCATGCGGCTCAAAATGTATATATGATGGGACTTTTAGCAAAAAACTTATAAATGGAATGGGAGTTACTGCAGCATATCTTTATCAACATAATATATCTGTAATAGACTCAGATGAATACCTTAAGCAAAGGCAGCGCAGCTGACAATGTCTGAAGTAAACCTTTAAAAGGCTTACTGCCGATAACCGTTTTACGCTCAGAAAAATTGCCAACCGCAAAACTTTTTGGCGGCCACCATCGCGGGTGGCTTATTTTTTTGCCATTCTTTACAAACTTATCGGTAAACGGGTACTGAAGTTATTTTTTATCCATCAGCTATGCGGGTAGATAGCGATAAAAATAAAGAGCCCAAACATTTCAAATGATATGCTTGGGCTCTTTAGAAAATCTAAACAAATTTAGTTTTTCTTTTCAGGTGACTGGACTGTATCTTCTGTTTCGTTTTTGTTATTTCCATTCTTGCCTCCACTGCCATTTTTGTCAGTGGGCCTTGAGGGCAGTATCCCCTCCAAACCTCCTCCTGAGCTGTTATTATCTTCGGAATCCGGTGGCGTCTCCTCTGAGCCATTTTCTTCAGGCGGTACAGGCGCCGATGTGTGCACATTGCAGGACTCAGTTGGCGGCTGATATTTTGCGTCAAGAGGAATTTGCCCTGTTGGAGATGCTGAATATGGCGGCCTTTTTATAAATACCTTCCGCACAACCAATTCTTCAGGGCAAAACTGTGTTGCTAAAAGGCCGGTAGAGCTATCAACAAATTCTTCCACATGAACATCACAAGTCTGCGTTGGTTCGGTGCCTTTTATAAAATATTCATTGCGTATCCTGCTTCCTCGCGGATCTTTTGCACAAAATTCACCGGGCAATTTGCCTGAATCTACACATACAGCTATGGGCCCCACGATACCTGACGGCTTTGTAAACTGGGTTTTTGCAAGGCCTTCGTGAGCAACTGCCATTATTTGTTTCCACATAAGAGCCGGCTGATAACCACCTGCCACATTAGACATAGTTGTAGGCTGATCATGGCCCATCCATACTACACCTGCAAGATGCGGTGTGTAGCCTACCCACCATACATCCTTATCATCGGAGGTAGTGCCGGTTTTTCCGGCTACCGGGTAAGGAAAGTTTGCAAGACGCGTTCCTGTGCCTTCCTTTACAACGCTTCGAAGCATATCAGTCATAATAAAAGCTGTCTGCTCGCTTACCGCTACTTCTTGCTTAGGTTTATTTTCATATATAACTCGGCCGGTTTTGTCTGTTACTTTTAAGATTGCAACAGGTTCTACGTGAATACCCCCGTTTGCAAGAGTTCCAAAAGCAGAAACAAGCTCCAGTGGTGTTACACCCTTCGTTATACCGCCAAGAGCTGAAGAAAGCTGTCTGTCATTTTTGCTGCCGGTTAAGACAAGGCTTTTTATACCAAGCTTCTGAGCATATTCGATACCCTTATCAACACCTATTTGATTAAAAACTTTTACTGCGACAACGTTTACCGAATCTGCTATGGCTTTTCTTATAGTTGTAAGACCTCTAAAAGTATTTGTGTAGTTTTTAGGAGACCATATTCCCCCTGAACCTGACGAAAAAGATACAGGCGAATCATCGATTACAGTTGCCGGCGTATAACCCATGTCTATGGCAGCGGTATAAACCATAATTGGTTTAAAAGTTGAACCGGGCTGCCTATATGCTTGCGAGGCCCTGTTAAAGCCTAATTTTTTCTCATGCTCTCGCCCGCCTACCAGCGCCCTTATATATCCTGTATGAGGATCTATTATCACCGCTGCAGCCTGGGGCTGAACTACACCATTTGAATCTTCTTTAGAATAGGGGTAGTTCTTGGGGTTTGCCAACACCTTTTCAGCTGCTTCCTGAACCTTCATATCCACAGTTGTATAAATTTGCAGGCCTCCCGTATAAATTTTGTTATAAGCATCTGCTTCGGAAAGCCCTTCTTCTTCCTCTAAGTATGAAGCAAGCTGCTGTATTACATAATCGGTGAAATACGGCGCCTTGTAATCTGCCTCTGATTCCTTAATACCCGCAAGCTTTATATCTTCATTTTTTGCTGCTTCGGCTTCTTCCTGTGTTATAAATCCCAATTCGGCCATTTTGTTTAGTATAATTTCCTGACGCTCTTTAGCCCTTTCAAAATTAAGATAGGGGGAATAATAAGAAGGTCCCTTAGGTATGCCGGCAAGCATGGCTGCCTCCGCCAAATCTATATCCTCCACGCTTTTCCCGAAATAAACCTCAGCTGCTGACTCAACACCGTAAGCTGAGTGACCGAAATAGATTTGATTTAAATAAAATTCCATAATTTCATCTTTGGTAAAACGCCGTTCCAGTTGAATAGCAAGCCACGCTTCTTGAGCTTTGCGCTTAAGAGATTGTTCCGGAGACAAGAAAGCGCTTTTTACCAGCTGCTGAGTTATAGTGCTGGCGCCTCGCTTGATAGTTCCGTGGGTTAAATTTGTAAAAAGAGAACCTATAATTGAACGGATATTTATGCCTTTGTGTGAATAAAAATACTGGTCTTCAATTGCTATAAAAGCGTTTACAAGATCCTTTGGTATTTTTTCAAGCGGCACCTGTATTCGATTTTGCTCCCCGTGCAGCTCTGCTATTACATTGTTATCTTTGTCATATACCAGCGATGTTTCACTGGGTTTTAATTTACTGGGGTCAAATTCAGGAGCATCTTTTACATATGCGGCAAAAACCCCCACACCTGTTCCAAATACTGCAATAAGCAGGACCAGAAAAAAAATAAACAGGTTGCGCAGAGTAAGAACCTTCCGCTTTTTTGCCCTTTTCTTGTTTGACATAGCAACCTCCCTTTGCTTTCTGCCTTAAATAAATCAGTTATAAATGTCTGATTTAAGGCTGTGAATGGTAGGTCAAATTTATATTTGTTTGTAAAATAGATAAAAATATTATACCACACAAAAAACTATAAAGAAACTTTTCCATGGAATCCAGCCCAATCCTTTCATCGAGCAGGCGAGAATACAAGGATTATTGACATTGTATATAAAATATTATATCATAAAAAACAAGTGAATATGCAATTAAAGCAAGGTAAAGCGATGAAGGGGACAGTAAGCGCCGAAAAGCCTTTTAGCGAGCCGGAGAGGGTGGAAGTCCGGCAGGCTCAAGCGTCCGAACATCACCCCTGAGTGCGGTTGTGAAACAATAAGGAGTAATAACTGCCGGCATATGTGCCGTTATTTAAAATAAGAGGAAAAGAGGAAAAGCCTTTTTTCTAGTTGGGTGGTAACGCGGGAGAAATCTCGTCCCTTTGCGGACGGGGTTTCTTTTTTGATATTGAAGCACACAAAATCTAATAGCTAAGACAGGAGGATATGAATGTTTAAAAAAGTAGAACCTACAATGAATTTTGTTCCAATCGAAGAAAAGGTTCTTGATTTTTGGAATAAAGAAGAGATATTCAAAAAGAGCATCGAAAATAGAAAAGATGCTCCTAACTATGTGTTTTATGAGGGACCGCCTACTGCAAACGGTATGCCTCATGCAGGCCACGTGCTTACGCGAGTTATAAAAGACCTCATACCGCGCTACAAGACAATGACCGGTTACAGAGTGGATAGAAAAGCCGGCTGGGATACCCATGGATTGCCGGTGGAACTGGAAGTCGAGAAACAATTGGGCATAAGCGGCAAACCGCAAATTGAAAGCTATGGCGTAGAAAATTTCATAAAAAAATGCAAAGAAAGCGTTTTTACTTATGAAAATGAATGGCGCAAAATGACAGAACGGGTAGGCTTTTGGATAGACATGGACAACCCTTATGTCACCTATCACAATACCTATATTGAGTCTGTGTGGTGGGCGCTTAAGGAAATTTGGAAAAAAGGCCTCCTATATAAAGGAAATAAAGTGGTTCCTTATTGTCCGAGATGCGGAACTTCGCTTTCAAGCCATGAAGTAGCCCAAGGCTACAAAGAAGTGGAAGACCCATCGGTTTTTGTCAAATTTCCCGTAGCCGGCAAAGAAGACACCTATTTTCTTGTTTGGACTACTACACCCTGGACACTGCCATCTAATGCGGCACTTGCCGTAAAAGATAATTACACATATGTTTTAGTAGAACAAAACGGTGAAAAATATATTCTGGCAGAAGGCAGACTAGAAGTTTTAGATGGCGAATACAAGATTTTAGACAGATTTGCCGGAAAAGAACTGGCATCACTTAAATACGAACCAATATTTCCGTTTTTCGAAAAAGAAAAAGAGCGGGCTTTTTATGTTGTAACGGCAGACTTCGTAACCTTAGAGGATGGCACCGGCATAGTCCACATAGCCCCGGCTTTTGGTGAAGATGACTCAAGAATCGGACATGAATATGGATTGCCTACTCTGCAGCCGGTAGATACCCAGGGAAGGTTTACTGAGGAAGTAGTGCCGTGGGCGGGCATATTTGTAAAAGATGCAGATAAGGGCATTATCAAAGACCTAAAAAATCGCAACATATTATATAAAGCAGAAAAATACAAGCACAGCTATCCCTTTTGCTGGCGGTGTGATACCCCGCTTTTGTATTATGGCCGCAGCAGCTGGTTTATCGAGACTACAGCAATAAGGGAACGACTTATTGAAATTAACAAGGAAATAAATTGGCATCCGGAGCACATCCGAGACGGCAGATTTGGCAATTTCCTTGAAAATGTCATTGACTGGTGTCTCAGCCGGGAAAGGTATTGGGGCACTCCGCTAAATATTTGGATTTGTGATGAATGCGGCTCCCAGCACGCAGTTGGAGGCATACAAGAACTCAAAGAAATGAGCAAAACACCTATCGGGGATATCGAACTTCACAAGCCCTATGTGGATGAAGTTATTTTAAAATGCCCCAAATGCGGTGGTGATATGAAGCGTGTGCCTGAAGTAATCGACTGCTGGTTTGATTCAGGTTCAATGCCCTTTGCCCAATTCCATTATCCATTTGAAAATCAATACTATTTCAAGACACATTTTCCGGCAGACTTTATATCAGAAGCCATTGACCAAACTCGCGGTTGGTTTTACAGTCTTTTAGTAATTTCTACCCTGCTTTTTGATAAATCCCCCTATAAAAATGTTCTTGTAATGGGTCATATCTTAGATGAACAGGGCATAAAAATGAGCAAACATAAGGGGAATATATTAGATCCTTGGAAAGTGCTCAATGAGCAGGGCGCAGATGCAATGCGCTGGTATCTGTACGTAGCAAGTCCACCCTGGAGCCCCAGCAGATTTTATCAAGATGCGGTAAGCGAAGCCCAACGGCGCTTTTTAGGCACCCTTTGGAATGTATATTCGTTCTTTGTACTTTATGCTAATATAGACGAGTTCGATCCTACAAAGTATTCTTCTTGCCCCGAAAACAGAGCAGAAATTGATCGCTGGCTGCTATCAAGAATTAATACGGTAAATAAACAGGTGCGCCAGAACTTAGATGATTTGGACATAACCGATGCGGCAAGAACATTAGAAGCTCTTGTGGATGATATCAGCAACTGGTATGTGCGGCGCTGCCGGGAACGCTACTGGAAGTCTGGTATGGACGATGATAAAATAGCTGCATATATGACGCTTTATGAGGCACTGGTAACGTTTATAAAGATTGCAGCACCCTTTGTGCCGTTCATGACAGAGGAAATTTATCAAAATTTGGTGTTGACGCCGTATCCCGACGAACCGATAAGCATTCATCTTTGCGATTTTCCACAAGTTAAAGAAGAGCTTATAGATGAAGCTCTTGAACACAAGATGGAACTTGCGCGAAAGATTGTGGAATTAGGCAGGGCTGCGCGAAATAAAGGGAAAATAAAGAACCGACAGCCCCTGCAAAAGATGATGGTTCAGCTGAGAAATCCGGCTGATAAAACACTAATTGAAGATTTATCGGATATCATCAAGGATGAGCTGAATATCAAAGAGATAGAATATATTGATGTAGCAGAAGAATACTTTACCTATACTGTAAAGCCGCGCTTTGATTTGTTAGGACCCAAATATGGAAAACTCATGTCTAAAATATCAAAAGAACTTTCAACTGCCGAGCCCTTAGAGCTTATAAGGAAGGCTAGGGCGGAGGGCCAAGTAGTGCTAAATATAGACGGCCAGGATATAACCATCCTAGAAAACGAACTTGATGTACGAGCCCAGGACAAAGAAGGTTTCTGTGCGGAAGGCGAAGGCGGTTATTATGTAGTATTAGATACAACTATAACGCCGGAATTAATGCTGGAAGGTATCGCCCGGGAACTTGTAAGCAAGGTACAGAATATGAGAAAAGAAGCGGGTTTTGCAGTAGAGGACAAGATTTGCCTATATTGCGTTGGAGATGATATAATAAATAAGGCAATTGAAGTACATGGAGAAGAAATAAAAAGCGATACACTCTCAGTTGCTATTGAAAAAATAGTACCGCCGGCAGATAGTTTTGCAAAAGAGCAGGATATCAATGGCCATAAGGCTAATATCGGTGTTAAAAAAATTTAGCAAAGGGTGTGTGATATCTTTGACGAATGAAGCGATTCGCGTAATAAAAGAGCGAAGGAGTGTTCGCGAGTATCTTCCTAAACCTATACCTAAGGAGATATTAGAGGATATAGTAGACTGCGGTCGACTTGCCCCTAGTGCAAATAATATCCAGCCGTGGCTTTTTGTGGTAACCACTGAAAAGCCGATAAAAGAAAAAATAGCTAGCCTTGCCACATATGGCAAATTTATTGCAAATGCCGGTGCCTGTATCAGTGTTTTTTGCAGGAAGGATGCTTATCATGCAATAGAAGACGGCTGCGCCGCAACCGAAAATATTTTGCTTGCCGCAAAGGCTTATGATATAGCTTCTTGCTGGGTGGCAGGATACAATAGACCATACAGCGAAGCTATCAGAGAGCTTTTAAATGTGCCGGAGGATTACATGCTTATATCCCTTTTATCTCTTGGGTATTCCGATAAAGTTGTTACAAGGAACAAAAAACCGTTAAAGGAAGTAATGCGGTGGGAGAAATACTAGATAGAAGCGAACTTACGATAGAAAACATTATGCCATTTAATATCAAAATAATCGCGGAAGGCGGCCAGGCCTTCCGCTGGAATTATATTAAAGATTGTAATTACATCGGTGTAGTGGGAGACCGGGTTCTGCAAGTTTGTCAGGATGGAGATAAACTCATAGTAAGATCAAACAAAAACGAAGAAGTAAAAGATTTTCTTATTGATTACTTTGATCTTGCGCGAGATTATAAAAAAATAGAAAATGAGCTTTTAAAATACAAAGAAATAGCCGATGCGGTCTTATACTGCAGCGGCTATAGAATTTTATTCCAAGACCCTTGGGAGACCATCATCTCTTTTATAATTTCTGCCAATAATCAAATAAGAAATATAAAAAATACTATAGAAAATATATGTCAAAAATATGGAAATCCTTTAGAATTTCAGGGAAAAACCTATTATTCTTTTCCCGGACCCGAAATATTGGCGAGCCTTTCTTGTGATGAACTTAAGGAAACCAGATGCGGCTATAGGGCAAAATACATTATAGAGACTGCAAAAATGGTAACAAATAAAGAAGTTGATATATATAGTTTAGGTAAACTTTCCACAGATGAGGCAAGAAAAGAGCTTTTACGGTTTCCGGGTGTCGGCAGAAAAGTAGCCGATTGTATATTGCTATATTCCATGAGAAAATTTGATGCCTTCCCCATAGATGTATGGATAAAAAGAGTGCTGGAACATATATATTTTAATGGCAAAGAAGTGCCTATAAGGAAACTTCAAAATTTCGCTGAGTCAAAGTTTGGCAATTTAGCAGGATTTGCGCAACAATATTTGTTTTATTACGCTAGAAATCACCTTAGATCCTTTGCTAATGCTCAGGATGACAGGCGAGAGACATGAGATAGCTCAAAATGATGGCAAAGATGGTTTACTAGAAAAAGTGTTACATTATTATAATGAATGTGCTATAATAATAGTATCAAAAACCTAATGGAGGAGATACTCATGAGTCCTGAACAAACTATTATTATAGCAAATATGTGTAAAGACTATCAGGAAGGTAACACATTTAAGTACCCTCCTGAATATATTATGCAGTATAAATCATGCAAAAGTTGTTCGAATTGGAAAGTCGGAAAATGCGAAAGAGCGTATAATATCTTAAAAGCCATTGACTAAACGATACTGCCAAACCTACATAAGCAAAAGCGCCGGTTCAAAAAAGTATGAGCGGCGCTTATTTTTTTAAGCCCTTGAGTCCATATCCAAAACAATGCAACCCTTGACAAATACTATAAAAAAGCGTAATATTTTAGTTAAAATGCCGAATAGATTAAAGAGCACTTGAAATACTAATTGATTGAATAGCATAAATAATATATAATTATTCAATTAATTCAGGAGGTTAGTAAAGTTTGTCTAAACTTATTGAGTTTAAAAACTACAGCATGGGTTTTAGAAACGAAAAAGGACAGATTAATAATTTATTAGACAATATTTGCTTTAGCATTGAAGAAGGTAAAGCAGTAGGCGTTGTTGGCGAATCTGGCTGCGGCAAAAGTATGACTAGCCTTTCTATCATGGGCCTCCTGCCGACTTCTGCCGTTATTCAAGGAGGAGAAATCCTTTATAAAGGAACTGATCTACTTAAAAAGAGCGAAATAGAAATGCAAAAAATCAGAGGTAGAGAAATTGCAATGATTTTTCAAGAACCAATGACGGCTTTAAACCCCGTATTAACTATCGGGTTTCAAATTGGAGAAGTTCTAAAGATCCATTTTCCAAATCTTAAGGAAGAAGACATCAAAAAAGAGGTAATTCAGCAACTTGAGCTAGTCGGTATACCTAATCCGGAAGCAAGGGTTAATCAATATCCCCATCAATTCTCCGGAGGGATGAGACAGAGGGTAATGATTGCAATGGCACTTATTTGTAAGCCTAAATTGCTTATTGCAGATGAAGCAACTACCGCTTTGGATGTAACTATTCAGGCTCAAGTGTTAGATTTAATGAAACGACTTAAAGAAAATGGCTCATTGATGGTTGTAACCCATAATCTGGGCGTAGTTGCAGAAATATGCGATAAAGTTGTAGTTATGTACGCTGGCAGGGTAGTAGAACAAGGGAGATTAGAGGCGATTCTAGAAAATCCGAAGCATCCCTATACCAGGGGGTTGATGGCAGCTATACCAACGATGGTTTCCAGCGATAAAGAGTTATATACTATACCAGGCACTGTGCCCAACATCGAAGACTTTGAAAAAGGTTGTCGGTTTTTTCCAAGATGTGAATATAGATTAGATATATGTAAAGATAATATCCCGCCGACTAAACGTTTAATGAATAATCATTATGTGCAGTGCTGGCTTGAATTTGAAGGTGAGGAGGCTAATGATGACTTCAACAATTCTCAAAGTAGAAAATCTGACTAAATATTTTGATTTAGGCACAAAATGGCTTCAGCCTTCAAAATATGTACATGCAGTAGAGAATGTGTCTTTTGAATTACTTCAATCGGAAACTTTAGGAATTGTAGGCGAATCCGGTTCCGGAAAATCAACACTTGCAAGATTGATATTGGGATTAATAGAACCTACCGGTGGAAAGGTTATTTACAAAGATAAAGATATTACTGGATGGCAGAAATCAACGCTTAACAAAGTTTCTAGGGAAATTCAAATGGTATTCCAGGATCCTTATGCTTCTTTAAATCCAAGAATTAAAATAGGAGATGCTATAGCAGAACCTATTATAGCTCATAAAATTATTAAAGGGCAAAGTGAAATTAGATCAGAAGTTGAAAGATTGCTAAAAATAGTTGGCCTGCAACCTGAGATGTATGAAAGGTATCCCCATGAGTTTTCTGGAGGTCAGCGCCAACGTGTAGGAATAGCAAGAGCTTTGTCATTAAGACCTAATGTTTTAATTTGTGATGAAGCTGTATCAGCCTTAGATGTTTCTGTTCAAGCTCAAGTCTTAAACTTGTTTAATCACTTAAAGAAACAGCTGAATTTGACTTATATTTTTATAGGACATGACTTATCTGTAGTAAAGTATATAAGTAACAGAATTATGGTTATGTATTTAGGCGAAATTATGGAAATGGCTCCCTCAAAATTTCTCTTCGAAAATACTTTACATCCCTATACCCAAGCCCTCATTTCGGCTATACCAGAAATCACAACCAAAGCATCAAAAAAACGAATTATATTAGAGGGCGACATTCCAAGTCCAGTTAATCCGCCTTCTGGTTGTAGATTTTCCACCAGATGTTTTAAAGTTCAAGATATATGCAAAGAAAAGCATCCGGAACTTAAGGAAGTAATGCCAAACCATTATGTTCGCTGCCATTTTATCGAGGGTAGTCAAGGGAGAGGTGAATAATGGGAAGTTTTTTATTTAGACGAATGTCTAAAGGCCTTTTGACAATAATAGTGTCTGTTACAATAACATTTTTCATTTTGCGTCTTATGCCTGCTGACCCAGTTTCCATACTAATCGATCCAAAGATGGGTCCTGAAGTTCAGGCTCAAATGATCAAACGCTTTGGACTCGACAAGTCTTTACCTGAGCAATATTTCATGTTTCTAAAAGGACTAATTCATGGTGATCTAGGATTGTCATTCAAAAATCAACAACCAGTTATTGATGTTTTAATGCAAAAATTGCCCTGGACTTTATTACTGCTGTTCGTGGTGGTCATTCTTTCTCTTGCTATAGGAATACCAATTGGAGTGTATGCAGCTAGAAAGCAAGGCAAATTTGCAGACAAATTAATAAATTTTTTAGTAACCTTGGGTATTTCGGTATTTGTCCCATTTCTGGCTTTTGGATTTTTATACATCTTTGCTTATTTTCTTAAATTGTTTCCCACAGGAGGTGCTTATACACCTCCTCCAAAACAGGGTATTACTTATTATATAGATGTGGCTAGACATTCCGTTCTTCCTTCTCTTACGCTTTTTTGTTCTAATGTAGCTAGCATAGTATTATATATGAGAAATAGCATGATTGATGTACTTGGTGAAGATTATATAAGAACCGCTTATGCAAAAGGCCTAAATGAACCTCTGGTTATAAAGCACCATGCTTTAAAAAATGCACTTATTCCTACGGTTACTGTAACAGGTCTTATGATGGGTACGATGGTAGGCGGTGCCGTAATGACAGAAACTATTTTTGCTTGGCCGGGGGTAGGACGCTTGATTTACGATTCTGTTTCTGCTATGGATTATCCTGTATTGCAGGGGGCCTTCCTAATACTTGCAGTAAGCGTAGTTTTTATGAACATAATTACAGATCTTATAATTGCCTGGCTAGATCCGCGCATTAAGTTGGGAGGTTAAGAATTGTGGAGAATAGAAGGAGTTTTTTTAAATATTTCATTTCAAATCGCTTAGCACTAGCTGGCCTTATCGGCGTTGCTATTATTATAATTCTAGGTTTGTTTGCCCCTGCTATTATCGAACAACCAAAAGGCTACGGTCCGGATATTCTTTTACCTCCTTCAATAAATTATCCCTTTGGAACTGACAATCTTGGTTTAAATATATTGGCAGAAGTAATATGGGGAGCAAGAACTTCACTTTACGTATCAGCAATAGCAGTAGGTGTAGCTATAATTATTGGCGTTCCGGCAGGACTGATTTCAGGTTATAAAAAGGGCTTTATTGGTTCTATAATAGACAGCATTATTGATATATTCCTTACTCTTCCGGTTCTGCCTTTGATGATAGTAATAGCAGCAGTTGTTGGTTCTTCCATCACTAATGTAGCAATAGTAATAGGAATATTTTCATGGCCTTCTCTAGCTAGAGTAACCAGAAATTCAACATTAAAGATTTCAGAAATGCAGTTTATTGAGGCTGCGAAGTGCCTGGGCATACCCCAATATAGTATAATATTTAAACATATATTACTAAATGTTATGGGGCCGGTGCTGGTAAATATTACACTTGTTATGGCAACTGCGGTGCTGTCTGAATCCGGTTTAAGCTTTTTAGGATTAGGAGATCCGACAACATGGTCATGGGGTACCATTCTAAAAAAGGCATGGGATGCGGGAGCAGTTATTGACACTCCGAATCCATGGTGGTGGTGGTTTTGGCCTAGCGTGTTCATAGTTTTTTATGTGGTTAGCTTTAATATTTTAGGCACAGGTATTAATGAGATTTTAAATCCCAAAATTAATAAAAAGTAGATAAGGGGGCATAAAGTTGTATGATGTAATAATTAGAAATGGCTTAGTAGTTGACGGAAGTGGTAGAGAGGCTTTTAAAAGCGACATAGGTGTAATCGGAGAGAAGATTTGCAAAATAGAAGCAGAAATTAATGAAAAAGGATTAACTGAGATTGATGCAAAAGGTAAAATAGTTATCCCCGGTTTCATAGATCCTCATGTTCATGAGGAATGGGTATGTTTTATAGATGGGTCCTACGAATTGTTCTTAAGACAAGGGGTTACCACAGTGGTCAATGGAAATTGCGGTCATTCAATAGTTCCGGGTCCCAGGGAAAATATTTTAAACTATTATTGGGGAAATGGATTAATTAGCACAAAACAAAGAAATGATTATTTAACTAGGTTTCCTGAGTGGCAAGATTTTGATGGTTATGCAAAAGCAGTAGAGGAAAAAGGTACGAATATAAATTTTGCGACACTTTTGGGACATGGTACGATACGATGGTCGGTGATGAATGGAGCTCATGACAGACCGCCGACTGAAGAAGAAGCGGCAATGATAGAGAATATAATGCGGCACAATCTAGAACAAGGCATGTGGGGCATATCATTTGGCTTGGATTACGTGCCTAGCAGGTATGCTGATTTAGACGAATTAGTATCAGTAGCTAAAATTGTAAGAGATTACGACGGTGTTGCAGCTGCACATCTTCGCCACTATATAGGGATAAAAGAAGCAACTGAAGAATTCATAGAGGTGGGAAGGCGATCCGGAGTAAAAATACAGGTTTCTCACTTGAAACCTACATGTCCGGAAGCATTTGAGCTGGTTAGAAAAGCGGCTGAAGAAGAAGGAATGAGAATTTTAGCAGACACTATCCCAAGAAGCACAGGACATTGTACTAGCAAATCGCGATTGCTGCAATTTGTTATGGCGGTTTCCGATGAACTTTTCGCAAGCGGCATAGAAGGAGTAAAAGCTGCTTTAAAAACACCTGAAGGCCGAGAAATGATAAAAAAAGATGCTTATATTTTTGCAGGAGATAAATCAGACAAATTTGTAATATTGTCAGAAGATCCCAGCCTTGAAGGAAGATCTGTAGCAGATATTGCAAAGGAAAGAAACCAAGATCCAGATGAAACTATGCTAGATTTGTTGGCAGATGATAAAAACTATGTATTCTGGCTTGGAGGACCATCAAGAACTGATTTTCCTGCCGACGGACATTGCGAAACAATCGTAAAAAATCCTTATGTTTGCGTAGGCACAGATGAAATTATGGGAGATATAGAAGATCCTTACGATTGGTATGAACTTCAGAGAAGAGGTGGTTTCCCAATATTTATGAAAATGTATCTTAAAAAGAATGTACCTCTCGAAGAAATTGTCCGCAGAAATACTTCAATGGTTGCAAAACATTTTGATATCAAGAAAAGAGGTGAATTAAAAGAAGGAAATTTTGCAGACATAGCTGTAATTGATTTAGATTCCTATAGCTATCCTTCTCCAGAAGAGATAGATTATCGAAAACCTCTTACCATGGCTTCAGGTGTTGACAGCGTAATTGTAAACGGGAAGCTTGCATTAGACAAAGGAGAGCTAAAACGGCCTTTTGCAGGCAAGGTGTTAAGAAGAAACAATTAAAATAATTTTTAGGAGGAAGAAGATGAAAAAAGGTAAATTAGTTTCTTTATTGGTTTTTACCATTGTTTTGGCAATACTTGTCACAGCATGCGGAGGCGGCCAATCTCAACCGGCAGAAAAAACAGGTGGTAGCGAAACAGAAAAGTCAGAACCAAAAGTTGGCGGCGATTTAGTTGTCGGACTTGCAGGAGATCCTTATAGTATTGCGCCATGGGTTTCAAATGACTTAAATTCCGCTTTGATAGCAAATCTAATCGTACCGCCTATTATGGTTACAGACGATCAAGCAAGAAAGGTTCCGTATATATTGAAAGATTATGAAGTAAGCGATGATGCCAAGGTTTACACTGTAACAATTCATGACGGTCTTACATGGCATGATGGAACACCATTTACCGCAGAAGATCTTGCTTTTACATGCGAGTATACAAGAGAGAAGTCTCTTGGACATGGGGCGGATATGTTCGCAGCTGTAGAAAAAGTCGAAGTTATAGATGATACCACAGTAAAATATTACTTATCTAAACCACAGGTGAATTTTCTCAGCCAGACGGGTTTTTGGATTAACATAATGCCAAAGCATATATTCGAAAACGTGGAAGATCCAATGAACTTTGATTATGATGGGACCGGTTATGGACCTTTTAAGTTGAAAGAATATAAAAAAGGTGAATATTATACCTTTGAACGAGTTCCTAATTGGCCGCTTGCAAATGATGGCCTTGGAGCATATCTCGAAACTATAACTTTCAGAATTTTTCCGGATCCAAATGCACTTGTGCTTGCCATGAAAAATGGCGAAGTTCACGTATCCGGCTCTGCAATGCCAATAGCATCACAAAAACAATTGGAGGCATCACCTGATAAGTTTGGCATAATGAAGGTTAACTCCCTAGGTTATGGCTATATAAGCTTTAACTATAAGAATGAACTATTAGCAGATAAAAATGTAAGAAAAGCTTTTGCAATGACAATTGACCGCGATGCGCTTGTTAATACTGCATTGCAAGGCGGCGCAATAAAGATGGAAACACCTATTTCACCTGTATATAAGGATTTGGTAAAATCAAATATTAAATTTCCGGCATTTGATATCGAAGGTGCAAAAAAAGTCTTAACAGATGCAGGCTATACAATGAACAAAGACGGCGTAATGGAGAAAAATGGAAAAAAACTCGAATTTGAGCTTATTTACAGAACTACTACAGCAAACGTAGATGCTATGGTAAATATAGTTAAGGCAAATGCTGAAAAAGCCGGATTTGCTATTAACCTTAAACCTGTAGATCCTGCAACGTATACAGATAGAGTGGTAAAGCAACGCAATTTCGATATTAATCTAATTGAGTGGGGCGTAATCGACGATCCGGATTCCTCTTTAGGTACAATCTACAGATCAGATGCGGCACTAAACTTTATGGGTTATAAGAATGAGAGAATTGATGAGCTGCTTGACATGTCTGAGAGGGAAATCAGTTACGAAAAGCGCATAGAAATTATGAATGAGTTTCAAAAAGAATTTGTAGAAGAACTGCCGTCAATAAACCTGTTTGTAAGAACTAATGCTTATGGTTATTCAAAAGATTTTGAAGGCTGGGATCTGACACCGGGTCTTTATGGCTTGTTGGCAGCAAAAGATATTGTTAAAGTTTACAAAAAATAATAAGAGGTGACTTGCAATTGGGAATAAAAACAGCATATAAGGGTTATAAGGCTTATTCTTATTTAGAGCCAGGCAAGGATTATCAAGATTTCGAGTTTGTTGATTGGAATTGGACAGGCGGTTATTTAGTGCCACTCGATGAAACCCAGGAAGAAAGAGTTCAAAGGTTAGCAAAAGAAAAGATTTTTATTGCTTTGCATGAACATCCTACTTTATTTCCAAAGGATATGTCGAAAACTCCGGAGTATAATACAGCAGGAAGAGAGTTTTGCGCATATGAAGCATTATCTCATTCTTGCATAGACTGTGTTTTTGATAATATGATGGATGGAACAAATACAATTTCATCCAAAGCGGGTTGGAAATGGCAAGACATAATTCACGATTTAGGAATGCGATTATGTGATATCGCCCATCAAGATTTTTTAATTCATTGCAAACGAGTTGAAGATATCTATAAGGCGCATGAAGAAGGAAAAATTGCATGGGTCGCCGTAGTTGAAGGCGCTGCTCCTATTGAAAACGAGTTAGACAGGATTGATATTCTTTATGGCCTTGGTGTAAGGCAACTAGGAATTACTTATTCTGAGTCAAATGCTCTTGGTAATGGTCTTAAAGAAGATAATGATGGTGGTCTAACAAAATTTGGCAAAGCAGCCGTGGAACGTATGAATAAAGTGGGAATGCTCATTGACGTATCTCATTGCGGACCAAAAACTGCTTACGACGCAGTTACGTATTCTCAAAAGCCTATAATCGCCAGTCATTGCGGGGCAAGAGCATTATGGGACAGTAAAAGACTTTTTCATGATGATTTAATAAAAGCTATTGCAGAAAAAGGTGGAGTTGTCGGAGTGGAAGCCGCACCGCATACCACAATGACAAAAACGCATATGACACATGATATTGAATCAGTAATGGAGCACTTTGAGTATATCGCAAATCTTGTTGGAATTGAGCACGTATCTTTTGGAACAGATTCTCTATATGGAGACCACGTAGCTTTGCATAATGTTTACTCCGCAAATCTATCCAAGAAAGAGACGAGTAATATTAATGCAGAATATGAAGAAGTAAAATATGTTAAAGGTCTCGAAAATCCAACAGAAGGATCTTGGAATATTATAAGGTGGCTAGTAAAACACGGGTATTCTGACGAAGATATAGAAAAAGTTATCAGCGGGAATGCTCTCAGGGTCTTAAAACAGGTTTGGAGTTAATTAAAGAAAAAGTCGAAGCGAAATGTAATCGCTTCGACTTTTTCTTTTTAAATAAACTAACTTGTGCTATAATCTTATTGTATCAAGCGGCACACTTCTTATGTGCCTTCGGAGGTTGAAATGGAAAAACAGTTCATAAAAGATCTAAAGGTTGGAGATAAAGTAAAAGATTTGTTCGGTGTGGTAAAGAAAAGTTTAGCGAATTACTCTTCTTCAAGTTCAAAAGCCCCTGGCCAGTTTATGAAATTAGTTTTAGGTGACTGCACAGGCACTATTGAAGCAAGACTTTGGGAAGGCGTCGAGGATGTAATTGATTTATTTAATGAAGGGGATGTGGTACTGGTCGAGGGTTATATAACAGAATATAACGGTCTTCAAATAAACATAACAAGCATAGAAAAATACGAAGGAGCTGTTGACCTTACTCTGTTTCAACAAACAACTGGGAAAGACCGCAGGGAAATGGCAAAGAGGCTTAATGCAATTGTCCAATCTATTGGAAATTCATATCTTAAAAAACTTCTGATATCAATTTTTAGCGACAGAAAAATATACTCTGCTTTTATAAATTGCCCAGCGGCACAAACAATTCATCATGCCTATATTGGCGGCCTTCTAGAACATAGTCTGGAAGTCGTTCAAATTTGCGAGCTTATCGCATCGAATTATAAGGATACAATAAACAGAGATCTTTTAATTACAGGCGCCCTGCTTCATGATATCGGCAAGATTAAAGAGTATAACTTCTCCAGCATTTCTTTTAATATGACAGATATTGGCAAACTTATCGGCCATTTGGTTATTGGAAAAGAAATGATAGATGAAAAAATTCGCGAAATACCTAACTTCCCACCGGAGCTTCAACTAGCACTAAGTCATATGATAATTTCTCATCATGGTGAAAGAGAATGGGGAAGCCCTGAAGTTCCAAAGACGATAGAAGCTTTTGCACTCTTTTATGGGGATCTGGTGAGCGCTAAGTTAAACCAATTTTACAACCTCCTTAACAAAGGAGTTGATTCAGAATCCGGCTGGACCCCGTGGGATAAATTTTTGGAACGCAGTGCCTACCTTATAAACTACAGCGAAAATGGCGACTAGATATATAATAGTATTTAAAAATTTGTAAATCAGGAGCAAAACAGTGGACGACACAAGACAAAAGATAAACCTGAAAAACATTATAGAAAAATTAAAACTGGATATTATTGTAAATACGACAAAAATGCCCGATATTACAGTAGCAGACTTAAACCGACCGGGTTTAGAGCTTACCGGCTATTTTGATTATTTTGCTTATGACAGGGTGCAGATTTTGGGCAGAACTGAGATATCCTATCTTGAAGGCTTGCCTGAGGATGTTCGAAAAAGTCGTTTAGAGAAATTTTTTTCATATGATATACCTTGCGTTATAATAACACGCAGTCTTGTTCCGCCTCCTGAGCTTATTACAATTGCTGAAAAAAGTAATAAGCCGGTACTCGGAACCCGCACTGCCACCACTTTATTTATGAGTAGGCTGACAGATTTTCTTGAAAGCGAACTTGCGCCGCGCACTACTATGCACGGGGTATTAGTTGACATATACGGAATTGGCATATTAATTATCGGCGAAAGCGGCATAGGTAAAAGCGAGACGGCTGTAGAACTTATAAAACGAGGACATCGTTTGGTAGCAGATGATGCCGTAGAAATAAAACAATCAACTGAAGGGGTTTTAATAGGTACGGCGCCAAAACTTATAAGACACTTCTTGGAAGTGCGGGGACTCGGAGTTATTGATGTAAGAACTATTTTTGGAGCAGGCAGCATACGAAACGATATAAAAATTGAAATGGTAATCGAATTAGTGGAATGGGAGAAATACCAAGAAGGAGATAGACTGGGACTTGAAGAAGAAAAAACAAAGATTTTAGATTCATACATAACAAAGAAAACAATTCCAATCAGGCCGGGAAGAAATCTTGCCGCTATTTTGGAAGTAGCCGCAATGGACTTTCGTTTAAAGGCATTGGGATACAACGCCGCTTTGGAATTTAGTAAGCGGCTTATAGAAGAAATCAGCAAGAATAAACAAGAAGATTAAGAACCAAAGGAGGTACAAAGTTATGTTGGATGATTTAAAAATTATAGGCGAATTAGATAAAGGCGGGATGTTTGACCTTATATACAAATTTCCTGATCATTGTTTGGAAGCTGTAAATATTGCAAAGGACGTTACTTCCAAGATTCAGTTTGAGAATATTTTAAATGTAGTCATAACGGGAATGGGAGGTTCTGCCATTGGCGGAGATTTGGTAAGGATGCTTGCTTTTAAAAAATCTTCTATTCCTATAATCGTAAACAGAGATTATACTATGCCAAGTTTCGTAGGAAACAAGACCTTTGTTATTGCATCGAGTTATTCGGGCAATACCGAAGAAACGCTGGCTGCATATGATGAGGCAAAAGCAAAAGGAGCTCAAATTGCAGTAATTACAACAGGCGGAAAGCTAAAGGAAAAGGCTGATGCAGACAACATCCCTGCAATTGTAGTCCCGGCAGGCCTTCCTCCAAGAGCTGCTTTAGGATTTTCTCTCTTTCCAATTTTAATGTTGTTTCAAGCTATGGGTATAGAAATTGACGGGGCTGCGAATGTTGAAAAGCCAATAAGTCTTTTGAAAAAAATGCGAGACGATTATTCCCCAAAAACGCCAGAAAAAAATAATCCTGCAAAACAATTGGCAAGAAAATTATTTGGCAAGATTCCTGTGATCTATGGCACTGCAAATTTGACAGATGTTGTTGCGGCAAGATGGAAAGGGCAGATGAATGAAAACGCAAAACATCCGGCCTTCTTCAATGCGTTTCCCGAGCTGGATCACAATGAAATTATGGGATATGAAGGCGATATAGATCTTTTAAAGATGCTTGAAATAATAATATTAAGGTCTCCTAATGAAAGCGAGCGCATGAAAAAGCGTATAGAAATAACAAGAGATATTCTAAAGGAAAAAGTAGCAGGAGTTACAGAAATTTGGCCACAAGGCGATTCGTTCCTTGAGCACACACTTTCGCATATAATGCTGGGAGATTATGCAAGTGCTTATCTTGCAATCCTTAACAACAAAGATCCAAAGGAAATAGATTTTATCGATAAATTAAAAGAACAAATGGGCGACTGAAGCCCATTGTATGAGGTGATTTATTTGAAATGGGAAGTTGATACCCACTGCCACACCATAGCCAGTGGCCATGCTTACAGCACAATAGCCGAAAATGCGGAGGCTGCCTCAAAAAAAGGCGTTAAAATGATTGCAATAACGGACCACGGGCCGGCTATGGGAGAAGGTGGAATTAATAAATATTATTTTTGGAATATGAGAGTAATTCCGCGGACAATAAACGGAGTTTATATACTTAGAGGAGTAGAGGCAAATATTTTAGATACAAGAGGAACCTTAGATCTTCCTGAGGAATTCCTTCAAAGATTAGATATAGTTTTAGCAGGTCTTCATGTAGGATGTTTTCCCCAGGGACTTAGTGTAGAGGAAAACACTCAAGCAATTATAGAAGCGATAAAAAATCCATATGTGGATATTATTGTCCATCCGGGAAACCCCGAATTTCCGATAAATATTGATAGATTTGTAGAAGCTGCCCATGCATACAATGTGTCAATAGAAATAAATAACAGCTCTTTTATAAGCCGACAAGGCAGCGAGAAAAATTGTTCTCTGATTGCAAAAAAAGCAGCAGAGTTAGGAGCGACAGTTTCTTTAGGAAGCGATGCGCATATCTGTTTTGACATAGCAAATTTTGCAAAGGCCGAAAAATTAATAGAAGATGCAAAGGTTCCACAAGAAAATATATTGAATACTTCTGCAGAAAAGGTTATAGATTTCTTAAAATTAAAAGGCAAAGAGATCACTTTATAACCCTGGACAATATATAAATTTTTAATTATCAAAAAGGGAGGCATCATCAATATGTCATCAACAATAGTTTATTTAAACGGCCAGAAGGTTGATTACGAAAATGCAAAAATTCCGGTAGAAGACAGAGGGTTTCTCTTTGGCGATGGTCTGTATGAGGTAATTCATGCTTATGACGGCAGATTCTTTTATATGGACCGCCACTTGGCCAGGCTTCAAGACGGAGCAAAAGAAATATACCTGAATCTCGATTTTGGTATTGACAACCTTGAGAAAATTTGCCGACAAGCTGTAGATGAGTGTGGTTTTGCCGATACATCGGTATATATACAGGTGACACGCGGAGCAGCTGAAAGGCAGCATGTCTTCCCTGAAAACATTCCCTGCACTTGGGTTGTTATAGCAAGAGAGTCCAAAGGAAATCCGGAGGAATTTTATGAAACCGGCATAACTTGCATAACAGTGCCTGATGAACGCTGGAATCGATGCAATATAAAGACAGTTCAGCTCCTGGCAAATTGTATCGCAAAGGAAAAAGCAAAACGAGCCGGTTCTTATGAAGCAATTTTTCACAGAGGTGGAACAGTAAACGAAGGAGCAAGCAGCAATGTATTTATTGTAAAAGGCGGCAAGCTTTTTACCCATCCTGCCGACAACAGGATATTAAATGGCATAACCCGAGGAATTGTTCTGGAAATTGCAGATGCAAATAACATACCATATTCTGAAGAAGTATTTAATATTAACCAGCTTCTTGATGCCGACGAGGTTTTTCTTACGGGAACTACCACGGAAATAATGCCTGTTGTAAAAGTGGACGGAAAGATTATAGGTGACGGTATACCGGGCAAGATAACCAGGATGCTGCAAGAGAAGTATAATAACTTGAAACAAACTGTTAATCGCTGACATAACATGCACTTTTTACCAGGATAAAGGATGATGGATTCCTTTATCCTATTTTTGTGATGGCGCAATGCTTTTAAGATTTTTCAAAATTACTGATAAAGCGATAAAAAAATTTGACTTTATTTGCAAAGAAGGAATTAACAGGACAATTATAGAAGTAATCATTAATAACTACTTTACCTTAGACAATATCAAGGCGAGGAGTAAAGATATGGATTCCATTAAAATAGTAGAAATTTTAAACAAGATATTAAAGCCTGATCAAATAAAGATAAATGAACCGATGAAATATCATACATCTTTTCGTATCGGGGGACCTTGCGATATTATGGTACTTCCGGAGGATGAAGAAGACGTATTAGAAGTCATCAAAATATGCGCTCAAAACAGTATCCCCTTTTTTATAATGGGAAATGGCACTAATTTATTGGTAAAAGACGGCGGTATAAGAGGGGTAGTTATTAAGCTTGCTCAAAACTTTAGTGAAGCTGTTGTAGATAAAGATGTTATAAGATGCAAGGCAGGGCTGCCTCTATCAAATCTTTCAAAATTAGCCCTTGAAAACAGTTTAAAAGGCCTGGAATTTGCCGGAGGCATCCCTGGTACAGTAGGTGGGGCCGTTGTAATGAATGCAGGAGCCTATGACGGCCAAATGGCAGAAATTGTCGAAAGCGTAAAAGTTATGGAACAAGATGGCGATATATATGAAATAAAAAATAAGGAGTTAGGCTATTCATACCGCACCTCTGTTCTTCAAAACAGCGGCAAAATCGTTTTGGAAGCTTTGATAAAACTAGAGCCCGGAAGCTACGGTGAAATAAAAAGTAGAATGGAAAAATATTCAGTCCTTCGCAGACAAAAACAGCCCCTTAATCTTCCCAGCGCAGGCAGCGTATTTAAAAGACCGCCGGGGAATTTTGCCGGTGCCCTTATAGAAAAAGCAGGGCTTAAAGGCTATAAAATAGGCGGAGCCATGGTATCTGAAAAGCACGCCGGCTTTATAGTGAATACCGGCGGCGCGACTGCAAGAGATGTAATTGAGCTAATAGAATATATACAGCAGGAAGTACAAAGAAAATTTGATGTATTGCTGGAACCTGAAATAAAAATTATTGGCGAAGATGAACTCGAATAAAGGGGGAAATAAAAGTGATTATAGGGCTTGACATGGGAGGGACGCACGTTGATGCGGTTCTCATTGACCATGGCAAGATTATAAAAACGTCAAAGATACCAACTGAACCGAATAATCTTTTAGAATCTGTGTGGAAAACACTAAAGCCTCTAATTGCCGGAGTAAAGCCTGATGAAATAGAACGAGTCATTTTAAGCACTACTATCTGTACCAATGCTATTGTGGAAGAAAAGACAGCCCCTGTAGGCATGATAATCGAAAGCGGTCCGGGCCTTCCTTGTGATTTTTTGGCTTGTGGGCAGGAAAACATTTTCACAGAAGGTTATATAGACCATAGAGGCCGAGAGGTAAGCCCAATTAACCCTGCTGAGATAAATCGCGCGTCAAATGCATTTAAAAACAAAAATATTTCAGCCTGTGCCGTTGTTGGAAAGTTCTCAGTTAGAAATCCTGACCACGAAATAAAAATTTATGATATGTTAAAAAATGATTTTTCACCTGTAACATTAGGGCATACTGTTTCGGGAAAGCTAAATTTTCCCCGCAGAGTTTTTACATCTTATTTCAACTCGGCGGTGTATTCTACATTTTCTAGATTTAGCAACAGCATAGTTGATGCCCTTAAACGCGAAAAAATTAATGCAAAGCTTTATGTCCTAAAAGCTGACGGCGGTACAATGGGTCTTGAAAGCGCAGAAAAATTTCCGGTAAATACGATATTATCCGGCCCTGCAGCAAGTATAATGGGCGGTCAAGCGTTTTTTAATACATCAAAAGACGGGGTATTTTTGGATATAGGAGGAACAACTACAGATATCGCATTTCTGGCAGATGGTGTGCCGCTGTTTGAACCCCTTGGAATAAAAATTGGCGAGTACCCTACTTTGGTAAGGGCGCTTTACAGCGTTTCCATGGGATTAGGCGGAGACAGCGAGGTTAGAGTAGAAAATGGCATACTGCATATCGGGCCTTATAGAAAGGGGAGCCCGATGGCTTTAGGCGGTCCCTGCCCTACTCCTACAGATGCCATGATTGCCCAAGGGCTTCTTGATATAGGAAGCAAGGAAAAGGCTGTAGATGCTATGAAAGACATAGCAGGGCCTCTGGATTTAAATATACAAGAAGCGGCATCACTGGTTCTACAAACAATGGCGAATATGATAAAAGAAAAAGTGGATAAGTTGCTTTTTGAGATAAATTCCCATCCGGTGTATACAGTAAAAGAACTGCTGTATGGCAAGAAAATCAATCCGGAATTTGTCCAGGCAATTGGCGGACCGGCGAAGATACTCGCCCCTATTTTGGAAAATAGCTTTAAAATTCCCTGCTTTTATCCTAAATTTTATGAAGCTGCAAATGCTGTGGGAGCTGCTCTTGCTAAAACTACTGCAGAGATTACCGTATTTGTTGATACTGCCCAGGGAACCCTTTTGGTGCCTGAAATCGGTCTATGCAAAAAAATAGAACGAAATTATACTTTAGAAGATGCAAAACTTTTGGCTGTTGAGCTTTTAAGTAAACAATTGTCTATTTTAGGGGCTGAGGCCGGCGAAATACAGCCTGAAATAGTAGAAGAAAGTGTTTTTAATATAGTCAGGGGTTTTTATACAAGCGGTAAAAATATGAGGATAAGAGTGCAAGCAAAACCCGGACTACTTTATGAAATGTGGGGCGATAAAGATGCTTAAAGCGAAAAACCGGCTTGGCCTTGTGTTCTTTCCTGCTTTTGACTGGGCAATAAGCCCAACACATCCGGAAAGGGAAGAACGGCTTCTATATACGCAAGATCAGATATTTGAAGAAGGCATAAATGATATCGAAGGTATAAAGTTTTATAATCCTAACATAGCGTCAAATAAAGACATAGAGCGAGTGCATTTTTGTGTTCCGAGCGTAGAAGACAGAGCAACGACTTCCCACATGATTTCAGCAGGAGGAGCAATCAAGGCTGCAGAGGCGGTGATGGAAGGTGAAGCGGATAAAGCTTTTGCTCTTGTGCGTCCGCCGGGACATCACGCCCAGCGCGTCGTTTATGGCGACAGAGGTTTTTGCATAATAAATATTGAAGCCATAATGTTGGAAAATCTCAGGGCCCGATATGGCCACCGGCGGGTTGCTATAATAGATACTGACTGCCATCACGGCGATGGGACCCAGGACATTTACTGGAATGACAGGGATACACTGTTTATTTCTTTTCATCAGGACGGAAGAACGCTTTACCCCGGCACCGGTTTTATCGATGAGTTTGGAGGCCCCGGAGCAATTGGATATAACATAAATGTGCCTCTGCCTCCGGGAACCGGCCAGGAAGGTTTTCTGTATGTGCTTGACAATCTTGTTTTACCGATTCTTGATGAATACAAGCCGGAACTTATAGTAAATTCTGCCGGACAGGACAACCACTATACCGACCCCCTTACGAATATGAATTTTACAGCATGGGGTTATGCTGAGCTAAATCACAGATTAAATCCTGATATTGCAGTCCTGGAAGGCGGATACTCAATAGAAGGCGCACTTCCCTATGTTAATCTTGGGATAATTTTGGCAATGGCAGGACTGGATTATTCCCATGTAAGAGAGCCGGATTATGATCCTGCAAAACTTAAACAGCCGCAAAAAATAACAGAGTATATCAAAGAACTGTGTGAGACAATTTATAAACGCTGGCGCAATAAAGAGTCAATTGCTCAAGAAATAATAAAAGGTAAAGAAGAAATTATAAGAAAACGGAATGTCTACTATGATACTGACGGCATAATGGAATATCAGACCCAAAGATTTAAGGTCTGCAATAAGTGTTCAGGTGTAAATATGATAGAATCTACCAGTGATAGAGGTATGCCTATTTTTGCGGTAACGATACCGCAAGATGCCTGTCCTTCCTGCATAGATGAAGGATACAAAATGTATAAAGAAGCCGATGCGCAAAATTACTTCAGAATTTACCTTCAAGACCGAAAAAATGATATTTTCTTCAAAAGACACCTTTAATTATAACTTTTCCTTGACATCTCGCCTGTAAAGATATTAAAATAAGGTGGATGCAAAATTAAAATTCATCTAACTTCCCGTTAGGTGAGGCTCCTGTGCGAATACAGGCCACTGCCCGGAAATGTCGAGAGACACCAATGGGTTAGCAGGTTTTGCCGGATTAAGGTAAAATCTAATGTGGCTGGAACAAGATTCCAAAGTCGCACAGTGCTAAAACCGATGACGAGGGGAAAGTATTTTGTTGTACCCTTTCGTCCGGAAGGGTTTTTGTTTTTATATATAAAAAATTAAGGGGGCGGTAAGGTGGACCCGGATCCTAGCCATAGTCCGAAAAACAAAATAATATCATGGGAGGTGTGCCCTACCGCCCTTAAGGCCGGGCAGACCTCCTAGAAAAGGAGGAAATGTGATGCTGCCAAAAAAAGATATAGTGCTTTTAAAACATTTGGTGCTTAACAAAAGCGAAGAAGCCCAAAAAATACTTGCAAATCTGCATCCGGCAGATATTGCCGAAATACTTGATGAAATAAAAAACGGAAATAAAAAGCAATTTCTTCAAATGCTCAGCAGCTCCAAAATTGCAGAAGTATTAGAGGAACTTGACCCATCTGAAAGTGTTGAGATATTAGAAGAACTGCCGGAGGAAGAGATAGTAAAAATACTGGAAAATATGTCTGTTGATGAAATTATAGACCTTTTCCAAGAAATGCCTACAACTCAGGCAGAACATCTCCTGGCAAAGCTTCCCAAAGAAGATTATGAAGAACTAAAAGAGCTTTTAAAAATGGCCGAAGATACAGCCGGCGGCTTAATGACTACAGATTATGTATATATTTTTGCAGATGAAACTGTAAACCAGGCTATTGAAGATGCAAGAAAATTTGGCCAGGAGGCTGAAACAATATACTATCTCTATGTGGTAGATAACAAAAAGCACTTACAGGGAGTTTTATCACTTAGAGAACTTATTGCTGCGCCTCGAGATAAAAAGATAAAAGATATAATGCATACGAATGTTATATCTGTTAAAGTAGACGATGACCAAGAAGAAGTTGCCAAAATCATTTCAAGATACGGTTTGCTGGCTGTGCCTGTTGTAGATGACAACAATCGCTTATTGGGTATAGTTACCGTAGATGATGCGATGGAGGTTTTGGAAGCAGAAAACACAGAAGATATCCATAAAATGGCAGGTATAACTACTGAAGAGGATGTTCTTTTAAATTCATCAGTGTGGGAAGCGTCAAAACGAAGAATCTTTTGGCTAATAGTTTGCCTTTTCGGAGACATGATCTCAGGTAAGGTTATCGATGGCTATTCAAGCGTTATTCAATCTGTTGTCGCTGTCGCATTTTTTATACCGGTTCTGATGGCTACCGGCGGGAATATAGGCACCCAGTCACTGGCCTTGACAGTTCGCGGTATAGCCACTGAGGAATTGAATAAAAAGAACTTATTCAAGTTTATTTTAGGAGAGACTTTAGCAGGACTGCAGCTGGGGATAATATGCGGCGCAATTATATCGCTTGTTGCTTATACGTGGCAGCAAGATATTAAACTGAGCGCAGCCGTTGGGCTTGCCATGTGCTTTTCTCTGACAGTTGCCTCTCTTGTAGGTGTCCTTATACCTCTTTTATTTAATTTAATGAGCATTGATCCCGCTGTAGCGTCAGGCCCTTTTATAACCACTGTAGTCGATATAATCACACTTTTAATCTATTTTACACTTTCTGTAAATTTGATAGAAATCTTTAACGTACAAAACTCTATAGTGCAGCAGATAGGGGTGATAGTATGATCGAGATAGAAAAAATTTATGGCATAATAAATGAAGGCGATATAGATAAATTGAAAAATGAGCTTAAGAACTATCATCCTGTAGATATAGCGGAACTGCTTGATGAACTTTTGCCTGAGCAATGCATAACATTGTTTGGCGCCTTGGAATTTGACGATGCTGTTCAAGTCTTAGAGGAGATTGACACCGATAAAAGATATTTTATTTTGACTAATATTGACCCCGATTACGCATCTAAATTGATTTCTGAGATGTCCTCTGATATTCTAGCGGATTTTTTAGGAGAGCTGAAAAACGGGGAACGTAAGAAGATATTGTCTCTTATGAAAGAAGAAGACAAAAAAGAGCTGAAAAACCTCTTGGCCTACGACGAAGATACAGCCGGCGGTCGTATGACCACAGATTATATTGCGTTTCCCCAGCATTTAAAGGCAAAGGATGTCTTAGATAGACTTGCGGAAATTGCGCCGGATGCAGAAACTATTTACTATCTTTATGTAATTGATTCTCAAGGAAAGCTAGTTGGCGTTATATCATTAAGAGATCTGATTTTAGCACCTGAGGATGCGCCTATAAAAGAATTTATGAAAACAGACGTAAAAAAGATAAACGTTTCGGCACCCCAAGAAGAAGCGGCACAAATGATTCAAAAATATGGACTTTTAGCCTTGCCGGTTGTAGATGACAATGATGTTCTACTTGGAATAGTAACAGTTGACGATGCAATGACAGTAACCGAAGAAGAAACCACTGAAGATATATTAAAATTTTCTGGCTCAGATATTGATAAAACGATAAATTTTGAGGAAATTTCACCCTGGTCCAGAGCCAAGAGGAGATTGCCATGGATTTTAGTGGCAATAGCCGGTGAAATCATTTCCGGTCGCGTTATCAATAATTTTTCGGAAGCACTGCAGACGATTGTAGCCCTATCATTTTTCATACCGGTGCTCATGGATATGGGGGGCAACGTAGGCACCCAGTCTGCAGCTATTGTGATAAGGGGTCTTGCAACAGGAACACTGACTACTGCTTCAATGATAAAAAATATTCTTCGCGAAGCTGTCATAGGAGCTATTTTAGGACTTATAAACGGACTGGTGGTCGCTGCTGTGACCTATGTCTGGCAGGGCGAAATACTGTTAGGTGTTACAGTAGGAATAGCAATGGCAATAAATCTTACAATCGCAGCAGCGCTAGGCACTTTCATGCCGCTATTTTGGCACAAAATGGGGCGCGATCCGGCTGTAGCTTCCGGACCTTTTGTAACTACGCTGCTTGATGTTTTAGGCCTTTTCATTTACTTTTCAACAGCGGCTAAGATTTTAAAACTATAAATACAAAATCAACCGCTTATTCACTGTCTGTTTTACAGGATAAAGCGGTTGATTTATTCAAGAATCACTTTTCTTCACTATCCAAAGTAAAGTCAATGTTTCTTACTATGATATTTTGAATATCAGTAAATAAGACCGCAAAACGCTCCTCTGCATCTAAAAATTCCTTTATTAGTGAATTATTAATAGCAATATTATATAAGCTTTCCAGACTTTTTTGAGCTTCGGCATTTGGCTTCCCTGAAAGTGTCAGAGCCTGAACCTCAAGTTGTTTTGCTCTTAAATCCTTTAACATTTTTAAAACCTGCGGATCTTGCTTAACCTTCTCTTTAGCCTTTTTATATTCCACATACTCAACGGATTCTTCTAGACTGCGGGCAAGCTGGTGAGCAGCATCATAGGCATTCATTTTACCGACCTCCTTAGTTCTTTTATAAAACCTCAAATCCTATTATAGCAAATATTTTAGGTTTTCCAAGGTTTGTTTTTACTAATTGTAGATTTTAATCGTAATTTGTATTATACTGTCAATGAGGTGAGAGTATTTGGACGAGATGGACGTTGTAATTATTACAGGACTTTCAGGTGCCGGAAAAACTCAGGCAATGAGGGTTTTTGAAGATTACGGATATTTTTGCGTAGATAACCTGCCGCCGGCTCTTCTGCCTACATTTATGGAACTTTGTAGGCAAAGCGTAAAAAAAATAGATAAGATAGCCCTGGTTATAGATTTAAGGGGCGGAGGCTTTTTTGACAAACTTTTTGAGAGTCTAAACGAATTAAAAGCAGAAGGATATAAATATAGAATACTTTTCCTGGAAGCTTCCGACGAGGCTCTAGTTAAAAGATATAAAGAAAGCCGCCACCGCCATCCCTTAGCTTTTGAAGGCAGAATCGTGGAAGGTATAAACTTTGAAAGGGAGAAGATGTCAAAGCTTAGGGAAGCAGCTGATTATATAATAGACACTTCCTCTTTGAAACCTTCGGAACTTAAAGAAGAAATAGTGCTTAGATTTATCAAAAACGAAAAGGAAGATCAGTTTTTAATAAACATAGTTTCCTTCGGATTTAAGCAGGGGATACCACTTGATGCTGATTTAGTTTTTGATGTAAGGTTTTTACCGAATCCTTATTATATTGAAGAACTAAAGGAATTTACAGGCAAAGATAAAAAGGTCAAGGACTTTGTAATGAAGTGGCCGGAGAGCAAGAAGTTTTTGGAAAAACTGACAGATATGGTAGAATTTCTAATACCCTACTATATCCGAGAGGGTAAAACCCAGCTAATAATAGGGATAGGCTGCACCGGCGGCAAGCACAGGTCCGTAGTTTTGGCAGACGAACTGGCTGCCAAGCTTAAGACTGACCGATGTCGCGTGATAACGGATCACAGGGATTTATAAAGAAAGGAAATGGAGCTGAAAGCTGTATGGGTTCAGATTTAAACATAGTATGTTTGGGAGGGGGAACGGGCCTACCTAATCTTTTAAGGGGCCTTAAACCATACTCTAATTATATTACTGCCATTGTAACCATGGCAGATGATGGGGGAAGCTCCGGAGTTATAAGAAGCGAGCTTAAAATGCCGCCTCCGGGGGATATCAGAAACTGTCTTTTGGCTTTGGCATATACAGAGCCGCTTATGGAACGTTTGTTTCAATACCGATTCAGCAGCGGAACTCTAAAAGGACACAGTTTTGGAAACTTGTTTATAGCTGCAATGACTGAGATGCTGGGCAATTTTGAACTTGCTATAAAAGAATCCAGTAAAATTTTGGCAGTGAAGGGAACAGTTTTACCTTCTACATTGGAGGATGTGGTATTAGAGGCGGTTTATGAAGATGGAGATGTGGTAAGGGGACAGTCTTTTATTACCCATTCACAAAAAAGGATATCCCAGGTTATGCTAAGACCTGCCGATGCCAAACCTTTAGATGAGGCACTGGAAGCCATAGAGAAAGCTGATTTAATTGTCTTAGGCCCCGGCAGCCTTTATACCAGTCTAATTCCGAATTTGCTGGTAAAAGATATAACTGAAGCTATAGTAAGGTCAAAAGCCAAAAAAGTCTATGTGGTAAATGTGATGACACAGCCCGGAGAAACTCCGGATTATAAAGCATCAGATCATGTCAAGGCTGTTATAAAACACTCTCACCCAAATGTAATGGAATATGTTATAATAAATACCGGCGAAATTCCCGAAGAGGTTCTGGCACGCTATAAAGCAGAGGGTTCGACTTATGTAGAGTGTGATAAAGAAGTTATCGAAGCTATGGGTTACAAGGTTGTGACAGAATCTGTTGTAAATACGGCAAATGTTGCCCACCATCATCCTGAAAAACTTTCTCAGGCAATTATGAAGCTGGTTTATGAAAATTCCAATTGAAGGTTTTTAAAATTTAATGTAGAATAAATTGAAACGAGGCAGAGAAGTGTCTTTTTCGTATGAAGTTAAGGAAGAATTGGCGAATTTGCCTTCAAAAATCTGCTGCAGCCGGGCTGAACTTGCTGCATTTATCCGAATGGCCGGTACAATTCAAATACAAGGCGGCCGCAAAAAAAGAATACTGCTTCAAATTCAGACCATCCATGCTCCAACAGCTCGAAGGGTTTATAAGCTTTTAAAGAAAAATATTGCAACCCCTGAGCGAATTGCTGTAAAGCGAAATAATTTCTTAAAAGACAAAAGCATGTATGTAATTAGTGTTGATGCTAACGAGTGCAAAGAATTTCTAGAAGAGGCCGGCATAATACCCGTGCAAAAAGGCAGAATTAATCCAGACCTTATTAAAAAAAAGTGCTGCAAAAAAGCATATCTGCGCGGTGCGTTTTTAGGTAGTGGGTCAATTAGCAATCCAAAAGGACCTTATCATATGGAATTTGTAACCCAAGATAAAGAATCAGCACAGCTTTTACTCAAGCTTATCGAAGATTTTGGGCTTAAAGCAAATATTACAGAACGAAAAAATAACTATATGGTGTATTTAAAAAATGGAGACCATATCGCTGATATGCTTGGAATTATGGGAGCGCATACCAGCCTTTTAAAATATGAAGATATAAGAGTGCTCAAAGAGATGCGCAACAGCGTAAATCGAATTGTAAATTGCGAGACAGCCAATATAAATAAAACTATAGACGCATCTGTAAGGCAGAGCGAAAGCATCAACTATTTAAAAAAAACCAAAAAATTTAGTGAGTTACCGGATAATTTAAAGCAAATTGCAGAGCTTCGACTCAAACATCCAGATTTGAGCCTAAAAGAATTGGGGCAGATGTTGGATCCCGTATTAGGCAAATCCGGTGTGAGTTATAGATTAAAAAAAATTGAAAAAATAGCTGATAAGCTACAGTCGATGGAAGGAGAATAACTAAATGATTCAACAAACTGTAACAGTCAAAAACAAAACGGGTCTGCATGCAAGGCCTGCAGCGTTATTTGTCCAAGCAGCAAACAAATTCAAATCTGAAATATTTATTGAAAAGGAAGGAAAAAAGGTTAACGCGAAAAGCATAATGGGTGTTATGTCACTTGCGGTAAGCCAAGGCACCCAAATTACAATTTCAGCTGAAGGCGAAGACGAAAAAGAAGCCGTAGAAAAATTAGTAGAATTAATAGAAAGCAAATTTGGTGAAGAATAATTTAAAAGCTACCGTGATGGTAGCTTTTAAATTCAAAAAATAAGTCAGGGTGGAGATTATGACAAAGCATGCTCGTATCATGGAGTATATAAAAAAACTTGAAGTCGGCTCAAAAATATCCGTACGCCAGCTTGCAAATGATCTTAATGTTAGCGAAGGAACGGCATACCGGGCAATCAAAGATGCTCAACTTGCAGGCTATGTTTATACGATGCCCCGGGTAGGCACAATCAGAATCGAAAAAAAAGAGGATGAGATAATAGAGCGCTTGTCCTTTGCCGAAGTGGTAAATATTGTGGAAGGTAGTGTGCTTGGCGGTAGATCAGGCCTTCATAAGCCTTTAAGTAAATTTTTAATAGGGGCTATGGAGGTAAAAGAGATGCCGAAATTTATTGAGCCGGGCAGTCTTTTAATAGTCGGCAATCGGAAAGATGCCCAAATCCTTGCACTAGAGCGCAAAGCGGCGGTGCTTGTCACAGGCGGTTTTGAAGTGGACAGCGAAGTGATCGAGCTTGCAGATAAAGTAGAAATGCCTTTGCTTTCTTCATCTTATGACACATTTACTGTTGCAACTATTATTAATCGTGCTATCTATAAAAGACTTGTGCGTAAAGAAGTGGCAAGAGTCAAAGATGCCATGGTGACAAACCCTGACTATTTAACTATTGATGCGACTATAGGTGATTGGCGAAAGCTTTATAAAATGACCCAGCATAGCAAGTTTCCTGTTGTAGATAAGGATATGAAGGTTTGCGGTATTGTTACCATAAATGATATATCAAGCCTTGAAGATGATGTGCCGATAAAAGATGTAATGAGCAAAGATCCTATCACACTTACAAAGGATACTCCCGTAGCTCATGCAGCGCAGCTAATGGTTTGGGAAGGTATAAAACTGATACCGGTGGTGGAAGATAAGAAGCTCGTTGGCATCTTGACCCGAAAAGATGCAATAAAGGCACTGCAGCATCTAAGCTTTCAACCCCAACTGGGAGAGACTGCAGATGCCATAATAATGAATCGATTTTCAATGCTTAAGACAGAAGACGGGATAAAACTTCGAGGCAAAACAGACCCTGTGATGCTAAATCCATACGGTGTTGCAAGCAGTGGGGCTCTTATGACGATAATGGCAAATGCGGGTTTTGAGGCATTCAGGGCTCAAAAAAAACTGGAGACAGTTTTAGATAGCTTTACCGTGTATTTTTCCAAACCGGTGCAGCTGGAAGAAGAAATTGAGGTTGAAGCTAAAATAATAGACATCGGACGCAAATCCGGAAAAGCCGAAGTAAACCTTATCCACGAAGGAAAGCTAGTTGCAAAGGCGATTATTTCAGCAAGGGTTATAGAGAGGTAGGCGAGTTTAATGAGTGAGTTTGTCCACCTACATGTGCACACAAACTACAGCCTTTTAGACGGTGCATGCGAAATAGAAAGACTTGCCAAGCATTTATCTGATCTTAAAATGAAAAGCGTTGCAATTACAGATCACGGCGTGATGTATGGTGTCGTGGATTTTTATAAAACCATGCTATCATATGGTATAAAGCCGATAATAGGTTGTGAAGTCTATATGGCAGCAAGAACTATGCAAGATCGCGAACCCGGCATAGACGACAATCTATACCATTTGGTTCTTCTTGCAAAAGATGAAACGGGCTATAAAAATTTAATGAAACTTGTTTCCCTAGGATTTATAGAAGGATTCTATTACAAGCCCAGGGTCGATATAGAAGTTCTTAAAAACCATTCAGAGGGCCTTATTGCTTTAAGCGCCTGTCTTGCCGGCAAAATACCTTCACAACTTTTAGCGGGCAATTATGATGAAGCCAAAAAAACTGCTGAAAATTTCAATGAAATATTTGGTAATGGCAATTTTTATTTGGAATTACAAGATCACGGCATATTAGAACAAAGAAAGATAATCAAAGACATTTTGCGATTAAGCAAGGAAACAGGTATTCCACTGGTTGCAACAAATGATATTCATTATATCGATAAAGAAGATGCCATGGTGCAAGATGCACTGCTGTGCATACAAACAGGCAAAACCCTTGATGATGAAAACAGAATGAAGTTTCAGACCTCAGAGTTTTACTTAAAATCAGCACAGGAAATGTCCAATCTTTTTGCCTATGCGCCTGATGCTATAAAAAATACAGTTGAAATTGCAGAAAAGTGCAATGTAAAACTGGATTTTAATACAATTCATCTTCCCACCTTTGATGTGCCGGAAGGGTATACTCAAGATGATTACTTGGAAAAACTTTGCTATGAAGGTGCCCATGACAGATATCCGGTTATAACGGAAAAAATTAAAGAACGCCTAGATTATGAACTTGATACAATTAAAAAGATGGGCTATTCCAGCTATTTTTTGATAGTGTGGGACTTTATAAACTATGCAAGGCAAAACGGAATAATGGTGGGGCCCGGAAGGGGATCTGCCGCAGGAAGCCTTGTGGCATATTGTTTGCATATAACAAATATCGATCCACTGAAATATAATCTTTTATTTGAACGCTTTCTCAATCCCGAAAGAGTTTCAATGCCTGATATTGATGTGGACTTCTGTTTCGAAAGACGTCAAGAAGTTATAGATTATGTTGTAAAGAAATATGGCGAAAATAGAGTGGCACAAATCGTCACGTTCGGAACTATGGCGGCAAGAGCTGCCATACGAGATGTGGGCAGAGTTATGGGCTATCCTTACGGTGAGGTAGACACGATTGCAAAAATGATACCTCAGGAAATAGGCATAACAATTAAACAGGCATTGGAAATGAATCCCGAACTAAATAAAATGTATAATGAAAATGAAAGAGTAAAGAGACTTTTGGATGTAGCAAAGGCTCTTGAAGGATTTCCACGCCACGCATCAACCCATGCTGCAGGTGTTGTTATTTCAAAAGATCCTATTGTAGAGCATGTGCCGCTTCATAAAATCGGTGATGCAGATAGCGTTATAGCTACTCAATATACGATGACGGCTCTTGAAGAACTGGGACTTCTAAAGATGGACTTTTTAGGACTTCGAACCCTTACGGTCATTAGAGATGCCATAAATATAGTGCGCCACACAAAGAATATTGAGATAGACCTTGATAAACTACCGTTAGACGACAAAAAGGTTTATGAAATGCTAAGCCGTGGGAATACAGCAGGTGTATTTCAACTTGAAAGTGCCGGCATGAGAAACTTACTTACAGAGCTTCAGCCTGAATCTTTTCAGGATGTAGCTGCAATAATCGGACTTTATAGGCCTGGCCCCTTAGGAAGCGGAGCAGCCGAGGAATTTATAAAAAGTAAAAATGGCCAAAAAGAGATTCATTATTTGCATCCCGCACTAAAACCCATACTTGATGAAACATATGGAATTATCCTTTATCAGGAACAGGCAATGCAGATTGCCCAGCAGCTGGCAGGCTTTTCCCTTGCTCAAGCAGATATCCTGCGCAAAGCCATGGGAAAGAAAAAACAAGATGTTATGGCAGCTCAGCGGGAGTCTTTCATACAGGGATGCGTGAAAAACGGAATCGATAAAATAACAGCAGGCAAAATCTTTGACGAAATATCCTATTTTGCAGGTTATGGTTTCAACAAAGCACATACAGCAGCTTATGCGGTTATAGCATACCAAACCGCATATCTTAAAGCCCATTTTCCGGTAGAATTTATGGCGGCTCTCCTGACTAGTGTGATTGACAATGCAGATAAAGTTGCTTATTATATAAGCGAATGCAGTAGAATGGGAATAGAGGTTCTGCCTCCTGATATAAATGAAAGCTATGAAAATTTTACTGTTGTTTCCAATAAAATAAGATTTGGGCTTACTGCCGTAAAAAATGTCGGCCAAAATGTGGCAAGGGCAATTATCAAAGCGCGAAAAGAAAAAGGTAAATTTGTGTCTTTTACTGACTTTGCTGAAAAAGTTTCCGGAGATTTAAATAAAAAAGCAGTAGAAAGCCTAATAAAAAGTGGTGCATTTTCATCAATCGGAGCAAAAAGATCTCAATTATTGGCAATTTATGAAACTACTTTGACAAATATTCAAAAACAACAAAAACAGAATATGAAAAATCAAATTTCAATTTTTGACATACTAGATGATACCCCGTCATTTAAAGAAACCTTACCTGACATGCCGGAATATCCAAAAGTAGAACTTCTTGCAATGGAAAAAGAAATGTTGGGTATTTATTTAAGCGGCCATCCGCTCTTAGAACACGAAGAAGAATTGGCAAGGAATGTTACATTTTACAGCAAAGATAAGAACGATCCTACTACTGTTCAAGACAATATGGCAGTGACTATAGGGGGACTTTTAACAGAAATCAAGACAAAGGTTACAAAGAATAATAATTTAATGGCCTTTGCAACACTTGAAGACTTAACCGGAACGATAGAGATTATAATTTTCCCAACGATTTTTGAAAAGTACAAATCATATCTGTTTACGGACTCAAAAATTTATGTAAAGGGCAGGCTAAGCTATAAAGAGGACGAATCTTTAAAGGTTATTGCCGAGGAAATAATTCCTCTAAAAGAAAATAACTCTGCAAAACCGGTAGTATTTTCTGTATCAGAAAATGAAGATATAAACCTGGACGGCGTAAGGGAATTTTCGGCGATGTACCCCGGCGATACCCCTGTAGTGATACACCTTTCAGACAGCGGAAGGAGCTTTATTTTAAAGGATAAATTAGGAATTTCTTCAGATAATCTAAGTATATTTTCTAAAATGACCGGCCTAAAAAATTACATGTTTTTAGATAGATTATCAGTAAAAGAGAATCAATGACTTGGTTGCATTGGCAAAATCGAGAAAAGGAGGCCGTAACTTTGTGGACTGTTGTATACATAGCCTCAGATGAAGATACCGCTTATAAAGTGGCAGAGGCTATAAAAAACGAAGGTTTCCTAGTGACAACAAGAGAGGTAATGAAAAGTAAGAAACACGGCTGCTATATCGAAATATTGGTTCCTGAATCAGAGGCTGAAGAAGTTCAAAATTTTATATTAGAAAAGAACTTATAATCGAGAGGAGAAATAATCATGAACAGAATTGGCATACTTACAAGTGGCGGCGATGCACCCGGAATGAATGCAGCTATAAGAGCAGTTGTCAGAAAGGCTCTTCATAACGGAATCGAAGTTTATGGGATACACCGGGGATTTTTAGGCCTTATAAATTCGGATTTTGTAAAGCTTGATCTCAGGTCTGTAGGCGATATAATACATCGGGGCGGCACAATGCTTCTTACGGCAAGATGTGAAGAATTTAAGACTAAAGAGGGTCAGGAAAAGGGACTTAAAAACCTGGAAGCCTTTGGCATAGAGGGACTTGTGGTGATCGGCGGCGATGGCTCTTTAAGAGGCGCTAATGCTCTATCAAAACTTGGAATGCCAACTATTGGGATACCCGCAACGATAGATAATGACATAGCATATACTGACAATTGCATAGGGTTTGATACCGCGGCAAATACAGTGGTAGATGCTCTAAACAAAGTCAGAGATACAGCCACTTCCCATGAACGCACTTTTGTCATAGAAGTTATGGGAAGAAGAGCCGGACATTTAGCCTTGTATACAGGCATCGCAAGCGGTGCTGAGACAATTTTGGTGCCGGAAATTCCCTTTGAACTGGATGCAATTTGCGAAAAAATAAAACAAGGGTATGTTAGAGGCAAACTCCACAGCATAATTATTGTAGCTGAAGGCGCGGGAAACAGCATAGAAATTGGCAAAACCATACAAGAAAAAACCGGTCTTGAAACAAGGGCGATTATTTTAGGCCACCTGCAAAGAGGCGGGAACCCATCAGCCTACGACAGAATACTTGCAAGCAGCATGGGAGGCAAGGCCGTGGATCTTATTACGCAGAATGTAAAAGACAAGATGGTCGGAGTTGTTAACGGGGAATTTGTTGCAACAGATATCGAAAAAGTGCTAAGCGTTTCAAAACCATTGAATATGCAGCTATATGAACTTGCAGATATTTTATCACTGTGAGGATGTGATTTTATGCTCAGGACGAAAATAATTTGCACTCTCGGGCCCTCAAGTCAGGATAAAGAGACGATAACCCGGCTTATTCAAGCAGGCATGAATATTGCCCGAGTAAACCTGTCTCACGGAGATTATGAAGAACATGCGAAAAAGATTGTTGCCCTAAGGGAAGCATGCAGCGAACTTAATGCAAATGTAGCACTGCTTCTTGACACCAAGGGGCCGGAGATTCGCCTGGGTAATTTCGAAGGCGGAAAGACTGTCCTTGAAACCGGACAGGATTTCATACTTACAACAGCACCTGTGATAGGTGATAGAGAACAGGCCTTTATAAATTACGAGAAATTAGCTAAAACGGTTGTCCCCGGTGATAAAATACTGCTTTCAGATGGTTTGATAGAACTTTGTGTTAAGGAAATAATAGGAGAAAAAGTTGTGTGCAGGGTTGTAAACGGGGGCGTTCTAACTGATAGACAAGGTGTAAATATCCCGGGCAAATCCTTGGACTTACCTGCCTTATCTAAAAAAGACATTGAAGATATTATATTCGGAATAAATATGGGAATTGATTTTGTCGCAGCATCCTTTGTCAGAAAAGCTTCCGATGTGAAAGATATCCGAAAAGTTCTCAATTCCAACGGTGGAGAAGAAGTTCACATAATCGCAAAAATAGAAAATGGTGAAGGAGTCCAAAACATAGATGAAATAATAAATGCTGCTGATGGGATAATGGTGGCTCGGGGCGACTTAGGAGTCGAAATACCTGTACAAGAGATACCCCTTGTACAAAAGAAAATTATAGCTAAATGCAACGCAGCAGGAAAGCCTGTCGTCACCGCAACTCAGATGTTGGATTCCATGATTAGAAATCCTCGTCCTACCAGAGCTGAAGTGACCGATGTGGCAAATGCTATTTTTGATGGAACCGATGCGATTATGCTGTCCGGTGAAACGGCATCCGGAAAGTATCCTGTGGAGGCTGTCAGAATGATGGCAAGTATAGCACAGAAAGCCGATGATGCCCTTGTAGAAAGAGCAAAACACAGAACACAAAATCCAAGACCGATAATCGCAAAATCGGTCACGGATGCCATAAGCCATGCTACATGTTCCATAGCTGCAGAAATTAAGGCGGCAGCAATTATCACATCTACTAAATCAGGATACACAGCCAGGGCTGTTGCAAAGTACAGGCCGACTGCTCCGATAATCGCAGTCACTTTCAGAAAAAAAACCTTACAAACACTTCAAATTGTTTATGGTGTAATCCCGGTGCTGGTTCGCGAAACATCTTCAACTGATGAAATGTTTTCTGAAGCAGTAAGGGGTGCTTTAGATACCGGAATAGTAAAGAATGGAGACATGGTTGTTATAACTGCAGGGGTTCCTATAAATGTAACAGGCACTACCAATCTTATACGTGTCCATGAGGTAGAAAACGACATTATTGCAGAATAAGACACAAATCAAAAATAACTCTTGACATAATTGAAAATCGTGATAAAATACATAACAATACCAAGAAATTTATACTATCAATTGTAATGATGGAGAGGATAATGAGGAAAGCGGCAAAGAGAGCCGGGTAAGGTGCAATCCGGTCCGCCTATTCATTAGATGCTCGCTCCTGAACAGCTCGGGCGAAACAGCAGTAGTCCGATGCCGCAGTATTGCGTTAAAATGAAGTAGTTTTCTACTTCATAAGGCTTATACCGCAAGGTATGGCAAAACAGGGTGGTACCACGGGAAAAGACCCCTCGTCCCTGAGATAATATCTCAAGGCGAGGGGTTAATTTTATATACAGCTTAAGAAAGGTGGTGTGGTAGATGAAAATGACAGGAGCAGAGGCCCTTGTAAAATCGCTGGAAATTGAGAAGGTAGAATACATTTTCGGATATCCGGGAGGAGCTATACTGCCGGTATATGATGCTTTAAAAGATTCATCGATACGACACATTTTAACACGCTGCGAGCAAGGAGCTGCTCATGCGGCCAGCGGCTATGCAAGAGTCTCGCGAAAAGTAGGAGTATGTATGGCGACATCAGGTCCCGGGGCAACTAATCTTGTTACGGGGATTGCGACAGCTTATATGGACTCTATTCCGATAGTAGCTATTACCGGTCAGGTGGCAACATCTGTAATCGGTAAAGATGTTTTTCAAGAAGTTGACATAACCGGGGCAACTGCACCGTTTACAAAACACAACTATCTTGTTAAAAATCCCAACGACATTCCAAAGATAGTAAAAGAGGCTTTTTATATTGCATCTACAGGCAGGCCCGGGCCGGTGCTGATAGATTTACCTAAAGATGTAGCCGAGGCTAAAATAAATTTCAAATATCCTGAAAAAGTCGTATTGCGCGGATATAAGCCAAATGTTGTGGGACATCCGAAACAAATACAAAAAGCTGCAGAATTAATCAACAAAGCACGCTGCCCTGTTATTTGCGCAGGCGGCGGTATAAACATGGCAGGAGCCGAAGATATACTTTTTGAGCTTGCAACAAAGGCTAATATTCCGGTTGTGACAACACTAATGGGCATAGGCTCTTTTCCATCCGATCATCCGCTTTATATGGGAATGCTTGGCATGCATGGCCTGGCATCGGCTAATAAGATCGTTACCGACTCAGATTTGCTAATTGCGGCAGGAGCAAGATTTGCCGACAGGAGCGTAGGCAAAATTGACGGTTTTGCTCCAAAGGCTAAAATAATACACATTGACATCGACCCTGCAGAAATAGGAAAAAACGTTAAACCGGATATTCCTATAGTGGGAGATGTAAAGCAGGTTTTAGGAGAAATAGCTAAAAATGTTCAGCCCAAGGCACCTTCAACATGGAATAAATATGCGGCAAATCTTAAAAAGGAAGCCGAATACAAGGGCCTTGAAGACAAAGATAAATTAGATCCAATTGAAATAATTCGCACACTTTCTGACAAAACTAAAGGAAAAGCCATAATCACAACTGAAGTTGGTATGCATCAGATGTGGACTGCTCAGCATTATGAATTTATAAAGCCCAGAACTTTTATTTCATCAGGCGGCTTAGGCACCATGGGCTATGGTTTACCTGCGGCTATGGGAGTTCAGATTGCAAACAGGGATGCCTTAGTTATTAATATATGCGGTGATGGAAGTATCCAAATGAACTTGAACGAGATGGCTACGATTGTAGAAAATGATCTTCCTGTAAAAATGATTTTATTTAATAATTCCGGATTAGGCCTTGTAAGACAGCTTCAAGAATTTTACTGTGATAAGCGCTATAATCAAGTATTTTTCAAATTTGTTCCTGATTTTACGAAAATTACAGAAGGCTATAACATAAAATCCATGAGAATTGAGAAGCAGGACGAAGTATCTGATGCTATAGATACTATGCTATCCCATGATGGTCCGTTTTTATTAGAGTGCATTATTGATATTCATAAAAATGTATACCCAATGGTGCTGACCGGTTCTCCTATCAATGAAATGATTGGAGGGTAATAACATGAAAACAACACTTTCAGTGCTTGTAGAAAACCAACCCGGCGTATTATTCAGGATAGCAGGTCTTTTTAGCAGGCGAGGCTTTAACATTGACAGTCTTGCGGTAGGGACCACAGAAAATCCTGATATTTCCAGAATGACCATAGTCGTTGACGGAGATGAAAATGTAGTTGAACAAGTAAAAAAACAGCTAAACAAGCTAATTGATGTTATTAAGGTAAGTAAAATTGTTCCAGAGGATTCTGTGACACGGGAATTAGTGCTTATAAAAGTTGATGCAGATTCGCATATGAGGTCAGAGATAATTCAGATTGCAGAAATCTTTAGAGCGAGCATAGTTGATGTCAGCCAAAAGTCTCTTACGATAGAGCTTACCGGTGACAAGGACAAAGTATCCGCATTCGAAGAGCTTTTAAGGCCCTTTGGCATAAAAGAACTTGTTAGAACCGGCGTTATTGCCGTAAATAGAGGTTCTAATACCATAAAAATTGAGGAGGAAGCTTAATAATGGCAAAAATGTATTATGACAGCGATGCTGATTTACAATTATTAGAAGGGAAAACCGTAGCAGTTATAGGTTATGGGAGTCAAGGCCATGGACATGCATTAAACTTGAAGGAAAGTGGAGTTAATGTGGTTGTGGGACTGTATGAAGGAAGCAAATCCTGGAAAATCGCCGAAGAGGCAGGCCTTACAGTAAAGACAGTAAGCGAAGCAGCCAAAGCGGCTGATATTATAATGATGCTAATTCCAGACCACATTCAGGGTAAGGTTTATGAAGAAGAAATTAAACCTTATCTAAAACCCGGAAATGCCCTTGCATTTGCTCATGGTTTTGCAATTGTATACAGTCAGGTAATACCACCGGAATATGTTGACGTATTTATGGTGGCACCTAAAGGTCCCGGGCATCTTGTAAGAAGAACATATCAGGAAGGGGCTGGCGTTCCCTGCCTCGTAGCAGTTGAGCAAGACTATACAGGCAGAGCAAAAGATATTGCTTTAGCATATGCAAGAGGTATAGGCGGCACACGTGCCGGCGTTATAGAGACCACTTTTGCAGAAGAAACCCAGACTGACTTATTCGGCGAGCAGTGCGTGCTTTGCGGCGGCGTTTCAGAGCTTATAAAAGCCGGTTTTGAAACCCTTGTGGAAGCAGGATACCAGCCTGAGATAGCATATTTTGAGTGTTTACATGAGATGAAACTTATAGTGGACTTAATATATGAAGGCGGTTTAAGCTGGATGAGATATTCCGTAAGCGATACCGCAAAATATGGAGATTTTATGGTGGGCAAGCGCATCATAAACGAAGATACCCGCAAGGAAATGAAAAAGGTGCTAGATGAGATAGTGACAGGGCAATTTACCAAGAACTGGATATTGGAAAATCAAAGTGGAAGACCTGTCTATAGAGCAATTCAGGCAAAGGAAGCGGAGCACCAAATAGAAAAAGTAGGGGCAGAGCTAAGAAGCATGATGCCCTGGCTTAAGAAAAAGAAATAAACATATTAACAGACAATCGTAAAATGCAAGGCGGCTTTACGCCGCCTTCCTAAAAATACCAGCCTTAAGAACAATAAAATAAATCAGAATTATCAAAAAAGGTGGAATGTGTATGACTAGGAAAGTTGAAATTTTTGATACAACCTTAAGAGATGGCGAACAAACACCAGGCATTTCCTTAAATGCAAAAGAGAAACTTGAAATAGCAAAACAGCTTGAAAAACTGTCGGTGGATGTGATAGAAGCAGGCTTTCCTATAGCTTCTAACGGAGATTTTAATGCGGTCAAAGCGATTGCTGAAGAAGTAAGGGGTCCGATTATTGCAGGTCTTGCAAGAGCTACATCTAAGGATATAGATAGAGCTGCAGAGGCCTTAAAACCTGCGGAAAGACCCAGAATCCATACATTCATAGCTTCATCACCTATTCATATGAAATATAAATTAAAGATGACTGAAGATGAGGTTTTGGAAGCTGCAGTTGCTGCAGTAAAAAGAGCTAAATCTTATGTTGAGGATGTGGAATTTTCAGCAGAGGACGCATCCAGGTCTGACATAGAATTTCTATGCAGATTGTATTCGGAAGCAATTAAAGCAGGCGCTACGGTCATTAATATCCCGGATACGGTAGGCTACGCGACACCCAGAGAGTTTGCTAATTTAGTAACTACATTAATGGAAAGGGTTCCCGAAATAGATAAAGCAAAAGTCAGCGTCCACTGCCATGACGATCTTGGAATGGCGGTAGCAAATTCGTTAGAGGCTGTGCTGTGTGGAGTAACTCAAATCGAATGCGCTGTGAACGGATTAGGAGAGAGAGCGGGAAATGCTGCATTAGAAGAAATCGTAATGGCACTTAATACCCGCAAAGATTTTTATAAGGTGGAGCATAGTATTAATACACGGCAAATTTATCGTACCAGCAAGCTTGTAAGCACAATTACAGGAATAGCCATACAACCGAATAAAGCAGTCGTAGGTGCAAACGCTTTTGCTCATGAAGCGGGAATTCACCAGCATGGGGTTTTGGCCGAAAAGTCTACCTATGAAATAATGACTCCTGAGTCCATAGGCCTTGCAACAAATACTTTAGTTCTCGGTAAACATTCGGGAAGGCATGCTTTTGCCGAAAGACTTAAAGAACTAGGGTATGAACTGCCGCAAGATGAACTTGATAAGGCATTTGAAAGATTCAAAGAACTAGCCGATAAAAAGAAAGAAGTCACAGATCTGGATATTGAAGCAATTGTAGAAGATCAAGCGGTTAAGCTTCCGCAAAGCATAGAAGTCGAATGCTTCCAAGTGTCGACGGGGAACAAGGCAATGGCTACTGCTAGCGTTAGAGTTAACATAAATGGCGAGATTGTGGAAGAAGCAGCTACAGGCAGTGGCCCTATTGATGCACTATACAGAGCTCTTGAACGTGCTTGTAATATTGATTGCAAGCTAGTTGATTACTCCATAAAATCAGTTACCGGCGGAAAAGATGCGTTAGGTGAAGTTACCGTAAAAGTAGATAAAGATGGCAAGATATTCTTGGGCAGGGGTCTGAGCACTGATATTATTGAAGCCAGTGTTATGGCATATGCCAATGCAATGAATAAAACACTTTGGAATAATGGCAATGGTAAATCGTCTTAGGGAGGTGGCTTTTTAATGGGAATGACCATTACTGAAAAAATCCTTGCAAATCACGCAGGAAAGAATTTTGTAGAGCCCGGCGAGCTTATTATGGCAGATGTAGATCTTGCCTTAGCAAATGATATTACCGGACCTGTTGCAATAGAAGAATTTAAAAAAGCAGGAGGGGAAAAAGTTTTTAATCAAGAAAAGGTTGCCCTTATACCTGATCATTTTGCCCCTAATAAAGATATAAAATCAGCAGAACTATGCAAGTCTTTGAGAGAGTTTGCAAAAGAACAAAATATACTCCATTATTACGAAGTAGGCCGCATGGGAATTGAACATGCGCTTTTGCCGGAGCAGGGAATTGTGCTGCCGGGAGATCTTGTAATCGGGGCAGATTCTCACACATGCACATATGGCGCCCTTGGAGCATTTTCTACAGGAGTGGGATCTACTGACTTGGCGTTTGCTATGATGACAGGCCAATGCTGGTTTAAAGTTCCCGAGACAATAAAATTTGTCTATTACGGCAAATTGAATAAATGGATTACAGGCAAAGACTTGATTTTGCACACCATAGGAGATATCGGTGTTGACGGAGCCCTTTATAAAGCCATGGAGTTTACAGGAGATGCCATCAGCTCCCTTAGTATGGACGGAAGACTGACCATGGCAAATATGGCCATTGAAGCAGGGGCTAAAAACGGCATAATAAACTCGGATGATATAACGCTGGAATATATTAGAAGTCGAGCTAAAAGACCTTACAATATATTCAAAAGCGATGAAAATGCTAAATATGCAGATATAATCGAGTATAACGTAGAAAATATGCAGCCAAAAGTTGCCCTGCCTCACCTTCCTGAAAATGTGGTAGATGTTGATGAGGCTTCTAATATCCAAATAGATCAAGTTGTAATAGGTTCGTGCACCAATGGCAGGTTAGAAGATATGAGGCTTGCCGCAAGTGTCATAAAAGGCCATAAGGTTCACCCTTATGTGCGCATGATAGTAATTCCTGCAACGCAGCAAGTTTATCAGGAAATGATGCGTGAAGGGATAACCGAGATTTTCATTGAAGCCGGTGCGGCCGTAAGCACACCTACATGCGGACCCTGCCTTGGCGGCCACATGGGGGTTCTTGCAAAAGGAGAAAAAGCTGTTTCCACTACAAACAGGAACTTTGTCGGAAGAATGGGTCATCCGGAAAGCGAAGTTTACCTTGCAAGTCCTTTGGTAGCAGCGGCATCTGCAATAAAAGGAAGGATTGCCCATCCGAAGGAGGTTGTTGGCGATGATTTTTAAAGGCAAAGCATGGGTCTTTGGCGACAATATAGATACTGATGTAATAATACCCGCACGTTATCTAAATACAACTGACCCCAAAGAATTAGCGGCACATTGCATGGAAGATATAATCCCTGACTTTACTCAAAAAATTAAACCCGGCGATATTATCGTAGCAGGAAATAATTTTGGCTGCGGTAGTTCAAGAGAGCATGCGCCTCTTGCGATAAAATCGGCAGGTATAAGCTGTGTTGTGGCATCGTCTTTTGCCCGCATATTTTATAGAAACTCTATAAATATCGGTCTTCCGATATTAGAGTGTCCGGGGTGCAGTGAGAAAATAAAGACAGGCGATGAATTAGAAATAGATACAGACAGTGGAACTATAAAGAATATAACATCTGGCGAAATCTTTTATGCAAGGCCCTTCCCTGAATTTATTAAGGGGATAATAAGCGCAGGCGGTCTTATGAATTATGCAAAAGAGGTGAAGAAATAGTGTATAAAGTAGCCCTTTTGCCGGGAGACGGCATAGGTCCCGAAATAATTGCCGAAGCGGTAAAGATCTTAAAAGCGGTAGGGGAAAAATATAATATAGACTTTCAGTTTGAAGAAGGAATTGTAGGAGGAGCCGCAGTAGATGCATATGGCACGCCCTTGCCGGATAAAGTCATAGAACTTTGCAAAAGCTCTGATGGGATTTTATTTGGTGCAGTAGGAGGACCGAAGTGGGATGCGCTGCCGAAAGAAAAGCGGCCGGAGCAGGCAATTTTAGGACTTAGAAAAAGTCTTGACCTTTATGCAAATTTGCGCTCAGTAATTTTATTTAAAGCATTAGCCGATGCTTCGCCGATTAAAAGGGAAATTATTGGCGATGAACTTGACATAATGATAGTTCGAGAACTTACAGGGGGACTTTATTTTGGCAAACCTAGAGGCATTGAAAAGACAGCAGATGGTGTAAGAGGATTTGACACTATGGAGTATACCGACAAAGAAATTAAGCGAGTAGCCCGCATAGCCTTTGAAGCGGCGCAACGAAGGAAAAAACACCTAACTTCAGTAGATAAAGCTAATGTTTTAGAGACTTCAAGACTATGGAGAAGTATTGTTACGGAAATGGCAAAAGATTATCCTGATGTCACTCTTTCCCACATGTATGTCGATAATTGCTCGATGCAGCTTATATTAAACCCTCGTCAATTTGATGTTATTTTAACGGAAAACACCTTTGGAGATATACTAAGCGATGAAGCTTCAGTGCTTACGGGCTCTATTGGAATGCTGCCTTCTGCAAGCCTTGGAGACAGCAAACCGTATCTTTACGAGCCTATACACGGCTCAGCCCCGGATATTGCAGGTTTTGGAAAGGCGAACCCCGTTGCATGCATTCTATCAGCAGCTATGATGCTGGAATATTCCTTTGATAAAAAAGAGGCTGCTGCTTCAGTGCAAAATGCAGTCGAAAAAACACTCAATGAAGGATACAGGACATTTGACATACAAGCAGGCGCAAAAAAAGTAGTGTCAACTTCGGAAATGGGAGACATAATTAAAGGCTATATTTAATTCCATTCTAAAAGTGATACCTTTTTAAAATCTTGACAACGCCAATCATGATCTTGCGATTGGTGTTGTTTTTATATGTTTTATAAAACTAAAATAAATAAACCGGTGGGAAGTATAGCGACCCAAATACTTCGCACAGTTTTTTGCACAATACCGGCATTTTTACCAAAATGACTATCTGCAAAAATGCAATTAAAAAAATTCGCAAAAGCAAATAAATAATTGCAGGATTTTTAAGATAAATGTAGAAATTATATAATATGAAAGTTTATTAATTTTTTAAATTATGAGAGGAGTTTTGACATGAAATTTCCGGTATTAATGTCACCAATTAAAATAGGGTCTATGGAGTTGAAAAATCGCTTTGTTATTCCTCCTATGGGTACAAAGTTTGGAAATTTAGACAGTACTGTATCACAGCAACTTATTGATTATTGGAAACTAAGAGCCCAAGGGGGTTATGGCCTTTTAATTTTAGAAGTGGCAGCAATTGATCCTTTGGGTAAGGCGATACCAGGACAATTGGGATTATGGGATGATAAATTCATTCCCGGACTTAAGCAGTTGGTAGATGAGGTACATAAACACGGCGATGTCAAAATGGCAGTTCAGCTTCACCATGCAGGCAGACAAACAATGAGCGCGGTTATTGGTGCTCAACCGGTAGCACCGTCTCCTATTCCTTGTCCCGTTGACAAAGAAATGCCTAGAGAACTCACGACCGAGGAAGTATATGACCTTATAGAAAAATTTGGGGATGCTGCAAAAAGAGCCAAAGAAATAGGATTTGACGCAGTTGAAGTTCATGGTGCTCATGGATATTTAGTTGCTCAATTTATGTCTGCTTATTCAAATAAGAGAAGCGATGAATTTGGTGGGGATTTTAATAGTAGAATGAAATTCCCTGTAGAAATCATAAAAAATATTAGAAGGAAAGTTGGAAATGGCTTACCAATATTATTTAGAATCAGCGGCGATGAGGATATGCCTGAGGCAAGAACGATAACAGAGTCCAGGATGGCAGCACGAGTCCTGGAAAGCGTCGGCGTAAATGCTATCCATGTGTCACGATGCGTTTACGGCAGTGTTCCGGGTGCTATTGCGCCAGCTGCAGTTCCTGCCGGATTTAATGTATATGCCGCAGAGGAAATTAAAAAATCTGTAAGCATTCCCGTTATAGCAGTGGGCAGAATAAATGATCCCTTATTAGCTGAAGATATATTGGAAACTGGGAAAGCCGATTTAGTTGCCTTAGGAAGAGAATCCTTGACTGACCCTGAGCTTCCCAATAAAGTTGCAGCGGGACAGCTCGAGGAAATAGCTCCATGCATAAGCTGTATGCAAGCTTGCGTCGGCTACTTATTTGATCCTACCAAACCTTATATTTCATGCTTGGTTAACCCTTTTACCGGTAGGGAAGGTGAATTGAAAGTAGAAAAAACAGATAATCCAAAAAAAGTAATAGTAATAGGCGGCGGCCCCGGAGGGCTTGAAGCTGCATGGATAGCTGCAAAAAGAGGTCATAAAGTTACACTATATGAGAAGGAAAAGAAACTTGGCGGACAATACAGAATAGGAGCCATACCTCCTACAAAACAAGAAATTATAAAGGCTCTAAAATATTACGAGACTATGGGTAAAAAATACGGGGTAGAATATAAAATGGAGACAGAGGCTACAGAAGAAACAATTGCATCTGAAAATGCCGATGTAGTAATTCTTGCTACAGGTGGTGTACCGCTAGTACCAGATATAAAAGGAATAGAGAACCCTAAATTTGTAAAGGCTATTGACTTACTTGATGGGAAGAAAGAAGTCGGACAAAACGTTTTAGTAGTAGGCGGTGGCATGGTAGGTTCTGAAACAGCAGATTATCTGGGCGAACATTTCCACAATGTAACGATAATAGAAATGCTTCCTGAAATTGCAATGGATGAGCAAGATGACGTGAAATACTACTTATTAGAAAGATTAAAAAAGTGGGGAGTTAAGGCAATTACGAATGCGACTGTTAAAGAATTCCTTGATGATGGAGTAGTATATGAGAAAGACGGAAAAGATGAAAAAATTACCGGCTTTGATTCTATAGTTCTTGCAATGGGAGCCAAAGCTTATAATCCCTTGGAAGAAAAAATCAAGGGGAAAGTCCCTGAAATATATGTTATAGGAGATGCTGTTAAAGCTAGAAAAGCCCTAGAGGCAATAGAAGAAGCAGCAAGGATAGCAGTAAAAATATAATAAAGGAACTAAAAATAGGCAGTTCATCGATAAAATCTTTGAACTGCCTTGTTACTTTTTTTAAAATAGGGGCATACGAGTAGAAATTTTTATAAAACTTTTATAAAACCATAGTTGAATTTTCTAAACTCAGGTGTTATAATATAAAACAATATATTGGTTTTTAAAAGCTGTGAAGAGAAGAGTAGCGATTATTTCAAGCTAAAGAGAGTCGGATAAGGTGAAAGCCGATGCTTGAAGCAGTCAGCGAAAATCGTCTCGGAGCTGCCAGAGTGAACTTATAGTAATTCTGGCCGGGTTCCTTATAAGGAAATTGGCCCCCGTTAGAAAGGCCGGGTATCGGGCAAGGCGCCCCGTACCTACTGAGATTTATACCGCAAGGTATAAATGAACTAGGGTGGTAACGCGAAGATCTTTCGCCCCTTTTATAAGGTTAGGCGGAAGGTCTTTTTATTTTACCTCCATACTGAAGTTATCTTTAAACGATGTAAAAATTTATTATTAAATAGAAGAAGGGGATAATTATGACTGGTGCTGAACTCTTACTAAAAACATTAAGCGAATTAGGTGTTAATACTATCTTTGGTTTCCCAGGCGGTTCAGCGCTGCCGATTTACGATGCTCTGTACAGCTGCAAGGAAATCAGACACATAAGGACTGTGCATGAACAAGGAGCAGCCCATGCAGCAGACGGCTACGCCAGAGCAACTGGTAAGGTAGGGGTAGTCTTGAGCACTTCCGGCCCCGGAGCTACGAATTTAGTGACAGGAATTGCAAACGCATATATGGATTCAGTGCCCCTTCTTGCCTTTACCGGTCAGGTCGCACTGGATCTTTTGGGCAGAGATTCCTTTCAAGAAGTTGATATTACAGGGATCACTTTGCCTATTACGAAACACAGTTTTTTAATAAGAAACAAAAATGAAATCGTAAAAAAGGTCAAAGAAGCGTATACGATTGCAACTAGCGGCAGACCCGGTCCAGTGCTCATAGATTTGCCAAAAGATGTGATGGCAGGCGAAGTAAACTACAACGAGGTAGAAAAGGAAGTAAACGGTTTTGTAAGGACATACCTTACCAAACTTGAACCTTCCAGCGGTTTTAATAAATTAGTAGAAAAAGCAGCTGAAATGATTGAAAGAGCAAAAAAACCGGTTATTTATGCAGGCGGTGGAATTGTGACATCTGACGCCGCCGAGGAGCTTCTAAAGCTTGCCGAAAAAATCAATGCACCGGTTACAACAACCTTAATGGGTCTTTCGTCCTTTCCAGCTGACCATCCCCTTGCCCTTGGCATGCTTGGCATGCATGGCACGGCCTATGCAAACATGGCTGTAACTGAATGCGATCTTTTGATAGCTTTAGGTGCCAGGTTTGACGACAGGGTTACGGGAGATGTTAAAAAATTTGCTCCTAATGCAAAAATTATACATGTTGATATTGATAGAGCAGAAATAGGCAAAAATGTTGACGTGGATTTAGGAATAAAAGCAGATGTGAAACAATTTTTAATTAATTTGCTTGATATCTTGCCGTCTGTAAAAAACGAGGATTGGGTAAACGAAGTAGCCCGCATGAAAAATCTCTATCCTCTCAAATATTCCGAAGAGGGACTTAAGCCTCAGTATGTAATAGAAGAAATTTACAGACAGAGTAAAGGTGAAGCAATTATTGTGACAGAAGTAGGCCAGCATCAAATGTGGGCTGCCCAGTATTACAAATTTAAAGAGCCGAGAACCTTCATATCTTCCGGCGGATTAGGGACCATGGGCTTCGGCCTTCCGGCAGCTCTTGGAGCAAAAGTTGGAAGGAAAGATAAAATAGTTTTCAATATCGCAGGGGATGGCAGTTTTGAAATGAATTGCCATGAACTTATAACCGCGTCCAGGCACAAAATCCCGGTTATTACGGTGATATTTAACAACCGGACCTTAGGTATGGTAAGACAATGGCAGGAACTGTTTTTTGACAAAAGATATTCCCAGGTATCTCTTGAAGGCGCAGACGTAAATTACGCAAAACTTGCAGAAGCATGTGGAGTGCAGGGATTTGAAGTCGATGATAAGAATGAGCTTCCAAAAATTATCCACAACGCAATCCAGCTTAATGCACCTGTGGTTATAGATGTTAAAATAGACGCAGAAGAAAATGTTATGCCGATGGTACCTGCAGGAAAACCTATCAGTGAAATGTTAGGGATTGATTAATTAATGCAAATAGATGTATATTAATATATGTAAGTGCAAAGACTATTTGTGTTATACTTTTATCAGGAAACAAGCACTAATTTATAAAACTTTGAGGGAGGAAATTTCTAGATGAGTATTCAAATTTACGTAGATGGCAAGTACTATCCAAAGGAAGAAGCCAAAATTTCCGTTTTTGACCACGGTTTTTTATATGGCGATGGCGTTTTTGAAGGTATTAGAGCCTATAACGGCAGAGTGTTCAAATTAAAAGAGCATATTGACAGGTTATACAACGGCGCTCGCGGCATAATGATTAACGTTCCCCTTACCAAAGAAGAAATGACTGAAGTTGTTCTGGAAACATTGAGAAGAAACCAGCTGCAGGATGCATATATAAGACTGGTAATATCTAGAGGAGCAGGAGACCTGGGTCTTGACCCGAAAAAGTGCAGCAAGCCTACCGTTGTATGTATTGCCGATAAAATAGTGCTATATCCTGAAGAACTTTACGAAAAGGGTATGGAAATTATTACAGCGGCAACTAGGAGAAACAGGCCGGAAGGTGTAAATCCTCAAATGAAGTCGCTAAACTACTTAAATAACATAATGGCAAAGCTAGAGGCAAACTTAGCAGGGGCACCTGAAGCTTTATTATTAAACAACGAAGATTATGTGGCAGAATGTACCGGCGATAATATCTTTATTGTGAAAAACGGTGTTCTCATAACTCCGCCGCCCTATGTAGGCATTTTAGTCGGAATAACCAGAAATGCAATAATAGAAGCCGCAGAAAGACTTGGAATAAAAGTAGAAGAAAAGGTATTTACCAGATACGAGGTCTTTACAGCAGATGAATGTTTCCTTTCCGGAACAGCAGCTGAAGCAGTTCCTGTAGTTAAAGTTGACGGACGTCCTATTGCAGACGGCAAACCCGGTCCGATAACAAAGCAAATAATAAAAGAGTTTAAGGAATTAATTAAAACAGAAGGAACGGAAATCTACAAATAATTTTTTAACCCTCTATTGACCAAGAAACTCCCACTTCAACGAATGAATGAGTAAGTGGTGAGTGGTTCACGGGTATAAAAAGAGGCATCTTAGAATTATTTCTTTAAATAATTCTAAGATGCCTCTTTTTTGCTTACAATAGTAAACTTTTATCAAATACTTGATGCATAATATCCCGCCGCGGCAGCTGTTATAAAAAATTCCGCATCCTTATCAATTCCTCTTCCCATGGTAGACAGTTTAAAATCAAAAGATAAAAGGTCTTGTGTGAGCTTTTCTAATTCATCAACATAGATAATTTTATGTTTTTGATTTAAGGTATTTTCATCTATTTGTTTTTGTATGCAATCGAACTTATTTCCTGAAAACTTAGGAACAACAATATTTGCGCTGCTCATTGCGACTTTATTAAGCACCGTAATACTGTGATGGCTTATCCCACAATGCCGCTTTCTTTTGTCGGCAAAACTTATTCTTGGAATAAAAATTGGCAGACCTCCCAGATTATTTACCGCATCTATGATAGGTCCTTGCTCAATACCCGAAAAACCATATTCGGTTCCTGTGCCGGTTATACCGGGGCCCATTGCGACAACAGCTACATCAGAATGCAAGATTTCAAAAGCCGATATTAAAGCAGTATAAATATTTACAGACTCAATATCTCCCCCAAAAGCCTGACCGTATGTAACAGTTCCATCAATTAGATTATTCTCTTTTAAATATTTGACGGTTTTACTAAAGCTTAAGGGCAATGCTCCGCCGTCTGTCATAATATATGAGACCTTTAACTTCGGTCTATTTCGCTTTACACCGAAAACCGCCGGTGCAACCATACTGTGCAGCTCACCGATAATTACGGGTTTTCTGCCAAGGCCGGAGAAATTATTAAAAATGCTATGATAAGGGCTATCTTCTTCCTCGGCACTTAAAACTGCAAATTGAAGCGGGGTATACCTAAGCTTCATTATATGGCCCGGGGCATTTTTAGCTACAAAACCTTCCCCACAATTTACAGATACTACAAAATGATACCCGCCACTGCCTAATTTTAAATCCTGTGCTGTTGTATTTAAAAGCACACTATCTCCAACGGCTACCTGACCTGTCAAGAAATCATAGTTTATTGCTTTAAAGTTTTCTCTGCCAATTTCAACTTCTATCTCAGTTACGCCTTTTCTTGCCGATAAAATGCTTTTCACTATTCCCTTTGCATAAGAAATCATTGAATTTCTCCTTTATCTGCCAAGTTCGTCTAAAAAACTTAAAAAACGGTTTTTATTAATCAAGTCTGTCAGCGAATATTTTTCTGTATAGATATGCACTGCTATAAGAAGTATCAGAATCAAAATCTTCGTATAAACTTCAAAAGCAGAGGCAGCAAGAATCCCCATTGACATTCCGATAACATTTGAACCTGCATCGCCCATCATGCACTTGGCACTTAAATCATAAGGGAAATAACCTAAAATAATTCCCACCAAAGGAAGATATGGCAGAGCATAAGATAATTTTTGCCCAAATGCAAGCCCTAGAAGAAAAACTATAAATAAAATAAGGAAAAATTTTATAGAACGGCCCGGCCTTAAATCCAGTAAGTTAAATAGATTTGTAAAAAGTGCTATGACAAGAGTGTTTAAAATAACTTCAAAAATAGCATCCGGTGCAATAACCGCACTTATAACGAAGGCAGCAAGCAAACCCGAAATAGCCTTTAATCCTCCGGTTGTAAGTTTACCCTGCAGCAGCTTGCCAAAGTGCCCCTTAAAACCTAAAACATTTCTTGCGCCCAGCATATCATCTATAAAGCCAATAAAACTTGCTGAAAAAACAGCAAGTAAAATCAAAAATATATCCATCGGAAATTTGCCGAAAATTAATCCAAATAGAGCAGACCAAGCAAGATAAAAAATAGGGAAAATAATGCCGATTCCCTGAGGTATTAAAACCCCTTTATAGTTTTTTACAAGTGCTTTCCCTTCTTCAAAAATACTAATAAACTGTGGAGTCGCAAGATAAGTTGCCGCTAAAAAAAGCAAAAAAGTAATAACATAAAATGTAGACATTATCGACCCCCCTTTTTTCGAACAAGAACTTTTAAAATATCTAAAAACTGCTTGCCTCTATGAACAAAACCACTAAAATCTCTACCTGTTACATCATGACTCATATCCACGTCTACTTCCTGCACTCTATAGCCTTTCCTGAGTATATCTACCAACATGCCGACTTCTATGCCAAAGCCTTCAGGTATCCCCTGGATATCATTTAAGACTTGCCTCTTGAAGGCTCGCTGACCTGAAAGTGCTGTTGTAATTTCTCTACCTGTAAGGGATTTAACCCCGTAAAAAGCCAATGCTTTTACAAGGCCAAACCCTTTTTTACCGGCCACCGGCTTAAATTTGGCAATGGTTACATCGGCACTATCCTCTAGAATAGGAAGCAGCAATTTGGATACCTCTTGCGAAGTTTCCTGTAAATCTGCGTCTAAAAAGACTATGATATCACCCTCTGCATACTTGAGTCCCTCCCGAAGGGCCCCGCCTTTTCCGGTGTTTGAGACAAGCTTTATAACTTTTGCCCCCTTCTCTGCCGCAATCGCTGCGGTTCGGTCAGAGGATCCGTCATCAATTACCAATACCTGCAATTCTATTTGGCGTTCCTTGCAAAATTTATCTTTAAATTCCGCTAAACCATCAAGAGTTTTTGCAATGTTTTTTTCTTCATTAAAAGCTGGGATTAGTATGCTTACTTTCACTGGGTCTTTTCCTCCTCGCTCAAGAAAGGCATAAGTGAATTAGCACTGTTTTTGACTCCGTAATGGCCTTCTTTTCCAGTCATAACAAGTATCAACGAAGTTTGTCCGATTACAGTATCTACATTGTCGACGGTAGAGATATTTTGCTTTTTATACATTTCAATATAGGAAATTTTTGCATCCGTAGTTTCTACGCCGATAACCGGTAGGGAATATTTTTTAAGTTCTCTTATCAAAGGGATATCAATGGCTTCATATCTGTTATCGCCTTCGTCTCGGCTGCTTCCTCCGGCAATAACCACATAGTTTGCAGGAGTTTCCAAATTACCGCTAACATATAATATACCTTTTTCTATTAGAAAAGCTAAGTTCTCCTTATTTGCTTTGCCATAAGCTGCATCTGAAACATTTTTGACAATGGCAGGAATGATGTTTTCCTTGCTTGCAAGCTTGAAATATGCCATCAATTCGCTTTCGTCTTCTTCGGTCATATTAAAAAGTTTATCATTATCAAAACTTATAGATACAACATCGGCACCTGCTGTTTTAAGAGCTTGACGCATCTCGGTATAGACGTAGTCTCCGGATGTTTCAACAACTACAACGTGCATTCCTGCAAGTTTACCCTTTATATAGTCGGGAAAAATATTTTTTATATAAGTCTCGCTTAATTGGTTTGCATCAGAGAGCTTCTGGATCTGGTTTTTAAGTTCCTCGTTGGTTTGATTGAGTTCACTAAACTTTTCTTCCATTTTTTGAAGCGTAATTTCCTGCTGCTCAACTATAATTTCTTCAGAATCCATCTGAACTCCTACAAGTATACCAATACCCAGTGCTAAAAAAATCGATATTACAGTAATGACTAAATATTTTATGTTAATCAGCATATTTTTGCTCCTTTAAGGTAAAAGCATTTTTAATCTAAGTTCCAAGAGTTTTAATGCATGCTTAATAGGCGGAGAAATATTAAAAATTACAAGAATCGGCACCAAAGCGGCAGCAAAAATTCCCAGCATGTAGGAAGGACGCAATCTTTGGTTGTAAAGCTTACTGACACCTTTTGCGTCTACTAAGATTGACCCGACCTTCAGCCTGACTAAAAAAGTGCTCCCCATGCCCTTACGGCCCTTTTCTAAAAAATCTATCATACTTGAATGAGTGCCTACAGCTACTATTAAATCTGCGCCTTTTTCATACGCTAAAAGCATTGCTATGTCTTCACTAGTGCCGGGAGATGTGAAAATTTTTGCATCAAGGCCTAATTTCTTTATTCTTTCAAGCCCCGGTGATCTGCCGTCTGGATATGCATGAACTACAATATCTTTTTCTTTGCAAATTCTTAAAGTGTTATCTGATACGCTGTCCATATCACCGATAATAATGTCAGGGGTATAGCCGTACTCCAAAAGCGCATCAGCTCCGCCGTCAACTCCTATAAGTACGGGTCTGACTTCATCAATGTAAGTTTTAATTGCGGCAAGATCTTCTTTATAGTTGTTGCCCCTTACAACGATTAAAACATGCCGTCCGTTAATTGGAGTATTTATATCGGGTATTGAGACACCGCCCATTATTAAGTATTTTTCTTTTTTTGCATAGTCCAAAGTATTGTTTATAAACTCATCAAGGGAATTTTCAATGTTTCGTTTTGCATCTTCCATTTTTGATTTAATAATCTCGGGAGTCAAAAATACCCCTTCGCCTATAAGTTTGTTTTCGCAATAAATTTTGCCGTCATCCTCGATTGTAATGACAGAGCCCTCTTCAAGCGACATTATATCTTCGCCTACATCATCTAAAATCGGAATATTGGCATTTGCCAGTATCTCAGGACCGGGATTAGGATAACGGCCCGTTATTGATTTTTGCGCATTAATAACAGCCTTAACCTTGCAATTTACTAGACCCAGCGCTCCTACTTCATCTAAGTCTTCATGATGGATTATGGCAATATCTCCCGGCTTTAAGCGCTTGATCAGGTTTTTGGTTCTATAATCAATCTTTGCAGTGCCGGTAATAGGCATATAAACTTCACACCTTCGAAAATTAATATACGGTTTAGAAAAATCTATCCTCCTATAATTTAGCACAATGAAAGAGCCATCTCAACTATTTGAAAATTTCAATTTTGTTGCAAGGTTGGCATCCTATTGATATAATAGCGATGTATAATATGAAAACACGATTATTTTTGGAGGATATATGAAAAAAGGCATCGTAATTTTTATGATACTTATAATGTTTGTAATGATTATACCACATTATGGATATGCAAAACCAATTTCAGAGAAAAAGGTCATAATGGTTATTCTTGATGACACAAATTATGAAGAAATGGTTACATATGGCGGGAAAAATATTGAGTATTTACTTAAAAACGGTGCACTTGGCCTTATGAATGTAAACTCCGCCAGCTCTTTTACATCTGCTAACTCATACGCGACTATCGGAGCAGGGGCGTATGCTACAAGTGCAAACTATGCAGCTTATGCAGGAGGTTATTATGATCTATTTCATAATGAACCCATAAATGTGGTTTATAAGCGAAATACAGGCAATGATATGAGTTTGGAAAACATCGCAAATGTGGGAATTACAGAACTTAATTTACAGAATAAAAAATTAAACCGCATTGCAAAACCTGCGCTTTTGGGAACACTGCTTCATGAAAATGGTTATAAGACAGCAATAATAGGGAATGAAGACACAGACTTTGATGATATAAAAATAAATGCATCACTTATAACCACAGATGAAAATGGGATAACAGATTTTGGAGTTGTAAATCAGACTTTGCTTGCACATGATCCTATGAGTCCTTACGGGATACGAAGTGATTATGATAAATTGTATACGGCTTTTTGCGATATAAAGGATAAGGCTGATTTTATCGTAATTCAACCCGGGGATATGTCAAGACTAAACAAATATATGGATATTGCCGAGGATAGATATAATGGAATAAAGTCTGAAATTTTCAGTCAGACAGATAAACTTATTGGAAAACTGTTTTCCCAAATTGATGATAATACCCTATTCTTGCTGGTTGTCCCCTTCCCCTCGACAGAAGATTCATCAGCCGGTAAAAGGCTTACTCCGATTATAGCTTTAAATAAAAATATCCCTTGCGGAACCTTAACGTCGGCCACTACAAAAAGAGATGGAATTGTAACTAACACAGATATTGCAGCATGTATTCTTGACTATTTTGGTATTCCAAAGGATGCTTCTATGACAGGACATAAATTGACTGCAAAAAACATAGAAAATCCATTAGGATATTTAGAAGAGCTTAATAGAATTGTAATTTTTAACTACAAAATACGTTCATCGGTTGTAAAGACATACATCGGATTCATTATAGGAGTCCTTATACTATTTCTAATATCTATAAAGTATTTTGAAAAATATTTAACCTATGTAAAATTCCTGTTAATAGGAGTTCTAATAACCCCGACAATGCTGCTGCTTTTACCTCTGGCAAGCCCCTGGAGCGTACCTAAGTTTGTTTTATGCCTTATAGGCAGCGTACTTTTAGTAAGCTTACTAGTTTTTTATTTCTTAAAAGACAACTTAAAGATTTTTATAGCAACTTGCCTTCCACCGGTGCTTATAATACTTATAGATACATTTTTAGAAAATCCTCTAATGAGGGTTTCGATTTTAGGATATGATCCTATAGTAGGAGCAAGATTTTATGGAATCGGCAATGAATATATGGGATTTTTGATAGGCGCAGCCATAATCGGCATCGCTGCTATTATGGACCGGGCAGGGGGCAAGCAGAAAATTATAAAGATATTAAGCATGGTTTTTTACTTAGTAATCCTGCTTACACTTATGGCACCTTCATTAGGGACAAATGTAGGAGGCTCGATGGCAGCGTTTATCGGTTTTGGTGTATCAGTTATCTTAAATACAAGGGGAAAACTTACAAAAAAAGACTTTTTAGTACTTATTTGCCTTTTAGTAGTATCTATTTTAGCCTTATTTATATATGATGGCATGCGGCCGTCTTCTAATGCCCAATCTCATATCGGACAGACCACTGAGCTTATAAAGCACAATAGCTTTTTTGCCTTGTTTCAGATATTCGCAAGAAAGCTATCGATGAACTACAAACTCATAAGGTATTCATCCTGGGTCTGGGTGCTTTTTGGCACTGTGGCTACTTTATGCATACTTTTTGCAAGGCCTGTGGGCATCTTGAAAGAAATATTTAGAAAACATGTTTATCTTTATTTTGGATTTATAGCAGGCATTATAGCTACGCTTGCTGCCCTTGCCTTTAATGATTCAGGAGTTGTGGCAGCTGCTACTATGATGATACCGCTTACGATACCCTTAATTATGATGTGCATTGACGAAATAGAGAACAACAAACAAATGACCAAAAATGGAACGGAGGTATGATTTTGAGCAAAGATATTGTAAAGCCTGCAACATTACCGGGCTTTTTAGAACTTTTACCGCAAGATCAAATACTTTTTAACGAGATTAAAGATGTGATAAGAAAAACATATGAAAATTACGGTTTTGTGCCGATTGAAACCCCTCTTATCGAAAGGTCCGAAATACTTCTTGCAAAGGGCGGAGGAGAAACTGAGAAGCAGATATATCGGTTTACCAAAGGCGATACAGATATGGCATTAAGGTTTGATCTTACAGTGCCTCTTGCAAGGTATGTGGCACAGCATTTTTCAGAACTAAATTTTCCGTTTAGAAGATACCATATCGGCAAGGTTTACAGAGGAGAAAAGAGCCAGAGGGGAAGATTTAGAGAATTTTATCAATGCGATGTAGATATTATAGGCAATGGAAGATTAAGCGTAATTTATGATGCTGAGATTGTAAGCATAATATACTCCACGTTTAAAAATCTGGGCTTTGGTAATTTTACAATACGGATAAACAATAGAAAAATCTTAAACGGCTTTTTTGGCTCGTTAAATATAGAAGATACAACTGAAGTTTTAAGGGCAGTTGATAAACTGGAAAAAATAGGAGAAAAGGGTGTTATCAGCGAACTTTCGAAACTAGGACTTTCGAATGATACATCGCATGAGATATTAAAATTTGTCAAAATAAAAGGAACAAATGAGGAAAAACTTGCATCGCTTAAAGCACTTAATCTTACATCTGCAATGTTTAAAGAAGGTATAGAGGAACTGGAAAAGGTCACAGAATATGCTGAAGCATTTGGCGTTCCGCCTGCAAATTACTCCATTGACTTGACTATTGCAAGGGGGCTGGACTATTACACCGGCACGGTATATGAAACCTTTCTTGATGATTATCCGGAAATTGGCAGTGTCTGTTCAGGAGGCAGATATGAGAATCTGGCAGAATATTATACAACTCAAAAGCTGCCGGGAGTAGGAGTTTCAATAGGACTTACTCGCCTTTTTTATCAACTAAAAGAAGCGGGCCTTCTTAAAGAAGATTCTCCAATAACTTTTACAAAGGTTTTAGTGATACCCATGGAAGAAAAATTCAACCTGAATGCTATAAAAGTTGCAAATACCCTCAGAGCAAATGGCATTGTCTCCGAAATACACTTTGAAGATGTAAAAATAAGCAAAAAACTAAGTTATGCCAACAACCTTAAAATCCCTTACGTGATATTTATAGGCGAAGAAGAAACAGAAAACAATAAGGTCTCCCTAAAAGACATGAAGTCAGGTGTTCAAAAACTTCTAGAGCTGGAAGAAGCGGTTAAAATCATACAAGAACAACTTGCTCAGAATTCCTGAAATCCTTGAATCAGATGCGCCAATATCATTTATGATAATAATATAACTGACAAAATTATACTATTAGAAATAATAAACTGAGCCTGCGCAATTATTAGCGCAGGCACCTTTAATTTAACTTCCGAATTGAGCATTGTAAAGCCTATAGTATAGTCCTTGCTTGCTGATGAGTTCCTGATGGCTTCCTTCCTCGACTATTCCATCTTTAGTCAAAACAAATATACGCCCTGCGTGCCTTATAGTGGCCAGTCTATGTGCTATTATTAATGTGGTCCGGTTTTTTGAAAGTGCAAATAATGACTCTTGAATAATTTGTTCAGTTTCATTATCCAAAGCAGATGTAGCTTCATCTAAGATTAAAATAGGCGGGTCTTTCAAAAATATCCTTGCAATAGCCAGCCGCTGTTTTTGACCGCCGGAAAGCTTAACCCCCCGTTCGCCTATATAGGTATCGTATCCGTTTTCAAGTTCCATTATAAAGTCATGGGCATTGGCTTTTTTGGCAGCCTTTATTATTTCTTCATCTGATGCATCCGGCTTTCCATAAGCTATGTTATCCCGAACGGTGCCGGTAAACAAAAATACATTTTGTTGAACTATACCTATATTTTGTCTTAATGATTTTTGAGTGACATTTCGGATATCTATTCCATCGATGTAGATTGCCCCTTCTTCGATTTCGTAAAACCTGGGAATAAGGCTTGCTAGCGTTGTTTTTCCGGCGCCGGAAGGCCCAACAAAAGCCACAGTTTCTCCGGCGTTTATTTTAAAGCTTATATTTGAAAAAACCTCTGTCTTATTATCATAGCTAAATGCCACATTATCAAAAACTATATTTCCCCTAACCTTGTCCAGCGGTATTGCACCGGGTTTATCGACTATCTCCGGTTCAATTTCCATAATCTCCCTAAATCTTCTAAAACCTGCCATACCGCTTTGATATATCTCAAGCAGAGACATTATGCGCCGCAGAGGCTGCAAAAACATAGATACATAAAGGAGAAAACCCACCAGCTCGCCTGTTGTCATCATATTGCTGTAGCAAAGCCATCCACCGGCGATTAGCACCACAAGGTTTATAAAATTCGAAAGAAAATCCATTCCCGAAAAGAACTCGGCCATTGTTTTATATGCTTTTTGTTTTGCCTGTCTAAAACCTTCATTTCCAAATTGAAATTTTATTTTTTCATAGTCTTCATTTGTAAATGCCTTTACTTCTCTGATGCCCGATATACTGTCTTCTAGTTGGGCATTTATGTCAGCGATTTTCAGCCGCGTATTCCTAAAAGCCTGCTCCATTTGCTGGTTTTTGCTTATAGAAAACCAAGCCATAAAAGGCATTATGGCAAAAATCAATAGTGTTAGCTGCCAATTTGTATTTAAAAGAATAAAAAAGGTGCCAATCAATGTAACTGATGCGATAAATAAGTCTTCGGGACCGTGATGCGCCAGTTCCGATATCTCGTTTAGGTCATTGACGATCCTGGACATTATATGTCCGGTTTTATTATTGTCAAAATAAGTAAAGGAGAGTTTTTGTATGTGGTTAAAAAGGTCTTGGCGCATATCATATTCAATTTTGGTTCCAAGGGTATGACCATAATAATGGACGATATATCCTAATATATACCTTATAATATAAAGGAAAAATAGGAATATTCCGATTCTAATTACCAATTGAATATTTCTCTGAGGCAGCAGATCATCTATAACAATATTAACAACCTTTGGAAAAACTAAATCCAGAAGAGATGCAAGAAAAGCACTGCCGAAGTCCAATAAAAATAGCGGCACATGGGCCCTGTAATATTTTGTAAATTCCCGTATCATTTTTTCACCCTCAAGAATAATTCCAGCTAAAACCATTATAAGAAAATAAAAGGATAAAATCAATGGAAGTATATCTTATGGAATTTTGTTTATTTGCCCTGCATAATATGTTAAACTGTATTTATAGTGTGATATATTCAGATATTTGTTGAAGGGGAGGTAATATATCTTGAAGTTAATTATAAAAAATGGCCGGGTTTTGCTCTTTGAAAAAGATAAGGCAGTAGTTAAAAAAGTTGATATAGGTATAGAGAATTCAAAAATTGTTCAGGTTGGAGAAATTAGCGAAGGTTTTGGTGCTGATAAAATCATTGATGCAAATAATATGTTAGTTATGCCGGGCTTTATAAACACTCACACACACCTTGCAATGAATCTTTTTAGAAATTATGCAGATGATATGCTGCTCCAGGATTGGCTTACGAAGAAGATATGGCCTCTTGAGAAAAAACTGACTGCTGAAGCCGTTTATTGGGCATCTGTCCTAGGAATCGCAGAACTTATAAAAAGCGGCGTAACCGGATTTCTTGATATGTATTTTTTTGTAGAAGAAACCATTAAAGTCGCCCTGGAAACAGGAGTTAGGGCGTATATTGCAAGAGGACTTACTGATGAACCGTTAGGTATGGAATTTCAATTAAAAGAAACAAAAGAGCTTTATAGAAAATTTGACGGCAAGGATGGAAGAATTAAGATTTTTGCCGGTCCCCATGCTCCTTATACCTGCAGTCCGCGCTATCTCAAGAAGGTAAAGGCACTGGCGGATGAATTGGGGATAGGAATTCATATTCATCTTTCGGAAACGCGGCAAGAAGTAAATGACAGTATAAAACAATGGCGAAAGACACCGATAAAACATGTATATGATCTGGGAATTTTTGAAAGACCCACCATTGCAGCTCACTGTGTCCATGTTGATGACGACGATATCCAGATACTTAAAGAATGCAATGTAAGCGTAGCCTATAACCCTACCAGCAATTTAAAGCTTGCCAGCGGTTTTGCGCCTGTTGAAAAGATGGTAAAAGCCGGAGTAAATGTATCCCTTGGCACTGATGGGGCTTCATCTAACAACAACCTTAATATGTTTGAAGAAATTCACCTTGCATCAATAGTAAATAAATGCGTAAACAATGATGCTGTATCAATTCCTGCAGAAACTGCTATAAAGATGGCAACAATAAATGGAGCTAAAGCGCTTGGAGTCGATGGTGAACTTGGAAGCATAGATGTTGGAAAGAAGGCAGATATTATACTCATCGACCTAAATAAGCCTCATTTATGTCCTCTACACAACCCTCTATCCGCTGTATGCTACTGCGCCCAAGCATCTGATGTACACACTGTAATTGTAGATGGAAAGATACTTATGGAAAATTATGAACTTAAAACAATAGACTTAGAGAAGGCCATGTACAATACGGCGCGCTGCGCTCAAAAGCTAACAGGAGCTTAAAGCTGAAGGGATGTGAAAATATATGGAAAAAGCAATAATAGGCGGAACCGGAGTTTACGATATAGGCGAAGCCTGCTCTCGAGAAATCGAAACCGAATACGGATCAGTTACAATTGATGTGGTAAAAACAAAAAGTGGCGAAGAAGTCGCATTTCTTGCAAGACATGGGAAGGGACATTCGGTGCCGCCTCATTTAATAAATTACAGGGCAAATATCAAGGCACTAAAAGACATAGGTGTAAAATACATATATACCACCTGCGCCGTAGGTTCATGCAATGAAAACTTTGCCCCGGCAGATGTTGTAGTATTAAAGGATTTCCTTGATTTTACTAAGACGCGCCCTCTTACATTTTATGAAGGTGGAGAAAAGGGCGTTGTCCATGTTGCCATGGATGCCCCGTATTGCCCGAATCTTGGAAGAAAGTTTAAAGAATACGCCAAAACCATGGGTCTTAACATAAAAGGCGATGCAGTCTATGCATGCACTGAAGGCCCGAGATTTGAAACCGCCAGCGAAATCAAAATGTATAAAATGCTGGGAGCAGATGTAGTCGGTATGACAAACGTGCCTGAAGTGGTCCTTGCCAAAGAGCTGGGCATGTGCTATCAGGCAATAGGAATTGTTACTAATTGGTGCACCGGAATAAAGGGCGATGTGGCAGGTCATGATATTAAAGGTGCAGTGGAGAGCAATAAGGCGCTTATTTCGGAAATATTTATGACAGTTTTTACCGAAGAAGAACTTTCCCAAGATGATTGCAAATGTAATGCTTCTTTAATCAAGCTATAATATGAATAAAAAATGATTGTTACTAAAACGGAGGAATAAAAATGAACGACGATTATGGTTTTGATACCCTTTCAATACATGGTAAAAATGAAGAAAATAATCCTGCAAATGCTTTGAATCCGCCGATATTCATGACATCTACGTACGTGTTTGATGATGTGCAAGATGCCGAAGATATAATGAATTTTAGAAAAGAGGGGTATTTATACACAAGAGGTAATAACCCTACTTTAAGGCTGTTTGAAAAGAGGATGGCAGGCCTTGAAGATGGCAGAGACGCTGTAGCATTTGCCTCAGGAATGTCTGCTATTACATCGGTTCTCTTTTCATTTCTTTCCCCGGGCGACACCTTACTTACCCATACAGTTCTTTATGGTTCCAGCTATACCGCAACCCATAAATTGCTTACAAAATATAAAATTAACTGCAAGAGCGTAGATTTTACGGACCTTGAAGCGGTAAAAGCTGCGATAGATGCAAATACCAAAGTCCTCTATTTTGAAACGCCGGCAAATCCGAGCCTTGACATCATAGATATTCGCAAGGTTTCAGAGATAGCGAAGGCTCACAATGCAAAAGTTGTAGTCGATAACACATTTGCGACTCCGTATTTTCAAAAACCACTTTCCCTAGGCGCAGATGTGGCAGTTCACAGCGCAACTAAGTATATTTGCGGCCATGGTGATGCGCTGGGAGGAGTAGCGGTTTCCAAAGATGTAGATTATATACGGGATTTGAAATTCGAGTATATGTGTGAATTTGGGGGAGTCATGAGTCCGTTTAATGCTTGGCTCATGCTGCGAGGCTTAAAAACTCTAGGTCTTAGAATGCGCCAACACGAGGCCAATGCAATTGCTATTGCAAAGTTTCTTAAAGGCCACCCAAAAATCGAATCTGTGATATATCCCGGACTTGAAACCGCGAAGGGTCACCTTTTAGCAAAAGAGCAAATGAGCGGCTTTGGAGCTATGATAAGTTTTGAGGTAAAAGGTGGTCTTGAAGCTGCAAAAAAATTCGTGAATAATGTGAAATTGGCTAAGCTTGCAGTAAGTCTTGGAGATTGCGAGACCCTTATTGAGCTTCCGGCAGCAATGACTCATGCCGGCTATCCAAAAGAAAAGTTAAGAGAGTTTGGACTTACCGAAAGTATGGTTCGACTTTCGGTTGGGATAGAAGACGTAAAAGATATTATTGGCGACCTTTCAAGAGCTCTTGACACCTTAAACTAAAGTTTTGCAAGGAGATTTTAAGCAATGACACTAAAATTGGGCATATTTTCATGGTTTGGTTTTGTCATGCCTATATTCGAAAGACTTGATCTCATAAAAAGCGCCGGTTTTGAGGCAACTTCACTATGGTGGGAAGACGAAGAGGGAACACCTTGTATTCCTAAAAATGCAATGCCGGAAATGGTTAGAGAGGCAGGACTGTATCTGGAAAACATTCATGCCCCTTTTACTGATTCCGCTGATTTATGGAGCGAGAGCAAGTCCGCTCGACAAAAAATTCTAAAAGAGCATACGGCATGGCTTGAAGATTGCGCAAAACATGAGATACCTATTATGGTAATGCATATTGTAGAAGGAGATAAAATCCCAACTATAAATAAATATGGAATCGAAAGCTTATCTTACCTTACAAAAAAAGCCGAGGAATATAATGTAAAAATTGCGCTGGAAAATACAAAGATGACCGGAGGAATACCTTTTATATTATCAGAAATAGAATCGCCAAATCTAGGACTTTGCTATGATACTTCTCATGCAGTGCTAAATCACGAGGAAAACCTATTAGAAGACTTTGGTGAAAAATTAATAGCCTTACATATTTCGGATAATGATGGAAAGCGGGACAGACATTGGCTTCCCGGAGGTGGCACAATTAACTGGAATAAATTTACGGATAAATTTCCCGCCAAAACGTTTCATGGAGGCTTAACCCTTGAGGTATATCCGACAGATGAAGAAAGTAAAGCAGGAGCAGATACTTTTTTGCTAAAGGCATTTAAAAGTATTTCGCGATTAGCTGCAATGATTGATTATAAGAGGGAGGATATTGGTGTTTCCTGAGTGGAAAAATTGGCGACATGTTGTAAAACTTGATCCGGACAAACCGGCAGATGAATGGTTGGTACAGAAAGTTGTAGAAAGCGGTACTGATGCTATTGTTGTAGGAGGGACTCAAAATATTACACGACAAAATGTCCTAAAGCTTTTCAAACTATTAAAACCATATCCACTGCCTAAGGTTTTAGAAGTTTCTACGATAAATGCTATAACGTTTGGCTTTGATGGTTACTTAATACCCATTGTTTTAAATTCCAATGATCCTCGGTGGATTATAGGGGCGCATAAGGAAGCTGTCAAACTTGTAGGCGACCTTATGGAGTGGGATGAAATTCTTCCCGAAGGTTATATCATACTCAATCCTGACTGTGCTGCTGCAAAACTTAGTAAAGCACTTTGCCCTTTAGGAAAAGAAGATGCCTTAGCATACGCAAATTGCGCAGAGCACCTTTTCTCCCTTCCACTGATTTACATAGAATACAGCGGAACCTTTGGCGATACTGAACTTATTTCTCATATCAAAAAAGGAACTAATAAAGCGAAAATATTCTATGGTGGCGGGATTGATGATGCTAAAAAAGCAGAAATCGCAAGCAAATTTGCGGATACCATTGTAGTTGGAAACATGATTTATACTGACTCGATAAAAAATTTAAAGGACACGGTGAAAGCGGCAAAATCCACGAACCTAGAATTATGAAAAATATATGAAGGATTTTGCAAATTTTTGTGGAATAATATATTCACAAGACTTCATTCCGGGAGGTTGAAAAATGTCACAAAACCTGGATTTTAATATTAATCTTTATACAGATGGCGAAATGCTTTTCAATATTTTAAAGGTGTTTATAAGGGATTACAAAAATTCTACTTGGCCCCATGAAATTGAACGCGTCGAATTTGCAAAAAAATTGTTGGCGGATGCCCTAAGGGCTTATGAAGAAGGGATTAAAGCTAAAGAAGAGCGTATCCAACAAGGATTTTACATCGACCAGGACCTTAAGATTGTGGAGGATATGAAGGCTCGTCTTGATTATTGGAAGAATAAATACTATGAATTAGTTGGAGAGCAATTGTGATTAAGTTTTTTATCTAGTTTTAACGGTTTTTAAGCCTGCCTGTTTTTTGGCAGGTTTTTTACATTTTACAAGTTTCTTGATTTTAGTAGGCAAACATATGTATAATATTAATAGTGCTTATGTTAATTGTTTTAATATGGAGGAAATTAGATGGAACTTACAAAACTTAGGGGACGCACTTACTATATCCAGGCACCTACCAATGTTGGTGTTTATAGATATAAAAACGGGTTATGCGCCCTGATAGACACGGGACTTGATAATACAACAGGCAGAAAACTTTTAGAAACATTGGAAGAAAACGGACTTAAGGTAAAGTATATCTTAAATACCCATGCACATCCTGATCACTTTGGGGCGGATAATTTTATAAAAGAAAATCAGCCTGCTTCGATTATAGGAGCATCACCACTAGAAAAGGTGTTTATGGAAAACAGCAATATGGAAAATATTATATTATATGGCGCTGCGCCGATGCCGGGACTTTCCACGCGAGTCTTGAAGGCTAAAGATACAGCAGTAGACATAGAACTTACGGAGGGTTTTGTTGAACTTGGCGACAAGAAATTTGAGATAGTGCCTCTTGAAGGCCATACAATCGGCCAAATAGGAATCGTTACCGAAGATGGGGTTATTTTTTGCGGAGACGCCTTTTTTAGCGAGGATAAAATGGAAAAATATCCTCTGCCCTTTGTCTTTGATGTGGGAGCGCATTTGAAGACATTGGAGTTTTTACTTGAATCTAACTATGATTGCTACGTAATTTCTCACTGCGACGGACCGGTAGAAAACCCAAAGTCTTTAATACAAAAAAATATTGACAATATAAATGAGAATCTTGGATTGATAACCGATATTCTTTCTCAGCCTCAAACTAGAGAAGACTTGACAGAACTAATAATAAAAAAGTATGATATACCAATGAATATATCTCAGTACTTTATAACAATAACCTCTGTGAGTGCTTTTTTAACCTTTCTTCTTGAAAAACAATCAATAAGTATGGATATAATAGATGGGAAGATGTATTTTTATGTTTAAATCCCCGAGGGAGATGCAGTAAAGATGAATACTAAAAGAAATGATATAAGAAATATAGCTATTATAGCTCACGTAGACCACGGCAAGACGACACTTGTTGACGGAATGCTAAAACAAAGTGGTATATTTCGCCAGAACCAAAAAGTTGAAGAGCGAATAATGGACTCAAACGAAATTGAACGTGAGCGCGGCATAACTATTTTAGCAAAGAACACAGCAGTAACATATAACGGAATAAAAATAAATATTATTGACACCCCCGGCCACGCTGATTTTGGCGGAGAGGTAGAGCGGGTTTTAAAGATGGTGGACGGTGTTCTTTTGCTGGTCGATGCTTTTGAAGGTCCCATGCCTCAAACGCGTTTTGTGCTGAAAAAAGCGCTGGCGCTAGATTTGCCGGCAATTGTTGTGATAAATAAGATTGATAGACCTGATGCCAGGGTAAACCAAGTATTAGATGAGATACTAGAGCTTTTTATTGATTTAGGTGCAAATGACTCACAGATAGAGTTTCCCGTAATATATGCTTCTGCAAGAGACGGGTATGCGAAACTTGATTTAAACGACACGTCAAATGATTTAAAACCTCTATTTGAAGCTATAATAAACTATGTGCCAGCTCCTGTGGGGGACCCAGATGCTCCTGTCCAGGTGCTGATTACCACCCTTGATTATGATGAATATGTAGGCAGAATCGCTATTGGCAGAGTATTTCGCGGCACGATTATAGTTGGACAAGAATATGCGGTATGCAAAAAAGACGGGTCGATTGAAAAAGTTAAGATAAGCAATCTTTTTGAATTTAACGGCTTAAAAAGAGAACCTGCTGAATCTGCTACAGTCGGAGATATTATAGCTGTTACCGGCATCGAAGATATCGAAATAGGGGAAACTATTGCAGATGCGGAAAAACCTGAACCGGTGCCTTATGTAAATATAGATGAGCCGACTCTTTCTATGATATTTAGTGTTAATAATAGTCCTTTTGCAGGCAAGGAAGGGGAATACATTACTTCTCGGCACCTGAGAGACAGACTTTTTAAAGAAGCCAGAAGCAATGTAAGCCTTAGAGTTGAAGAAACAGATAGTCCCGATAAATTCAAGGTTTCCGGCAGAGGAGAACTGCATCTTTCTGTGCTGATAGAGACCATGAGGCGAGAGGGTTTTGAATTTCAGGTATCAAAGCCCACCGTAATCATGAAAGAAGTAAACGGCAAGATTATGGAACCTATTGAATCTGTTGTTATAGATGTTCCTGAAGCCTATGTAGGAATTGTTATGGAAAAAATGGGTATGCGGCGCGGCCAGCTCCTTAGCATGGAAAATCTCAGCGGCAACTCCGTAAGGCTTGAATTCGAAATTCCCACAAGAGGTCTTTTAGGCTATCGGTCTGAATTCATAACTGATACCAAGGGTGAAGGTATTATCAACTCGGTTTTTGCAGGCTTTGCTCCCTACAAAGGCGATATACCTACAAGAAACAGAGGATCCCTTATAGCCTTTGAAACTGGAGAAAGCAACACCTACGGTCTTTACAACGCCCAGGAGCGAGGAACGCTTTTTATCGGTCCCCAGACAAAAGTCTATGAGGGGATGATAGTGGGCGAAAACTCAAGACCAGATGACCTGGATATCAATGTTTGCAAGAAAAAGCATATTACAAATTTGCGTTCTTCAACTGCTGAAGAGACTTTAAGACTGACTCCTCCAAAAGAAATGACCCTCGAAAAGTGCCTCGAATTTATCGCAGATGACGAGCTTCTAGAAGTGACGCCGAAAAGCCTCAGGATGAGAAAGGCAGTGCTCTCCCGCCAAGATCGGCAGAAAATGAAAGGAAGAACAAGTAAAGTAAATTAACTAAACCCGTGACAATAAGCAGAAAAAGCGGTATAATTTAATTGTAGTAAATTTCACATGGAGGTGTCGACAATGGCGGTAAATACAGTAAAAGCAAAAGCTGATTGGAAAAGTGGCACTTTAGTGGAATGTGCGGCCAGAAACTTTAAGGTTACAGTTGATGAGCCTATAAGCGATGGCGGCACAGACACAGCTATGAATCCTGTTGAATTATTGTTATGTGCCCTAGGCGGCTGCATGAGTATTGTAGCAAGTTCCTTTGCTCCAAAATTTAATGTAGATCTTAAGGGTTTTTCAGTGGAGCTGGAAGGCGACATAGACCCTGACGGTTTTACAGGCAAAAATCCTAATGTAAGAAAGGGTTTTTCGGAAATCCGCTATAAAATGCATATAGTATCCGACTCTCCAAAAGAGAATATAGATAGATTGTATAAATTTATCGAGACACACTGTCCTGTAAAAGATACCTTGGCAGGAGTGCCGGTAGTTGGGACATATGAGGTTAAAGCTTAGTTAAATTTCTTCATAATGCCGCCGGAATCAGTTTCCGGCGGCATTATAGTATATTACCGAAACAAGAGGTGCTGTAATAGTGAACGAAAATCTTACATTAGTATCTAATAAATCACAGCCGAATGAACTTTTAATGTTACTTCTTGAAAATAGAGGAAGATATATTTCAGGCGAAAAAATCAGCAAAGACTTTGGTATAAGCCGCACAGCAGTATGGAAGCAAATAAATACATTAAGAGAGTGGGGTTATAAAATAAAATCCTCATCGCGCTTAGGCTATTGTATCGAAGAGTCGCCGGACCTCTTGCTTCCTGAAGAGATATGGTCGTCCTGCGATTTATCTATTTTGGGGAGCGAAATTTATTATTATTCACTTATCGACTCAACTAATAATGCGGCAAAAAAAATAGCTCAAGAAGGGGCGCCTGAGGGAACATTAGTGATAGCGGAAAGACAAAACAGAGGCAGGGGACGTATAGAAAGACAGTGGCAGTCGCCGCTGGGCGGAATTTGGCTTTCTGTGATTCTAAGACCTTATTTATTACCCCAAGACGCTCCAAAGCTTACCATTATGACGGCAGTTGCGGTAGCTGAAGCTATTAGGTCTGAAATAGAAATTGAAGCAGACATAAAATGGCCTAATGACATTTTAATTCACGGCAAAAAAGTATGCGGCATCCTCACTGAAATGAGCGCTGAATTAGATGCCGTAAATTATGTGGTAATCGGTGTTGGGATTAATGCAAATAACGACAGTTTTTCCGAAGAGCTAAAGGATATCGCTGTCTCCTTGAAGGAAGTAAAAGGACAGAAGATAAATAGATTAAAGTTATTGTGTGCAGTTCTCAGTAAACTTGAGGATTATTACGAAAAAGCTGAGACAGAAGGGTTTTACGAGATACTTGAAAGATGGAAATCATTATGTGTAAATCTGGGCAAAAAAGTAAACATAAAAAGCATAAACGGCAGCTTTGAAGGAACTGCCGTAGATATTGATGAGTTCGGAGCTTTATTAGTTAAAAAACAGGATGGGGATATTGCAAGGGTATTAAGCGGAGATGTATCTTTGAGACAAAACGAAGATTAAGATTTAGCAGCTGCATATGTTTTTGCAAGTTCAAGAAGAGTATCCCTGTTATTCAAAGAAGGGTCTTCCAAAACTTTATCCAGCAAAAAATTTAGGATTTCACCTATTTGCGGACCTGCTGGCATTTTTAGTTCTGTCATGATGTCTTTACCGGTAACTGCAAGATCCTTTATTTGATAGTCGCTGTTCTCTTCTTTAATAACTTCAAGATCCATAATCAGCTTTTTAAGTCCGGGAGAATAAATCGTATCGAACCCGCTGGCTATCTTGTCTGCTACACGCAGATCTATCAAGTCGTATATATTTTCCCAGCCCACTTTTGACACAAGCCTTCTTGCATCTGCCAAAGAAGAATCTTTAGTATAGTAAAACATGTGGTTTTCAATCAAGAGAACCACTTTTTTTATTGTTTTGTTGTCAAACCGAAGCCTTTGAAGGATTTTCTTTGCAACAGCTGCTGATTTGATTTGGTGTTTGGGGAATTTTATGCCATCCTCCCCGTTTACCGCTGTTGCGGGTTTTGCAATATCATGGAGAAGAGCAGCGAGCCTCAACGACAATGTGTTTCTTATTATTTTACACGCTATAAGGTTATGCTCTAAGACATCGACAGGCTTGTTTGAATGCATAACTCCCATGCCCGCCATAAGTTCTGGTATTATATAGTTCATGAGATCAGTTATCACGAGAGTTATTAGACCTTCGAAATTATAATCCGCCGTCAAGATTTTTGAAAGCTCATCTCGTATTCGCTCCCAAGAAACAGTAGCCAGTTCGCAAGATTGTGCTTTTAAAGCATAAAGCGTAGAAGCTTCGATTGAAAAGCCAAGCTGTGCCTGAAATCTTGCTGCGCGCATGGCTCTCAACGGATCTTCCCAGATTCTCCTAGTTGAACCGGTGCACCTGATAACCCTCTTTTCAATATCGTCGATTCCGCCAAATGGATCTATAAGCTTATCTTCTATTGGGTCATAGGCAATAGAATTAATGGTAAAGTCCCGACGGGAAAGGTCGGTATATATAGTGCCGCCAAAAGTATAGTTAGGCTTGCGCCCTGGTGCGTCGTTTCTATATGGGGTTATTTCTACCTTTATGCCATCTTCTACTATAAGCATAGTGCCAAAATCGCCATAAGGTTTTGCATTTGGGAAAACTGACTTAATTTCATCTGGGAATGCATTAGTCGTTATATCAAAGTCGGAAATTTCTCTATTTATTATTATATCCCTTATTGTTCCCCCCACAACATAAGCTTCAAATCCTGCAGACTTAAGCTTAAGGCATATCTCTTTGATTTTAAACGGCAAATTAAACTGAATCATAGCAAAACCCCAAATCGAGTATTTTTATTTATATTATACACTAATATGTATGCTTAACAAAGCAAAAAAAGGAACAGAGAAGCAAGCATAGCACAGAGGGAACAAGAACAGAAGGAACAGGAACAGGGGTGAACACAGGAGGCAGGAATAACACACAGGGACGGTTCTTTTGTGTTGTCTGACAACACAAAAGAACCGTCCCTGTGTGTTCTGTAAAATAATGTTGACATAAATAAATTTTGTATATATACTGTATATATACTATATACACAGATAAGGAGGAATTATGTTTATACCTATCTCTAACAATGATCCAAGACCCCTTTATGAGCAAATTTTTGAAGGTATAAAAAATAAAATCTTAACCGGTGAACTTGCGCCTGGAGATGCCCTGCCATCAATAAGACAGTTGGCTCAAGACTTAAAGACAAGCGTCATAACTACAAAGCGAGCCTATTTTGAACTCGAACAGCAAAAACTTATTGTTACACGGCCGGGCAAAGGAAGTTTCGTGGCTGATTATGATGCAGATAAAATTGCGTCTATGCGAAGGGCTGAAATCGAGCAGCAAATGCGGGAGATAATTACCGAAGCTAAGAAAAACGGAGTTTTGAAAAAAGAGCTGGAAGAGATGTTTCGTAAAATTCTTGAGGAGGAGTATTGATGGAAAATATACTAGAAGTAATAAATCTGAACAAACGTTTTAATAGTTTTGCGTTGTCTGATATAAACATTACGCTGCCAAAAGGCTACATAATGGGATTTATCGGTGCAAACGGCGCAGGAAAAACCACAACGATAAAATTAATAATGAATATGATAAGACGCGATTCGGGCAAAATAAATATTTTTGGAAAAGACAACATAAAATACGAAATCCCAATAAAAAACAAAATAGGGTACGTGCATGAGCAGCCAATTTTTTACGATGATTTGACGGTGGGATGGACGGGAAATTTTGCAGGAAAATTTTATTCAGATTGGGATGATGAGAGATTTAATGAGCTTCTTGAAAAGTTTTGTATAAAAAAATCACAAATAGTAAAGCAGCTTTCAAAAGGGACAAAAATGAAAACAGCGTTAGCCCTAGCACTTTCTCATAAACCAGAGCTGCTTATATTAGATGAACCAACCTCGGGCTTAGATCCTGTGATAAGAGATGAACTACTAGATATCCTAATGGAATTTATTCAAAACGAAGAGCATGGCGTGTTTTTTTCATCACATATTACCTCGGACATAGAAAAAATTGCAGACTATATAACATTAATTAATGAAGGAAGAATAATTTTTTCAGAGGAAAAGGACAAAATATTAAATTCATGGAAGCTGGTCAAAGGTGATGTTAGGAAGATAGAAGAATATAAAGATGATTTAATGGGCATAAAGATATCAAGAACCGGCTTTAGCGGCATAGTAGAAGACATTGAATCTTTTAAATCACGTCATGATGTTTCTTCGCTTGTAATAGATAGAACAACCCTTGATGATATCCTTATTCATCTTACAAAAAAGGAGAATTGACATATGATACACCTTGTTATGAAAGACTTTTATGTTAATAGAAAATATTTGTTATTAATTTCAATGCTTGTTTGTTTTATCTTAATTCTTAGCGGACCATCGTCTTCTGTCGCTATTTTTGCAGGAGGCTTTGCATCATACAGCATGCTTATAAGGAGCTGCTTTTACGATGATAAAGATAAGGGTGACATATTTTTAAGAACACTGCCGATAAAAGCATCTGTAATCGTTTTAAGCAAATATATATTTCTATTGTCGATGCTTATTATTGTTGCTGTAGTTTCTTTACTGTTTAGTTTATTAATTAAAGAAGATTTTCGCGCTTATTACATGAGTTTTATGTTTTTTGTTCCAATTATATGCTTTATCAATGCCATCTACCTTCCTGCATTTTTTAAATATGGTTATGAAAAGGCGACAACATACCAGACCCTATTATTTCTTGTAATGATATTTCTGCCATTTGGGTTCGAGAAGATAGGAAGTTTGATGCAAATGCAGGATTTTAATTTCTTGTCTTCTATTATATCTCTTATCACCTCAAGCAGCATTTATACAACATTTCTTGTAGTTTGTGCATTATCCCTTGCTTTGCTTGCTATATCTTACAAATTTTCTTTGAAGCTATATCTTGCCCGGTGACTTTTATCTGTCACACACTTGCTTATTCATTTGCGAAAAAGGTGCGGCAATTGCCGAAAGGCAAGGACGGTTCGAAAGGTGGGAAAGGGGGGAAAGGGGGAACACACAGGGACGGTTCTTTTGTGTTGTCAGACAACACAAAAGAACCGTCCCTGTGTGTTATTCCCTGTGTGTTATTCTTGTGACAAAGATGTCGCACCTAATTTAGTTATCCTAAAATTTTCTTCAAGTCTTCATCAGGGGTGCTGATTTGAGTAATATTAAATTTTTCTACTAGAACATTTAACACATCTTGAGACAGGAATGCCGGCAATGTAGGTCCAAGATATATATTCTTGATATTAAGCGCTAAAAGCGTAAGGAGAATACATACCGCTTTTTGTTCATACCATGATAAAACAAGAGTTAGGGGAAGATCGTTTACGCTGCAGTTAAATGCTTTTGCAAGTTCTGTTGCTACCACAATAGCGGAATATGCATCATTGCACTGACCCATGTCCATAATCCTTGGAAGACCGCCTATTTTCCCTAAATCAAGGTCATTGAAGCGGTATTTACCACAAGCAAGGGTGAGAACCACCGAATCCTTGGGTGTCTTTTTAACAAACTCGGTATAATAATTTCGCCCTGGCCTTGCTCCATCGCATCCGCCCACTAAGAATATATGCTTTATATCTCCGGCCTTTACGGCTTCTATCACTTTGTCCGCAACACCTAAAACAGCGTTTCTTGCAAACCCGGTCATGACTTCGGTTCCGCCGTTAATTCCGGTAAATATTTTATCCTCAGGATATCCGCCAAGCTCCAAAGCCTTGTTTATTACAGGTGAAAAATCCTTTATACCATTCTTACCTTCACTAATGTGCTGTGTTTGGGGATAGCCTACCACGCCTGTAGTAAAAACTCTATCTGCATAACTTGCCTTCGGCGGCATTAGGCAATTTGTTGTAAATAAAATCGGAGCCGGAACCCCGTCGAATTCTCTTTGCTGATTTTGCCAAGCAGTCCCAAAATTGCCCTTGAGATGAGGGTATTTTTTAAGCTCAGGATAACCGTGAGCCGGCAGCATTTCGCCGTGGGTGTATATATTAATTCCTTTTCCTTCCGTCTGCTCCAGCAGCTGTTTTAAGTCCAGAAGGTCATGGCCTGTAATGATTATAAACGGTCCTTTTTCTACCTTCATAGGAACCGTTGTAGGAACGGGGTGGCCGAAAGCAGAGGTATTTGCTTCATCTAAAAGCGCCATACACTGCAAGTTTACGTTGCCAAACTCCATCAAAAGATTTAACGCTTCATCCGTGGAATGATCTTCCCCAATCGCCTTCATTCCTTTATAAAACCAATTTATAATATCCTTGTCTTCTTTTCCGAGAATATGAGCATGCCATGCATAGGCTGCCATGCCTCGCATTCCAAAGAGCAGCGTTGACCGCAGTGAACGCGCATTTACATCGTCATCCCATAATTTATCTTGAGGAAAATCTTCAGCTCCGCCAAGTTTTTCCTTTTCTGTTTTTACAAGCTCTATTAACTCCTGGATTCTATTTGGATCAAAGTTGACATTTGTAACGGTTGCAAATAATCCTTCCATCATTAATTTGTCAGCTTCCGGCCCGGGGCTTTTACCATCTGCAGCTCTTGCAAGCTCGATAAGCGCGCAAGTAAGTTCATCTTGCTTTTGCGCAACGCTTGCATCTTTACCGCAAACCCCGACTTTGGTGCAGCCTTTGCCGCCTGCAGTTTGTTCACATTGAAAACAAAACATTGTCCAACACCTCTTTCTTTATGTTTTTTCTATTCTTAGAATACAATACCTGAAACAAAATTTCGGTAGCTATAGCTACAAAAAGAATTTCCTGAAAATCGATTACAGAGTAATTTAACTCCTAACAATAATAAAATAATCAAAAAAGTCTATTGATTTTTTTAAAAGATAGTTATATAATCTAAACATGACATCATATGAGGTCATATAAAATTTCGTCAGGGAGGAATTATAAATATGAACCAGGAACATGTAACACAATTAAACGATGCTATTCGTGCAGTTAAATCAACGGATTTGAAGAACTTTTATTTTGTAGCATGCGGCGGGTCTATGGCAAATTTATATCCGGCACATTACATATTTGATAGAGAGATAGAAACTCCGTCTGCAATTTATTCATCAAACGAATTTGTTCACAGGGAACCGAAAGCACTAGGTAAAGGCAGTGTTGTAATTTTGTGTTCGCACTCAGGCAATACTCCTGAAACTGCAAAAGCCGCGGAATTCGCAAGGAAAAAAGGAGCTGTAACAATAGCTTTTTCAAATGTGGTTGATTCACCGCTTTGGAAAGCTGCAGAATTTCCGATTCACTATGATTATGGTGTCGAAGCCACGGCAAAAGAAGGAAATAGCGGGATGCTCTACAGATTAATTTTTGGTATTTTAAATGAAATTGCAGCAAATGAAAAATACGAAAAGGCCATCGGCTCGATAGATAATTTGCAAAAATTATATGATGTCAATAAGGAAATGACCTTTGATGCGGCAGATGAGTTCGGCAAGAAATATAAGAGAGAAAAACTTATATATACTATGGCTAGCGGTCCTAATTACGGTGTTGCATATTCATTTACAAGCTGCTTGCTAATGGAAATGCTATGGATTAATTCTAACGCCATTCATGCAGGAGAATATTTCCATGGTCCTTTTGAAGTTACAGATTTTGATGTGCCTTTTCTTCTTATTAAAGGGTTGGGAGAGACAAGACCTCTGGACGAAAGAGCTCACGACTTTGTTAAAAAGTTCAGTGAAAAACTGACTGTAGTAGATGCAAAAGACTTTAATATGGACGGAATAGATGAAGATTTAAAGAGTTATTTTACTCCGCTTATTGCCGGCGTAGTTTTGAGACAGTATGCAGACAGGCTTGCAGAGCACACAGGCCATCCGCTTTCTGTTCGCCGCTATATGTGGAAAATGGAATATTAATAAAATTTTAAAGGGGGTTACGCATCAATGAAACGTTTAATTATTTTAGCACTTTGTTTGGTTATGGTTGTGACTGTTGCAGCTTGCGGCACAAGTTCAAACCAGCAAGCATCAAAACCGGCCGAAAGCGATGGCCAAAAAGTAGAAATCAAGTTTTTTCACCGCTGGCCAAATGAGCCAAGAAATACGTTCTTTAAAGAAGCGGTAGCAGAGTTTGAAGCACAGCACCCAAATGTAAAAATTAATATGGACTGTGTTTTAAATGATTCCTACAAGGAAAAAATTCGTGTTTTAGTTTCTAACGAAGATTTACCTGATATATTTTCTTCCTGGTCAGATTCATTTGCTGAAAATATTGTATCATCAGGCAAGGTTAAACCATTAGACGAGCTTTTTGCACAAGACAAGGAATGGTCAAGCAATATTTTGGAATCTCAGCTTGGAGCATTTACTTTTGACGGCAAACTTTACGGAGTTCCCCTTACAATTGATGGCAAAGCTTTTGCTTACAACACGAAAATATTCGAGGATAATAATATAGAACCGCCAAAAACCTTTGAAGAATTTGTACAGATTCTTGATAAACTAAAAAAAGCAGGCTATGAAACCCCGATAATCGAAGGACTGTCAGATGCTTGGGCGATATCGCATTATATCGGTACGATAAATCAAAGATTAATAGATCCTCAAATTCTAGAAAAGGACTACAATCCAAAGACCGGGGAATTTACCGATCCATCATATGTTACGGCATTAAAAGCCTTTAAAACTCTTACAGACTACATGGGAGAGGTTGCAACTGCAATAGATCATGAAACTGCAAGAAATATGTTTGCAAACGGGGAAGTGCCAATAATATATATGCAGTTTGCAGAGATAAAATACGTGGAAGATGCAGGAATGAAAGATTTTGCCTTCTTTGATTTTCCGCCCTTTGAAAATGGAAAAGGCGATCCTCATGCACTGACCGGCGCACCGGAAGGGTTTATGTTAAGTAAAAATGCGCCAAAAGAGGCTGAAGAGTTTCTAAAATTCCTCACCTCTAAAGAAATGGCATTCAAATTTACAAAGGACTGTGGACAGCTCAATGCCATTAAAGGAGCTGTGACATCGGAAAATGCATCAGATAAGTCTTTAGCAGCATACGATGTAATACTCAATGCTACAAGAACTGTTCCCTGGTTTGACAATGCAGTAAATATCAATATAGCAGATGCATTTATGAGAGGATGCCAATCAATGGTTATAGGCGAGATGACACCTGAGGATGTAATTAAGTCAGTGCAACAAGAAGCTGCAAAATTGAGAAATAGTGCTAAATAAGAGCTTTTCGGGACGGGAAGACATGCGCCTTCCCTCTCCCCATTTTTACAAAAGGAGCGAGTGATATATATGAAACAACTTAAAAAGCAGATAACGCCATATCTCTTTATGCTGCCGTGCTTTATTCTGCTTTTTGTATTCATTTTCTTGCCGCTAATTCAAAACTTTATTTACAGTTTATATGATTTTGCAGCTTTTTCTCCAACAAAAACATTTGTCGGCTTAGCTAATTTTAAAGCTTTATTAAAAGATAAGGTTGTTGTTACAGGATTAACAAATAATGTTCGATATGCTATAATTTCTGTCATATGTCAGGTATTTGGCGGTTTGATTCTGGCTGCGATATTAGAGGATAAGCTTTTCAGAAGAATTGCCCCATTTTTTAGAGTGGTATATTTTATGCCGGTAGTTATCTCGATTTCCGTAATCTGCCTTTTGTTTAGCTTCATCTACCATCCTCAAATTGGATTATTAAACAATTTCTTAAAATTAATAGGTTTAGGCCATTTAGCAAAGCCTTGGCTGGGATTGTCTAAAACAGCACCTTATGCAGTTATAGCAGTATCTCAATGGCAGAGCATAGGCTACATAATGATGCTGTTTATTGTAGCAATTCAAAAAATACCTCAAGAGCTATACGAGGCTGCAGAAATTGACGGAGCAAGCAAAATAAGACGTTTTTTTAGTATAACCGTACCTCAGGTTAAAGAAACTATTTTCGTGACAACCCTAATAACAATAACGGGCTCAATGCTGGTTTTCAACGAACCTTATATATTGACCAAGGGCGGGGGTCCGGGCACAAGCTCTATAACTTTAGCCGTGCATATGTATTTATCTGGCTTTTTTAAAGACAAAATGGGTTATGCCTCAACTATTGCCATAGTAATATTTGTAATTACAGCGTTACTTGCTGTAATACAGTTTAAGCTATTTGGCGGCGGGGAGGAGGATTAACAAATGGCGAATAAAAAAATGAAAAGCTCACATAGACAAAAATTAGGATTAAGCGGCAGCTTCATTATGGTTTTACTAATACTTTGGGCAGTTATTATTCTTTACCCTCTTTTTTGGATGATTATGTCATCTTTTAAAAGTTATGATGAAATATATAGTAATGTATGGAGCCTGCCGGGCCAATGGCTTATCTCTAATTATGCAACTGCATGGGAAAAGGGAATATCAAGCTACTTTGTCAACAGTGTAATCGTCACAGCGGCAACAATAGCAGGAGTTGTCATAATCGCGTCGCTATGTGCTTACGGACTTAGCAGGTATAAATCTCGCGGAATCGATATAGCATTAATGCTTTGTACGGCAGGTATGATGGTGAATCCTCAGGTATGCCTTATTCCTCTTTATGTTTTATTGCAAAAGCTCGGAATACATAATACAAGATTAGGCCTCATTCTCCCGTATATTACTTTTAGACTGCCGCTTTCTGTCCTGCTTATCCGATCTTATTTTTTAAGCATTCCGAAGGAAATAGAAGAATCTGCCATAATAGACGGGTGCTCAGAGCTTGGCATTTATTCAAGAATATATATGCCTATGTCAAAGCCGATAATATTCACCACTATTATGCTTACTGCATACTATGCATGGAATGAATTCTTGTTTGCTATAATTTTTATAGACTCGGATAAATTAAAAACAATTCCATCTGGTTTAATGAATTTCAGGGATGCACTTCAAACCAATTGGGGCGTCCTGCTTGCAGGAATGGTAATTTCTGCCATACCAATGATTATTTTGCTAATCGCTCTTCAAAAGCATCTTGTAAGAGGAATGTCTGAAGGGGCACTGAAAGGATGATGAAAAATGAAGATGATTGCGGTAGGAGATAATGTAGCAGATTGTTACATAGACCAGGGACTTTATTATCCCGGCGGAAACTGTGTGAATGTGGCAGTAAACTGTAAACGCAACGGATTCCGGGAAAGTGCTTATATAGGCATTTTTGGAAATGACGACAAGGCACAACATATAAAGTGGGCGCTTGCTCAGGAAGGCGTAAGTTATGAGAGATCCAGAACAATGATAGGAATTAGCGGTCAGCCCAGAGTAAATCTTACACCGGAGAAAGATAGGGTATTTATAGGCGGGCCAAAGGATACTGTGCAGCATGTTGTAAGATTAAAAATAACGCCTAACGACTTGGAATATATATCAAAATTCGATATATGCCATACAAGCTGTTATTCGAGCTTGGAACCGGAACTTGAAGCTATTAAGAAATGCTGTGATATTTCCTTTGATTTTTCTGATATGAAAGATAATAAATATTTAGAGGCAGTGTGCCCTCATGTAAAATATGCCTTTTTGTCAGGCTCAGACATGAGCTTGAGCAAAGTGAAAGAACTTATAAATAAGTGCCATATGCTTGGCGCGGAAATTGTGGGAATAACCAGAGGGTCTAAAGGGGCTATTTTTTCCAAAGAAGGGAAAATATTCGAGCAGGATATAGTGCCTGTGAAAGTGGTTGATACAATGGGAGCCGGAGACAGCTTTATAGCAGGATTTTTAACCTACTATATTCAAAGCGGTGATATGGCTGCCGCGCTAAAATATGCAGCAAAATGCGCAGCAAAGACATGCACTTTTTACGGGGGATTTGGGTATCCTCATCAGCTGGAAAGTGAATAGACCTTATTACTGAGTAATCGCTTTTTTCTCTGCGCCTTGCTCGTAAGGTATGTCTACATTTATAACATACTTTACTCGACTTGCAAGTATATAGTTTAAAGAATAGTGAACCGGTATCTCATGAGGATCATATATTACTTTTTTTATAAAAAACAGAGGCTCGCTAGGGGTGCAATCCAGCAGCTTGCTGTAATCGCTTTGGGCGGTAACAACGCTAAATTCCTTATATGCTTTAGCCATGACAATTCCGTAATCTTTTTGAATTAGATTGAAAGTGGAGGTATTGTCGTGGATTTTTTCATGTATACCGGGATAAATATTAAGAGGAAAATAAGCAATATCGATACCCAGCGGTTCTCCTTCATCTATTATAAGACGCGTAAGCTCTAATACCTTAGAGCTTCCTTTAGTTTTCATTTTAAATATATTACACAGGTGATCATCTGCGTTAATTAATTTTTTTTCTAAAACCTTTGATAAGAAAGAGCGATTTTTGCTTACTAAATTTTCCGCATAACCTCCTAGATCTAATATCTTTATACTCAGCTTTTCCTTGCTTACAAAAGTTCCCTTGCCGTGTTTTACTTCAATAAGCCCTTCTTTGGCAAGCTCCTTTATTGCCCTTCTTACGGTTATTCGGCTTACGCCGTATTGCTCGCACAGCTGCTTTTCGTTTGGGAGTCTGTCTCCTTCTTTGTAAATTCCATTTAAAATGTCATTTTTTATCGCTAACTTTAGCTGTTCATACAAATTAACTTTGCTTGAATTATCCAGCATACCTTAAATAGCCTCCTTTTCCTAATATATTTTACAATAATCAAACAAATAAATCCACCTTAATATTCGCTAAGGTGGATTTAAGATTCTAATACTCAGGGAATAGACCTTCCGTGCTTAGATATCGCTCTCCGGTATCAGGAAGTATAGTTACTACTAGTTTACTCGGCTCTAAATCCGCTGCAATTTTCTGCGCTGCCCACACCGCGGCTCCTGATGAAATGCCGGCAAGGATTCCTTCTATAGTGGAAAGCTTTCGCGTCATTTCGTAGGCATCTTCATCTGTGACAGTGATAATTTCATCAATTAAATCAATATCCAAAACTTTTGGGATAAACCCTGCACCAATGCCCTGAATCTTATGAGGACCCGCCGCGCCTTTGGATAAAACAGCAGAAGATGACGGCTCCACTGCAATTGCTTTTATATTAGGCAATTCGGCCTTTAATTTTCTTGCAACTCCGGTAAATGTACCGCCTGTCCCGACTGTTGCAACAAAAGCATCTAGTTTGCCCTTTGTCTGATTCAAAATTTCCTTTGCTGTAGTTACTTCATGAGCGAAAGAATTGACAGGGTTGTCAAACTGCATCGGCATAAAGTATCTATTGGTTTTTGCAAGTTCTTCAGCCTTTCTTATCGCGCCATCCATGCCTTCTTCAGGAGGCGTAAGTATGAACTCGGCGCCATACGCCTTTAAAAGCTTTCTTCGTTCAATACTCATAGATGCAGGCATAACTAAAATAAGCCGGTATCCTTTTACTGCGCACACCATGGCAAGGCCTATCCCGGTATTGCCGCTGGTAGGCTCTATGACCGTGGAACCGGTTTTAAGAAGTCCTTTATCTTCAGCATCATTTATCATAGAAAGGGCAATACGATCTTTTATGCTGCCTCCCGGATTAAAAGACTCAATCTTAGCTGTTATACTTGCTCCTTTTTCAGGGGAAAGCTTGCTTAATTTTACCATAGGAGTCATTCCAATAGTTTCCAAGATGGAATCATAGATTATATTGTCAATGCCCATTTTACAAAACTCCTTTGACTTCTTGATTTATTTAAATTATAACGCTCAGAGAGGTTTTGTCAATTAACTGTTGAGTTTTGTTTAACATATTAAAACGTTAATACGTTAATACAGAAAATTAGGAAGAAACAAAAAAATCCGGTAAATTATAGTTTTTTGCGAAGGAATTAAAGTTAAGATGTTGAATATAGTATATAACATAACAAATTAAAAAATCTTGCAAAAAGCATAATAACTACTTTATCGCAAAATCGGCTTATAGCGAAATGGCTAGTGGTAATAGTAATTATCCATATGCTGCATATTTAACAAAAACTTGAGGTGATGGTGTTGATAATAGACGGAGAAAGTTTGAGGCTGGAAGATATTATAAAAGTTGCAGTTGAAAAAGAATCAATTGAGCTATCTTCAATATCAAAAGAAAAAGTTGAAGTATCAAGAGAATATGTAAACAAAATCATTGAAAATAATGAGGTGGTATATGGCGTAACTACCGGTTTTGGAAAGTTTTGCAATGTAAATATTTCATCTCAAGATACCCGGGATCTGCAGGTGAACTTAATTCGAAGCCACTCAGCCGGGGTTGGCGAGTATCTTTCCGAAGATGCGGTAAGAGCTATGATGCTGCTTAGGGCAAATGCGCTTGCCAAAGGATATTCGGGAATAAGATATTCCACACTTCAAACCCTTATCGATATGTTAAATAAAGGAGTAATCCCCAGGGTTCCATCGCAAGGCTCTCTAGGAGCCAGCGGAGACTTGGTTCCCTTAGCCCATATGGTTCTCGTTATGATAGGTGAGGGTGAGGCTTTATACAAAGGAAGAGTTATGCCGGGTAAAGAAGCTATGCAGCTGGCAGGAATAATGCCTGTAACACTTGAAGCAAAGGAAGGACTTGCCCTTATAAATGGTACACAAGCCATGACAGCCATAGGAAGCCTAGCTCTTGCTGAAGCAATAAATTTGTCAAGAATTGCTGATATATCTGCGGCACTGACTTTTGAAGCTTTAAATGGTGTGATAGATGCCTTTGACGAAAATGTTAATTTAGTAAGACCTCACAAAGGGCAGATAGAATGCGCAAGAAACATGAGAAAACTTTTAGAAGGAAGCAAATTTGTAACACATCAAGGTAATCCAAAAGTGCAAGACGCATATACACTAAGATGTATTCCACAGGTGCATGGTGCCGTAAGAGACGCATTAGAACATATTAAAGAGATAGTTGAAATTGAAATGAATTCGGCAACAGATAATCCCTTAATTTTCCCTGAAAGCGATGTGGTTATTTCCGGCGGCAATTTCCATGGGGAGCCCATAGCTATAAACATGGATTATATGGGGATAGCGGTTTCGGAGCTTGCAAGCATTGCGGAACGTCGGATTGAGCGCCTTGTAAATCCTAGCCTAAACGAGGGACTGCCTGCATTCTTGGTAGACAATGGCGGCTTAAATTCAGGCCTTATGATAGCTCAATATACTGCAGCATCACTGGTATCGGAAAATAAAACCCTTGCAACTCCGGCAAGCGTAGATTCCATCCCATCTTCAGCAAACCAGGAAGACCATGTAAGCATGGGAACCATTGCAGCAAGAAAAGCAAGAAGAATAGTTGAAAACACGAGAAACGTTTTAGCTATCGAGCTTTTATGCGCAGCACAAGCAATAGATTTGCGGCTAAAAGAAAATAAAGGAAAGGAGATGGGGAAGGGGACAAAAGAGGCATATAGGTTAATAAGGGAAAAAGTTGGTACATTGTCACATGACAGAGTTTTGTCAAACGAAATAAGCACAATTTCAAATCTAATTTTGACAAATGAACTTATATAAATAGAAAGTATAAAAAAGGAAGTGGTAAATATATATCTAATTTACTATTCTGTTTAAAAAATTCTTAAAAGGAGGATAACTATGCCAGAACTGACTTCAACAAAAGAACTTAAGCGAGTGCTTGGAAGAAAAGAACTTTTGTCTATTGCAATAGGGCAGACAATAGGCGCCGGCGTCTTTGCTCTGACAGGAGTTGCTATTGGAATGACCGGCAGATCTGCAAATATCGCAATGATAATTGCTGCACTCTTCACTCTTGCTATGACAGTTCCTATGATTTTTGTAAGCGGAACTATAAGGTTAAGAGGAGGATTTTATACTCAATTGGCTTTACTGGTCCATGAAGGTGCTGCAGGATTTTTTATAATTATCCATATAATTGCTTGGTGTACTTTGTCGATGTATGCAATAAGCTTTGCGGATTATACCCTGGCACTTATACCTGGATTAAATCACACCTTAGTGGCATTTGCTATGTTAACGATTTTTTATTTAATAAATTTGATGGGAATAGAAGCAGCAGCAAAGCTGCAGAACCTTATGGCGGTGATTATGGCGGTAGCACTAACCATATTTATTGTTTATGGTATGCCCAATATACAGCCAAATTTCTTTGGAGAGGGTTTTATGACACATGGATGGCGGGGATTGTTTTCTGCAGCTGCCTTAATGACATGGGCTACAGGAGGCGCAAATGTAGTTATACATCTTGGAGCTGAAGCCAAGAACCCCACAAAAGATATTCCTTTTGCTATAATAACAGGCACTCTTGTTATAGCTGCATTCTATGCTCTTATGGCAACAGTAGCTGCCGGAGTGTTGCCCGTAGAACAAGTGGCAAACAAACCCTTAACACTTGTAGCTCAAGAAATACTGCCATGGCCTTTGTATATCTTTTTTGTAGTTGGCGGTGCCATGTTTGCGCTTACAACAACACTAAATTCGTGTCTTGGCTGGATACCAAAACCAATACTTCAAGCATGCGTTGATGGATGGCTTCCTAGGGGTTTAGGAAAGTTAAACAAAAACAAGGTTCCATACATTATCCTTACTCTACTTTATATTGAAAGTTTAATACCTATATTTTTTAAAGTTAATATATCAACACTTGGAAATATGGCTGTCATTCTAAACAATCTATTTTTTGCCTTAGTTTGTTATTCTGCAATGAATATGCCAAAAGTTATCCCTGACCTTTGGGAGAAATCAAAATACCATGTTTCTTATGGTTCTTTAGTATTTTTCAGTCTTCTGGGAACTGCTTCGACAGTTGCTCAGATAGGTCTGCTTCTTGGAAATTTAACAAAAGCAGAGTTTATAGGCAATATTGCTGTAGCAGTATTTGCAACGCTGTATTCTGTGATTATGTTAAGAAGTGGGAAGGTACATATGGAAGTGAGCTATGAAGAAGCTTAAAGTTTAATTTTTATGATTTGCTATAAATGGAAATTAAAAGTTGAAGGAGGAATTTTTAATGAAAGTCTATCCGAATTTATTTAGCCCCCTGCAAATCGGGCCGCTAACCTTTAAAAATAGAATAGAAGCGGCACCGGGAAATACAGGGTATAATACAGAAGAGGGTTTTTTAACACCTGAGACAGTTGCGTATTTTGAAATGAAGGCAAAGGGTGGCGCAGCTCTTGTTGTAATAGGAGAAAGCAATGTTCATACAAAGACTGGCGTAGCTCACGGAAGGATGCCATGTCTTGACAACCCTGATATCTTACCCTCATTAATTCGTACTACTGATGCTATTAAACGCCATGGAGCTTTTTCATCAATTCAATTAGTTCACCCCGGAAGAAGAGCGAATGCTGATTACTATAAAGGTACAATATACGGTCCTAGCGCAGCGCCGCCTCTATTTGGAGGACCTATTGTAGAAATGGATGAAGATATTATAGCTGAAGTCGTTGAAGCTTTTGGAGATGCCGCAGAAATGGCAAAATTAGGTGGATGCGATATGTGCATGGTTCATGGTTCACATGGATGGCTTTTGCATCAGTTTTTATCACCACTTACAAACCATCGCAAGGATCGATTTGGCGGAAGCATTGAAAACCGTGCACGTATTTCTTTAATGGTCGTAGAAAATATAAGAAAGAAGTGTGGTCCGGGTTTTCCGATTGAATTTAGGCTAAGTGGAACGGAGCATACGGAAGGCGGTTATACTATTGAAGATATGGTAGAATTTTCCAAGATGCTCGACGGCAAAGTTGATATAATACATGTTTCGTGCGGAACATTTCATGATCCAAAAACAAATGTAAAAATGTTTTCATCACCCTTTTGCGAGCGAGGATTGAACGTCCCGCTTGCCGCAGCCATTAAAAACGCAGTAAAAACAAGTAAAGTTGCTGTCGTAGGTGGTTTAAACGATCCGGCTATGATGGACGAAATAATAGCAAGTGGGAAAGCTGATATTGTAGCGATAGGCCGCGGGTTACTTGCAGATCCTTATTTACCTAAAAAGGCAAAGATGAGAAAAGCGAATGATATTACCCCATGCCAGCGTTGTCTTGTTTGTTTAAGCGGAGATTTTGTACCTTATGTAAAGTATCCAACTCGAAGCCTTAGATGCACTGTTAATCCAATTATTGGCAGAGAACAAGAAGCGATGGTCGTAAAACCGTTCGAAGGACGTAAAAAAGTGCTGGTTATTGGCGGTGGACCTGCCGGGATGGAAGCCGCAATAACTGCAGCAGATATGGGGCATGAAGTTGTTCTTTGTGAAAAAGAGGATAAATTAGGAGGCCTTATTAACTTTTCAGAGCATGTCCCATTTAAAATTGACTTAATGAAGTTTAAAGATCTTCTTATTCAACGTGTAAATGAGAGAGCAATAAAAGTAATGCTTAATACAGAAGCTACACCTGAAGTTGTTGAATATATCTCGCCGGACGTTATCATTGCAGCAGTTGGGGCCCACCCAATAATTCCAAATATTCCCGGGATCGATAGTGAAAAAGTCGTTTTAGCCGCTGATATTTACAATAAAAATGTGAATATTGGTGATAATGTAGTGGTAGTAGGAGGCGGCCTGGTGGGATGCGAAGAAGCGCTTTATTTTGCCCAGCACGGTAAAAAAGTAAAAGTGCTGGAAATGAAGCCCGAAGTTATACCGGACGGGGCATATTTATATCGAGAAGCGCTTCTTTTAGAAATAGCAAAATACCCGATAGAGCTTTTAACCAATACTATATGTAAAGAAATTAAAAATGAAGGTGTAATTGCAGTAACGGCAAACGGCGAAGAAAAGCTATACGAAGCTGATAATGTAATAATAGCCGTAGGATTAAAGGCTGATCCAAATGATACTAATAAATTTAGAAAATATGCACCAGAATTTTATCTTATTGGCGACTGTTTAAAACCAAAAAGGGTATTAGAAGCAATTCGAAGCGGCTATGATGCAGCAATGAGCATATAGTGCAGTAATAATCTTTGCATAAGCCCTACAAAATTTTGTAGGGCTTATGCAAGTAAAAAAATCAAAGGTAAAGTCGGGCATAAAAATAACCAGACAAAACCCACCTACAATTCTATGAATCGACTAAAAATTTATAGGAGGTATGCCATTAATGGAAAAAGATCTTTTTACAGAATATGCCCGACTAGGTTTTTTCAGAGACCTTCTTTGCAACAATATTAAATACGAGGAGGAAATTTTAGAATTTGAGAAAGAAATTGCTGCAGACTTTAGACCTAATATAGTTATGGTCGCAGCTATTGACAACTATCACTTGCAATTTGGCAATAAGAGCGAGATACAGCGGCAGAATTTAAGACTTGCTGTATTGGAAAGCCTTAAAGAAGCAGTTGAAAATCTTTATACCTTAGTAGTGCCTATGGAGGAAGATTTATATGCACTACTTTTTCAACTCAATAATAAAGAAGAAACAAGAGAGAAAGCCTTAGATATCGGCCAAAATTTGCAAAGATACATCGAAGACGAAACGGGTATATCCATAACAATAGGAATAGGCCTTCCTTGTAAAAATATTTTCGATCTACATCTTTCATATAAAGATGCACTTCGGGCATGTCGCCATAAATTTTACACTGGCACCGGACAAGCAATTCATATTGCAAACACTATTCCTTTTATAACAGACCCTAATATCTTTTCTATAGAAATTGAATCTCAGTTTTCTGTAAAAATACTCAGCTGTGATAAGAAAGCTGCTTTTAAGATTTTAGATGATTTTATAAGCTCAATCACTAACAAAACGCCAAACATCGATCCTGTAATTGTTAAAGCAAGATTTAATGAAATTGCCTTGATAATTATAAGGGCGGGAATAGAGGCGGGAATTCGATCGGAAAAGCTTGGAATATTAAGCCGTAGGTTTTTAAAGAGAATAGCAGAAAGCGATACATTCTTAGAATTAGAAAATCAGACCAAAGAACTTGTCTCGCAAATAATCGATGAGATATCTAGACGTAGGAAACACATGAATACCAAACTATTTGAAGAAGCTATCGAGTATATTAATGATAATTTTGCAAGTAATATAACCTTAGAAGATGTATCAGAACACGTTCACATAAGTCCATATCATTTTAGTCATGAGTTCAAGAGATTTACAAGCATGAATTTTATAGAATACTTAACAAAAGTTAGAATAAATGAGGCTAAAAAGCTTCTTTTGACAACAGATTTGAGTATAAAGGAAGTAAGCAGCCAAGTAGGATACCAAGATTCAAGTTATTTCGGTAGAGTTTTTAAGAATGTTGAAGGTGTGCCGCCGAGCAAATTTAAAATAGATAATCAAGTATATAAAGAAGAAAAAATAAAGAGTAGTGGAAAATAAAATCAGACTTAAATCAAAGCATATCCAAACATTATTACAAAAAGGAGAGAGATAAAATGCTTAACAATTATGATATTTCAAAGGCAATGAAAATAAAGCTTGATGATGAATTGCCGGAAATGCCGAAATTTGTGGAGGGCATTAGAAGAGCTCCTAGCCGGGGGTTTAATCTGACAAAGGAACAGACCAAAACTGCACTAAAGAATGCCTTGAGATATATACCGGAGCAGTACCATGAAAAACTTGCACCTGAGTTTTTAGATGAGCTTTTAACTTATGGCAGAATTTATGGCTATCGTTATAGGCCTCAGGGGAGAATATATGGAAGGCCTATCGACGAATATAAAGGCAAATGCCTTGCCGGAAAAGCCTTTCAAGTTATGATAGACAACAATCTGGATTTTGAAGTAGCGCTTTACCCTTATGAGCTTGTAACATATGGTGAAACCGGCAGCGTATGCCAAAATTGGATGCAGTATAGATTAATTAAAAAATACCTTGAGGTAATGACTGAGGATCAGACGCTTGTAGTTATGTCAGGGCATCCCCTTGGTCTTTTCCCCTCAAAGCCGGAAGCTCCAAGAGTAATTATAACAAATGCCTTAATGGTAGGCATGTTCGACAACCATGATGACTGGGAAATTGCCGAAGAGATGGGAGTTGCCAATTATGGACAGATGACAGCGGGAGGCTGGATGTACATCGGGCCCCAGGGAATAGTTCACGGAACCTTCAATACACTATTAAATGCCGGGAGATTAAAACTTGGTATTCCCCATGATGAAGACTTGAAAGGCTATCTATTTGTCTCGTCAGGTCTTGGCGGAATGAGTGGAGCACAACCCAAGGCAGTAGAGATTGCCGGTGGTGTTGGAATTATAGCCGAGGTCGACTATTCCCGTATTAAAACGCGCTACGACCAGGGATGGGTGAAAAAAGTATCGTCAGATTTAAAAGAAGTATTTGATACTGCTCATGAATATATGAAAAAGAAAGAACCTATGTCTATTGCCTATCACGGCAACATAGTTGATTTACTGGAATATGCAGTAAAAAATAACATTCATATTGACCTATTATCAGACCAAACCTCATGCCATGCAGCATATGACGGCGGATATTGCCCTCAAGGCCTGACTTTTGAGGAGCGCACCAAGCTGCTTGCAACAGATAGAGAAAAATTCAAACAGCTTGTTGATAAAAGTTTGAGAAGGCATTTTGAACTTATAAAAACCTTGGTTGATCGCGGCGCTTACTTCTTTGATTATGGAAATTCCTTTATGAAGGCAGTGTTCGACGCAGGCGTAAAAGAAATATCAAAGAATGGCAAAGATGAGAAAGATGGCTTTATATTCCCTTCCTATGTTGAAGACATAATGGGACCGGAACTTTTTGACTATGGTTACGGACCCTTCCGCTGGGTTTGCCTAAGCGGCAAGAAAGAGGATTTAAGAAAAACAGATAAAGCAGCTATGGAATGCATTGATCCAAACCGCAGAGGCCAAGATAGGGACAACTATATCTGGATTCGCGATGCGGAAAAAAATAAGCTGGTAGTAGGCACACAGGCAAGGATACTTTATCAAGATGCCGAAGGGAGAATGAAAATAGCCCTTAAATTCAATGATATGGTAAGAAAAGGAGAAATCGGGCCTGTGATGCTTGGAAGAGACCACCATGATGTGAGCGGAACCGATTCACCCTTTAGAGAAACAGCTAATATAAAAGACGGCAGTAATGTAATGGCAGACATGGCTACACAGTGCTTTGCCGGCAATGCCGCAAGGGGTATGAGCCTTGTAGCCCTTCACAACGGCGGAGGCGTAGGCATAAGTAAAGCCATAAACGGGGGCTTCGGACTGCTGCTAGATGGAAGCAAAAAGACCGATGATATTATAAAGTCCGCCCTATTATGGGATGTAATGTGCGGCGTTGCAAGACGCTCCTGGGCACGAAATCAAAACTCTATTGAAACAGGTGTAGATTTTAATAAAAATTATGATAGCCTTGGTCATATTACACTTCCGTATATACCAAAACAAGAACTGATAGATGAAGTAGTAGACAAAACTTTATAAGGAGGAACCACCTTGAATCCAATTGTTGAATGTATTCCAAATTTCAGTGAAGGCAGACGCCAAGAGGTCGTTGAAGCTATTGCTGATACAATAAGATCTGTAGAAGGCGTAAGGCTTCTAGACTATTCTGCTGATAAAAACCATAATCGCAGTGTTTTTACATTTATTGGCAATCCGAAAGCAGTAGCAGAAGCGGCTTTTCTTTCCTGCAAAAAAGCAGCTGAATTAATCGATATGACAAAACACAAAGGGGAACATCCAAGGATGGGCGCTACCGATGTAATACCTTTTGTACCTGTGAGAGACATCACTGTAGAAGAATGTATAGAGCTTTCTAAGAAAGTTGGAGAAAGAATTGCGGAGGAACTTTCAATTCCCGTCTTTTTATATGAAGATTCAGCTACAAAGCCTGAGCGGAAAAACCTTGCAGATATAAGAAAAGGCCAGTTTGAAAAAATGGCAGAAAAATTAAAGGACCCTCAATGGGCTCCTGATTTTGGAAAACCGGAAATTCACCCTACGGCAGGGGTAGTAGCTGTTGGAGCGCGCAAGCCACTTATAGCTTACAATATCAATCTTGACACATCAGACATAAAAATTGCCGATACGATTGCAAAACTCATCCGCGAAAGAAGTGGAGGGCTAAAAAATGTAAGGGCTATCGGGGTAATGTTAGAAGATAGAAACCTGGCCCAGGTGTCAATTAACATGGTAGACTATGAAAGAACAGCTCTTTACAGAGCCTTTGAGATGGTCAAAATGGAGGCAAGGCGTTATGGAGTCAATATAGTAGGCAGTGAAATAGTAGGCCTTACTCCTATGAAAGCCCTTATAGATGTAGCTGAATACTATTTGCAATTGGAAAACTTTGATTCCAATAAACAGATATTGGAGAATTACTTGCTACAGTAATTGATTCATTATATAGATTGCGGGCGGTCAAAGACCGTGATAAAACAGCAAGGGGCATTAAGCTTTTGCCCCTAATCTTTGATAAAAATAGAGGTGAAGTTTTGAAAGACACTGGACAACTTGTTATAAAAAATATTGGCATGCTTGCAACCCCAGAAGGGACAAGCTGTTTGAAAGGCGAGGAACAGGGAAATATAAAAATACTTAAAAATGCATTTATTGCAGCCTCCGAAGGTAGAATTACTGCCATAGGCGAAGATAAGGAACTTAAAGATATCCCTATAAATGATGATACTGTTGTTATCGATGCCGAAAGCTGCCTTGCAACTCCAGGCCTTGTAGATCCACATACACACCTGGTTTTTGGAGGGTGGAGGCAAAAAGAGCTTTCATTAAAGCTAAAAGGTGCCGGCTACCTTGATATATTGAGCATGGGAGGAGGAATACTAAGCACCGTAGAGCATACGCGCAAGGCAAGTTTTGAAGAGCTGGTGCAAAAAGGCAAAAAATCCCTTGATATAATGCTAAGCTATGGAACAACCACCTGTGAGGCGAAAAGCGGATATGGTTTAAATGTAAAAGATGAGATTAAATCCTTAAATGTAATTAAAGAGCTAAATAAATTACATGCAGTTGACTTAGTCCCTACATTTATGGGAGCACATGCTATTCCAAAGGAATATCAAGGAAGAGCTGATGATTATATAAAATTAATAAAGGAAGAAATGATTCCAAAGGTTGCAAAAGAAAATCTGGCAGAGTTTTGTGATGTATTTTGCGAGGATAGGGTTTTTGATGTAGAGCAGTCAAGGGATATCCTCGAAACAGGCAAAAGACATGGTCTCATTCCTAAAGTCCATGCCGATGAGATAACGCCCTTAGGAGGCGCATCGCTTGCCGCTGAAGTTAAGGCTATTTCTGCTGAACATCTGATTCATGCATCAGATAAAGGTATTGATGATATGGCAAAGGCAGGTACTATAGCAATCCTTTTGCCGGGAACATCTCTCTATTTAGATGAATCCTTTGCAAGAGCGAAAACCATGATAGAAAAAGGCATTCCGGTAGCCTTGGCTTCTGACTTCAATCCCGGTTCATGCCCTACAGAATCACTGCAGCTTATCTTAAATCTTGCCTGTATAAAATACAAGATGACGCCTGAAGAAGTATTAACGGCTGCAACACTAAACGCCGCTGCGGCTATTAACAGGTCATCTGTTGTAGGAAGCTTAGAAGTTGGAAAACAGGCGGATATCCTGCTTTGGGATTCGCCTGATTTAGACTTTATAGTATATCATTTTGGTGTAAATTTAGTAAAAACCGTTGTTAAGCAGGGTAAAATAGTAGTGGATAAACATACAATGAGGTGAAGTATATGAAAACTGATATCGAAATAGCTCAAGAAGCTAAAATCAAGCCGATTAAGGAAATAGCCGAATCTGTCGGACTTGAAGAAAAAGATATATATTATTATGGACCATATAAGGCAAAGGTTAATATTGATGTATATAACAGATTAAAAGATAAAAAGGATGGAAAATTAATCCTTGTAACTGCCATAACCCCTACACCTGCAGGCGAGGGAAAGACCACAACAACAGTAGGATTGGGCGATGCGCTAAATAAATTAGGCAAAAAGACCATGATAGCCTTAAGAGAACCCTCCCTTGGACCTGTATTCGGCATAAAAGGAGGGGCGGCAGGCGGAGGGTACGCCCAGGTTGTTCCAATGGAAGATATAAATCTGCATTTTACAGGTGATTTCCATGCAATTGGAGCTGCAAATAATCTCTTGGCAGCTATGATAGATAATCACATTTATCAAGGAAATGCATTAAAAATAGATCCTCGTAGGATTGCCTGGCGCCGCTGTGTAGATATGAACGACCGTCAGCTTAGATTTGTAGTTGACGGCTTAGGAGGAAAAGCAAACGGCGTTCCAAGAGAAGATGGATATGATATCACCGTGGCTTCCGAGGTAATGGCTGCTTTTTGTCTTTCGCAAAATCTTACAGACTTAAAAGAAAGACTTTCAAAAATAATTATAGGCTATACATACGACGGAAAACCTGTGACTGCCGGGGACCTTAAAACTCACGGCGCTATGGCTGTTCTTTTGAAGGAAGCTCTAAATCCAAACCTAGTCCAGACAATTGAGGGCACACCTGCTTTTGTTCATGGAGGACCCTTTGCTAATATAGCTCACGGTTGCAACAGCCTTATTGCAACAAAAACTGCTTTAAAACTTTCGGATTACTGCGTAACCGAGGCAGGCTTTGGGGCAGATTTGGGCGCAGAAAAATTTGTCGATATCAAGTGCCGGCAGGGAGGATTAAAGCCTGATGCGGCAGTATTGGTAGCAAGCGTTAGGGCATTAAAGCTTCATGGAGGTGTAGACAAACGCAATTTAGGCGAAGAAAACCTCGAAGCACTGGAAAAAGGTATGGATAACCTTCAAAAACATATTGAAAACATTACTGAGAAGTTTGGATTGCCTTTAGTTGTAGCCGTAAACCGCTTCCCGGGTGATACTGAAGCTGAGCTCAATATGGTGCTTGATGTGTGCAACAAGGCTAAAGTGCCTGTAGCCCTCTCGGAGGTTTTTTCAAAGGGATCAGAAGGTGGCATAGATTTGGCTGAGAAAGTAGTTCGGGCAGCAGAAAAAGGTAAGAATCACTTTAAATTTGTGTATCCCTTAGAAGCCGGCATCAAGCAAAAAATTGAAATTATAGCTCATGAAATATACGGAGCTGATGGTGCGGATTTTACAAAAGAAGCAGAAAAGGAGATTGCAAATCTTGAAACATTAGGATATAAGAATTTGCCTATATGTATGGCCAAAACTCAATATTCGCTTTCGGATAATCCTAAGCTCTTAGGAAGACCCAAAGATTTTAAAATAACTGTAAGGCAGGTAAAGGTATCGGCAAGCGCGGGATTTATTGTGGCACTAACCGGTGAGATTATGACACTACCGGGACTTCCTAAAGCACCTGCAGCGGAAAGAATTGATATCGATGAGTCTGGAAGGATTACCGGTCTGTTTTAGAAAAGGTATACCTTTAACAAAGGAGTGGTAAAATAAAAGTGATCAACAGCAGCATAAGCATAAAAGAATTTTTGGATGTTTTAGCTTCCAAGGAGCCTACTCCGGGAGGAGGTGCTGCTTCAGCACTGGTTGGAGCTATAGGAACGGCTTTGATGTCAATGGTTGCGAACCTGACAGTTGGAAAACAAAAATACAAAGAAAGCGAACCTCTTATGAAAGAATTGCTTGAGGAAGCTGCAAGACTTCAAAAGGATTTAATAAAATTAATGGAAGAAGACACCGAAGCATTTAACAAAGTTACTGCAGCTTTTAAAATGCCAAAAAACAATGAAGAAGAAAAGGCAAAACGAAAAGAAAAAGTACAAGAAGCTCTTAAAGGTGCAGTTGAGGCTCCTTATGAGATTATGGAAAAAGCTGTAAAAGCATTGCATTTATACGAAAAGTCTTTAGGCCATACAAACACTTCTACAATTAGCGATACAGGAGTTGGCGCTTTGTGCTTAAAAACTGCCCTTTGCGGTGCGTGGCTTAATGTAAAAATAAATCTTGGCAACATTGATGATGATGACTTCGTACAAAAATACAACGAAAAAGTCCAACAACTTTTAAATGAAGGAGTAACGTTGGCAGATGCAGTGTACGAAGCAGTATTAGAGAGCTTATGAAAGATAAACTGCTGCAAATATGTATTAAGGTAAAATAAGATAACATATTTACTGGCAAAAGAACGAAAATTTTGATAAAATATAGCTAATATTAAGGCAGAGTAGGTAACTTGCGTCAAGTGCCAAGGGATGGGACGTTGCCCTTGGACGAAAAGCTTTTCGCTTGCGGTAAGTTATCGCGTTCGCTGCCACATCAGAGGAACAAAGCCTTTTTCCGTTGGTGTGGCAGAATAACATACTGCCATTAAAAATGGAAGGAGGCTTATTTTAATGAAAAAAATTTCTACCAGAGAAATGGTGTATTTATCCTTTCTTGTTGCTCTAAATATCGTACTGTCAAGGGTGGCAAGCATCAGGATAAACATTGGAACAGTTGAGGGTATAAGGATAGGTTTTGGAGCTTTTCCGACTATCTTTGCAGGCATCATGTTTGGCCCTCTTGCCGGTGGGATAGTAGGTGCATTAGGAGATTTCTTGGGATTCTTCATAAACCCCAGCGGTTTTTACTTTCCTCCAATTACGCTTTCAGCGGCATTAGGCGGCATGATTCCCGCTTTCATTCTCCAAACCTTTTTCAAAAACCAACCTGACACCCTATGGCAATATATTATAGCTATTGGTATCGGCCAAGTTATAACATCAGTTATCTTAACACCATACTTTTTACAGCTTGGCTTTAACATACCATTTCTTGTTACGCTGCCGGCGAGAATAGTCGCTCAGTGTATCAACGTCCCCCTCTATTCTTTTTTGACGCTGGCAATTAAGAAAAAAACAGGTTCAATCCTTACTTACAGCCCCAAATAGGGGCTTTTTTACTTTCTGTTTACATTTGCACATAGTTTGCTTCAAGTGATATAATTTATTTAATTAAAACTTCAAAAGGTGTGATTTTTCTTGAGAATAAATGATATTGAAGTGGGGAAGATAAAGATTCCTTTGAAAAAGCCGTTTAAAACTGCCTTGCGCGAAGTCTATGAACTAGAGAATATGATTGTTAAGATTACCACTGATACAGACAGCATTGGTTATGGGGAAGCGGCTGTGACTCCTGTGATTACAGGAGATACCATAGGCTCTATAAAGTGTGCCATAACAGACTATATAAAACCAAAGATTATCGGCATGGAAGTAGAAAACCTAGAATCGATAATGACAGAAATAGATGCATCACTTGTACATAACGAAAATGCAAAAGCTTCGGTTGATATGGCAATATATGATTTGTTCGGACAGTTTTATGGCGCGCCGGTTTTTAAGCTTCTTGGCGGATTTAGAAATAAAGTAGTGACAGATATAACAATCAGTGTGAACGAGCCGGAAGATATGGCAAAAGATGCAATAGAAGCTGTTGAAAAAGGTTATGAGACACTTAAAGTGAAAGTAGGAAAAAATCCTTCCAAAGACTTGGAAAGGTTAAAAGCTATAAGAGCAGCAATTGGCTATGATATTGATATCCGCATAGATGCAAATCAAGGTTGGACGCCAAAAGAAGCGGTTAAGATATTAAGAAAAATGGAAGATGACGGGCTTTGCATAGAACTTGTGGAACAGCCGGTAAAGGCTTCTGATATAATAGGGCTTAAGTATGTTGCCGATAATGTGGAAATTCCCGTATTAGCCGATGAAAGTGTTTTTTCACCTCTTGATGCAGCAAATATTATTCAAAATAGGGCAGCAGACTTAATAAATATCAAGCTTATGAAAACAGGAGGGATTCACAATGCACTGAAAATATGCGATCTTGCAGAAACATATGGTATTGAGTGTATGCTTGGGTGTATGATGGAAAGCAAGATTGGTCTTACTGCGGCGTGCCATCTTGCGTGTGCAAAAAGTATAATAACCCGCTTTGATTTAGATGGGCCCAACCTATGTGCCGAAGATCCGGTTATAGGAGGAGCAAACTATGATGAATATGTGATAACATTAGATAATAAACCGGGGCTAGGCTTTAAAGAAATAAACAGTGTCGAGTACTACTAATTTTATTAAGGGTGAGTTTATGTTTGAAAGCACTGAGCACTTAGAACTTTTTACCGATATGATGTCGGAAGGCTTTATAGTTATTGACAATAATGGCACCATACAGATATATAACAATAAGGCAAAAGAGATATTTGGCATCCTGCACAACCAGCAGATAAGCCATCTAAAGGGGAAAATTAACGATGGCGACATAGTTATTATAGGCGATAACGCAGTAGGAAAAGACGACGGCGGTCTTGATTCAGAATCCCTTGAATATATAGGTGTTCGTGATAAGAGAATAAGAGAAGACGATGTTTTGATTGCCGTAGGGGCTTATAAGGATAGCAGTGTTAAGCCTGTGTATATATGTAAAGGCAGTGATGAAGTAAAAAATGCCCTTAAAATGGAAACTAAATTTCTAGGTATCGACATTAAAGTTGTTATAGATCTTGTAAATAAAATAATAACTATCGAAGCAGACGGCGAAAAATACAGCATGAACTATGTCAGATACATTGGGCATCTTGTAATTTTAGACAGAGCAACAAAGAAAATGAAATTCTATCAGGCTCAGGGCTATACGGCAAGAGGCGAAGGATTAAAGGATATATTGGACGGCAAAGAATATATGGCAAAAGGTGAAAACTCTGAGTTCCTGAATGTTATTGGAAAAAATGTTTTTGAAATTCACAAAGGATGCAAGACTATTAAGGAGTTTTACGATGTAGCGAAAGGCGAAAATATAAGCTATATAGATGAATTCAAGGAAATAAACGGTTTTCCCACGATGTGCACATTGATACCCGTTGATAAAGACGGTAAAAGAATCGGAGCAGCACTTAAGGTTGAGGATATTTCCGAAATTAAGCGAGTCATACGAGAAAGAGATGATGCACTATTCAACCTTGAAAAAGTTGAAAAAGAATTGCATGAAGAAAAGATGCTAAAGGAACTTTTCCCAAATATAATTGGTGAAAGCAAAAAAATGAATTACGTCAAGAAGCTTGCCCTAAAGGCTGCAAATACAAATTCTACAGTCTTAATTTTAGGTGAAAGCGGCACAGGCAAGACGCTTATAGCAAAAGCTATCCATGAACGAAGCAGAGGGGATAAGCCTTTTGTCCATGTAAACTGCGGCACTATACCGGATACCCTTCTTGAAAGTGAGTTATTTGGCTATGAGCGCGGAGCTTTTACAGGAGCTAGAGCTGAAGGAAAAAAAGGCTTTTTTGAAATGGCAAATGGCGGCACGATACTTTTAGATGAGATTGGAGAAATATCGCCACCCCTGCAAGTAAAATTGCTCCAAGTCCTTCAAGATAGAAGTTTTTACAAAATCGGCGGCCAAGAAAAAATAAAGGTCGACGTTAGGGTTATAGCAGCATCTAACAGAAATCTGGAGGAAGAGATACTTAAAGGCAATTTCAGAGAAGACTTGTACTACAGAATAAATGTGTTTCCGATATGGATACCGCCACTTAGAGAAAGAAAAGAGGATATATATCCCCTAGTAGAGGCTCTCCTGCCGGCAATATGTGAAAAAGTAGGCTGTGGCAGAAAAACCCTTTCAGTTGAAGCTCTTAATATGCTTTTAAACTATGACTGGCCGGGAAATGTACGAGAACTGGAAAACATCCTTGAACGAGCAGTTAATCTGTGTGATGGAAATTCTATTTTTTCAAAACATCTAGTATTAAAACCAAATAACAATGAAAACTTTGAAATAAGCGACATAGTCCCTCTGAAACAATCGGTTGCAGAATTTGAAAAAGACACTATAAAAAGAACCTTAAAACTGCATAAAGGCGACAAAAAGAAGACTATGAAGAGTCTTGGTATGAGCAAAACGGCTTTTTATGAAAGACTTAAAAAATATGATATCCAGTAAGTCCGGATAACCGGAATTAGTTCTATTTATGGGAAAGACTGTTTCAAGGTATCTAAATCGATGTAATTCAAGTATTACATCTTTTTACACATAAAAAGTATTCCTGAAAATAGGAAATTAAGTGTTTATGTTCAAAAATTACTTACGAAAATTCAGTATTTTTGGTTGGCATGTTTTTTGCTGAGATATAAAGTAATATATTTTAACGGCGTCAGCGTTTATTATATAAACGATATAAATAACCAATATCTATTATTATTAAGGGGGTTTTAAAGTATGTTCAAAAAGAAAGGAATAGCATTACTTACAATTACCTTGTTGGTTTTATCACTTATTGTAACAGGTTGTTCATCAGGTGGCGGCAAAAACGAGGGAACCGGGTCAAAAAAAAGATGAGTACTCAACAGCTTATTCCGGAGAAATTTCTACAATTAATTATTTAACTACGGCCACCACTTCGGAATTTGCCCTTGCAGCAAATTTAGTAGACACTTTAATTGATTATGATAAGTATGGCGTAGTGCAGCCCTGCCTTGCTACAGAATGGAGCGTATCCGAAGACAAACTTGTTTGGACATTTAAACTTCGCCAAGGCGTCAAGTGGTATACCTATGAAGGTAAGGAGTATGCAGAGGTAAAAGCACAAGACTTTGTTGATTCAATAAAGTACATACTGAACCCTGATAATGGGTCCAAAACTTCGAATATAGTTTATGGAGTTATTAAAAACGCCGAAAAATACTACAATGGAGAAATTACAGATTTTAGCCAAGTCGGCGTAAAAGCTATTGATGATTATACCCTTCAATATACACTGGAAAAACCAATACCATATTTTCTATCTATGTTGACATATGTATGTTTCTTTCCTGTTAACGGGCAATTTTTAGAAGAAGTCGGCGACAAATTCGGCACCGACAACGTTAATTTTCTTTACAATGGTGCATATATAATGCAGACATTTGAGCCTCAGACAAGAAGAGTACTTGTGGCAAACGAGAATTATTGGGACAAAGAACATGTGTATATTAAAAAACTGAACTATATTTACAACAAAGAAGCGGCAACACTGGCACCAGAGCTATTTTTGCGTGGCGATATTGACTATGCGGATATTCCAGCATCAGTTCTTGATGAATGGATGAAAGACCCTGAGAAAAAGGACTTAATTCGCCCAAATAGGACAAATTTCTATACATATTTTTATGCTTTCAACTTTAATCCGCATTTTGCGGCAGAACACGAGCCTGATAATTGGAAAATAGCGGTTAATAATGCAAATTTCCGTAAGTCGATTTTCCATGCGCTTGACAGGAAAGCGGCAATGCTTACTGCAGAACCTTATAACCCTGAATACAGACTAAACAACACAATAACCCCTAAAAATTTTGTAGACTTAAACGGAACTGATTACACCTTATTAAATGGCCTTGCAGAATTTTCGAACACCGATTCCTTTAATAAAGATTTAGCACTTAGCTACAAAGAAAAAGCCATAGCTGAATTGCAGGGAAAGGCAAAATTTCCTGTAAAAGTTTTAATGCCTTACAATACAGGTCTTACTGATTGGATAAATCGTGCTCAAGTAATAGAACAGCAGCTGGAAAACCTTCTCGGCGCCGATTACATCGATGTTGTAATAGAGGCCTACCCGCCAACAGGATTTTTGGATGCTACACGGCGCGCAGGAAATTATGCTTTAATGGAATGCAACTGGGGTCCGGATTATGCAGATCCGGAGACGTATACAGATCCCTTTGTTCCTGACAGCAACTATAATTGGCCTCATATGGCAGAAGGTTATACCGAAACAAATGGCAAAACCAAATATGAAAACATGGTAAATGCTGCAAAGTCTGAATATCTTGACCTTGAAAAACGCTATACTTTATTTGCTGAAGCTGAAGCATTTTTGATAGATCAAGCCTTTGTAATACCGTATTCAGTGGGCGGTGGAGGCTACTCAGCATCAAGGCTTAATCCTTTTGAATCACCATATTCGCCTTTTGGTGTTTCCAGCGAGAGATTTAAAGGACAAAAGATACTTGATAAGCCCATGAATACCGAAGAATTTAATGAAGCGCTCAAACAATGGGAGAAAGAGCGTGCTGAAGCATTAAAGAAAGCGGCGCAATAGGAATAAGTATTGAAGGACTATTTTAAAATAGTCCTTCAATCATAAATTATATAAAATTTGCTAACAATTATTAAATCAACTTCTGCACAAAAGGCGGACTTTTAAAACAAGGGAGGTTGAAGATATTGCTAAAATATTCACTAAAAAGGCTGCTGCGCTCACTGCTCACCTTGATAATCGTAATAACTGTTGTTTTTCTCCTGATGCGTCTGATGCCTGAGGAAGGTTATTTTGGCGACAACTATGAAAAACTTGACGAGGCGCAAAGGGAAGCCATATTAACCAGCATGGGACTCAGAGATCCTATACACATTCAACTTAAAAATTTTTATCTTTCGATTTTATCCGGGGATTTAGGAACTTCGATAATATATAGGCCAAAAATGCCGATAGTTGATATCATAAAAGCTAAAATACCTTATTCGGTGTATTTTGGACTTGCTGCAATGGCACTATCCCTTGTATTTGGAATAACTCTTGGGATTGCAATGGCCAGAAGTAAAAACAGATTTTGGGATAAATTAGGAACCGGCTATATAGTCATTATAAATGCAGTACCTGCTGCAGTTTATTATCTGTTCTTACAGCTGTACTGTTCAAATATCTTCAAGCTTCCTATCCTTTTTAACATTGACAATCCAAGAAGTTGGATACTCCCAGCCATTTCTATGTCCCTGGGCGGGTCAGCATCTTATGCGATGTGGATGAGACGGTATATGGTAGATGAAATGAACAAAGACTATGTAAAGCTTGCGCGAGCTAAAGGGCTTGCAAGCGCTAAAATAATGACTCGGCACGTTTTAAAAAATGCCTTTGTTCCAATGGCACAGTATTTGCCGGCGTCTATCTTATTTACGATATCCGGTTCCATATATATTGAATCGCTTTATTCTATTCCCGGCATGGGCGGCTTGCTTGTAGATGCTATCCAAAGGCAGGACAATCCGCTTGTGCAAGCCCTTGTCTTGATTTATTCCTCCATTGGCATAATCGGGCTTTTTTTAGGCGATATACTTATGGCATCACTGGATCCACGAATAAAACTGGATAAAGGGGAGGGTGCCAGATAATGAGCAGAAAAATCGATAACTTAGAAGACAGCATAGATGAATCTTTGTTTACTTTTGCAGAATATGACGAAGCAGAGGCAGAACGTATCGGATATTCCAATTATTCTTACTGGCGTTCCACCTTCCAAGTATTTAAAAAAAATAAAACGGCAATGTTATTTTTAACAATAATGATAATCCTCATTACTTTTACGGTTGTGCAACCATATTTGCCAAACCAAAAATCCCCTACCAAAATCTATATAGATCCGGCAACAAATATGCAGCTGAGAAACCATCCTCCAAGCCGAGAGTTTTGGTTCGGAACAAATTCTATAGGTCAGGACTTATGGTCCCGTATATGGAGCGGAACCCGAACTTCACTTTTTATAGGCCTGCTTGTAGCGATTTGGGATGCTCTTATAGGAATTACGGTAGGTGCGTTATGGGGATATGTGCGGCGGTTGGAGGCACTTATTACGGAAATTTATAATGTGCTGGACAACATTCCTACTACCATAATCCAAGTTTTATTTGCCTATATTTTGCGGCCTAGCATTCAGACGCTTGTCATTGCTATGTGTATAACAGGTTGGCTTGGTACTGCTCGCTTTATTCGCAATCAGATAGTAATTATCAGGGACAGAGAATACAACCTTGCTTCCAGGTGTCTCGGAACGCCTACAATGAGAATTATTACAAGGAATTTATTACCATATCTTGTTTCCGTAATCATGCTTCGAATGTCACTAGCCATACCGGCAGCCATTGGCTCTGAGGTTTTTTTGACATATATCGGCTTAGGGCTTCCTGTGAGCATACCATCTTTGGGCAATTTGGTAAATGAAGGCAGACTGGTGATGATGGTGCCTTCGCTAAGGTATCAGCTAATATTTCCTGCAATAGTCCTTTCCCTAATAACAATATCATTTTACGTAATCGGTAACGCTTTCGCAGATGCCGCCGATCCAAAGACTCATGTTTAGGAGGTATCCATATGGCAGATAAAGAGATAATAATGTCAGTAAAAGACCTGGTAGTTAAATTTGAACTTAGAGGAAGGACCTTGACTGCTATAAGAGAAGCATCACTGGATCTTTATAAAGGCGAAAGTCTGGCGATAGTAGGTGAGTCAGGAGCCGGCAAATCTGTATTTACAAAGGCATTTATGGGGCTACTTGACGATAACGGATGGATAGATTCAGGAAACATCATCTACAAAGGAGAAGATCTGGCAAAATATGAGACAGAAAAGGATTGGCTCAAAATCCGAGGTAAAGAAATTGCCATGGTTTTTCAAGAACCCATGACTTCACTAAATCCCCTTAGGACCATAGGCAGTCAAATTGAAGAATCTATAGAACTGCACAGGGGACTAAAAGGAAGAGCAGCAAAAAAACTTGTCCTGGAAATCCTAAATGATGTAGGAATAACAGAGCCTGAAAGAAGATATTATCAGTACCCCCACGAGTTTTCTGGCGGTATGAGACAAAGAGTGGTTATTGCAATTGCGATAGCGTGCAATCCACAGATACTTATTTGCGATGAACCGACCACTGCCCTTGATGTAACGATTCAAGCTCAAATTCTTCGACTTCTAAAAAACTTAAGAGAAAAGTATGATTTGACTATAATCTATATTACCCACGATTTGGGAGTAGTTGCGAATGTGGCAGATAGGGTAGCTGTTATGTATGCAGGTGATGTAATTGAGATAGGAACATGTGAAGAGATTTTTTACGATCCCCGCCATCCTTATACATGGGCACTTCTTTCTTCGCTTCCCCAGCTGGGGGTAAAGGGAGAAAAGCTGCATTCCATAAAAGGAACACCGCCAAATCTTTTTACCGAAATAAAAGGCGATGCATTTGCCCCAAGAAATCCGAAGGCGCTGAAAATCGACTTTGTAAAAAGACCGCCGTATTTTTCTGTAAGCCCTACTCATAAAGCAAAAACCTGGTTACTTGATCCCAGAGCTCCTAAAGTCGAGCCTCCGGAATCTATTAAAAAACTTCGCTCCCAGTGGAAGGTGAGTGCCAATGAATAATGCGACTAAAGAAGTTTTGTTGGAGATAAAAAATCTTCGAGTAGAGTTTGGGATAAAAAAGAAAAAATTTGCAGCGGTGGACGATGTGAGTTTTTTTATCTACAAAGGAGAGACCTTTGGCCTTGTAGGTGAGTCTGGTTCCGGTAAAACCACCATAGGCAGGGCGATAATGAGGATAAACGAGGCTGCAGGGGGAGAAATCTTATTTCATGGGCAGAAAATAAGCGGTAAAATAAGCAAGGAGTTAGACAAAGAACTGACTAGAAAAATACAAATGATATTTCAAGATCCTATTGCGTCTTTAAACGAAAGAGCAAAGGTTGATTATATAGTTTCAGAAGGACTATATAATATAAAAAACTATAAAAATGAAGAAGAGCGAAAGCAAAAAGTTGCAAAAGCGCTTTTGGACGTAGGACTGCTGCCGGAATTTGCCGATAGGTTTCCTCATGAATTTTCCGGCGGCCAGCGGCAGCGCATAGGTATTGCCAGGGCTCTTGTTATGGAACCTGAATTTATTGTGGCAGATGAACCCATATCGGCGCTTGATGTTTCCATTCGCGCACAAGTACTAAACCTGCTTTCTGAACTGCAGGAGAAAAAAGGGCTTACTTATTTATTTATTACACATGACCTGTCCGTTGCAAGATTTATAACAGACAGAATAGCGGTTATACGTAAGGGGAAGATAGTGGAACTGGCCGATACCGAGAAATTATTTGCACATCCGTATCACCCTTATACCAAAGCATTGCTTTCGGCCATACCTATTCCGGATCCTATAAGAGAAAAACAAAAAACGCTTCAGGTATATGATCCAAGCTGCCATGATTATAAAAACGATCCTCCGGCATGGGTAGAAATTGAGCCAGAACATTTTGTTCTTGCAAACAAAAAAGAGCTTGAAGAATACAAGACTGCATCGAGAGTCTAAGGAGGATATATACATGGAAGATTATGCGGTAGTCGTTTCAACTATAGGGACTTTAAAAAAGGAGCCTGATTTTAAGAGTGAAACAGTAGATGAAGCCTTGTTCGGGATGGTTGTTAAGCTGCTTAAGAAGGCTTCGGACAATTGGTATTATATCACCACAAGTTATGATTATGAGGGATATATTCATGACAGCCAGATTCATATTTGCGGCGATGAAGCCTTAAATTGGGACCGGAATGCAAATCATATGATAAAATTCGGTATCATAGATATAATGGCAGAACCCAGTTTTCAAAGTTATCAATTGCTTGAGCTGACAAGGGGAGCGGTAGTTAAACTTTCGGGAAAAACCAATGAAAAATGGAGTGAAATAATTTTACCTACCAAAACTATGGGGTGGGTTAGAACGGAATTTATTGCAGACAGGATAAGACCGCAAGATAGCAAACCAAATGAAGATATCTTGCGTAAAAATATAATAAACACAGCTCTATCGTATCTTGGAAGCCAGTACAGATGGGGCGGAAAGACGCCCTACGGCATAGATTGCTCCGGCCTTTGCTCTATTTCGTATTTAATAAACGGTATTGTGATTTATAGGGATGCACATATTAAGGAAGAATTTCACATGCGCAAAATAACAAGAGAAGAAATAAAACCTGCCGATCTTCTTTACTGGCCGGGTCATGTAGCCATGTATCTTGGAAATGATAAATATATACATTCCACCGGGGCATCGAGTTCGGTTGTAATAAACAGCCTAAACCCTAAAGATCGGGATTTTCGCGAAGACCTTGCAAACATCCAAGAAATAGGAACAGTTTTTTAGAAAGCTTCCCGGCCAAAAGCCGGGATAAATTTTTATAAATCAATAAAACTACTGCATTATATGTGTTTTTCATGTATAATATGTATTAACACCGATTTTAAATACCGAAATACAGGAGGGAGATTCTTGAAAAACGCTCTTAAGATATTAATTGTTTTAGTTGTGCTACTAGCAGTAATCGCATTACCCCTTTTGACTTCTTACAACAGTTTAGTGGCTGCTGAAGAAACAGTAAATAGCGCCTGGAGTCAAGTTGAAAACCAGCTGCAAAGGCGCACGGATTTGATTCCGAATTTAGTAAACACAGTAAAAGGTTATGCATCTCATGAAGAAACGGTATTTACCGAGGTCACAAAAGCCAGAGAAAAACTAATTGCAGCAGGAACTGTGGCGGAAAAAGCCGAAGCTGACCAAGAGCTTTCTTCTGCTGTGTCAAGACTTCTTGCTATAGCTGAAAACTATCCGGAACTAAAAGCTGATGCTAATTTTAGACAGCTGGCAGATGAGCTTGCAGGCACTGAAAACCGAATAGCTACAGCCAGAATGGACTACAACAATGCGGTTCAGGCTTACAATACAAAGATAAGGAAGTTCCCGACGGTTATCATTGCTAAGATTTTCGGCTTTGAACCCAAGGAATACTTTAAAGCCGAGGAGAATGCAAACAAGGTTCCGACTGTTGATTTCGGAAATGCTAATGAATAATCCGCTCTAAAAGCTGCAAGAGGGGAAGTGGTCAGCTAAATGAGTAATAAAACAAAAAAACCCGCACAAATATTCATTCCCGCAATTGTAATTTTGCTGTTTGCCTTAAGTTTCATCCTTATAAGACCCGGCTTTACTTTCGCAGAGCCTGTGCCTTCTAAGCCTGCAGTAAATCTTTATGTATTCGATTATGCAAATATAATAGATGAGATAGACGAGACTAAAATGCAAAAGATTGCCAAGGCAATAGATGATAAAACAACGGCGCAGGTAGTTGTAGTTACAGTAAATGATCTTAATAATATGGAAATCGAAGATTATGCGCTTCAGCTGTTCAGAAGCTGGGGAATAGGCGATAAAGAAAAAAATAACGGCGTCTTAATTCTTGTAAACAGAGAAAGCATTGTAAATAATCAAAGAGGCCGCATCCGAATAGAGGTGGGATACGGTCTTGAAGGCGCCATAAATGACGCGAAAGCAGGTGCTATTCTAGATAACTATGCTATACCTGCTTTTGAATCAGAAAACTATTCAAAGGGAATCTATGACACCTTTATGGCAGTCTGTTCCGAAGTTGCAAAAGAATACGGTTTGAATTTATCAGATGAAGAATTTTCCCAGCTTAGCGACTATTCAACTTCAACAGAAAGCAATGGCATACCGTTCATAGATATACTTATAATTTTCATTATACTAGTTGTGATCCTGACGCTTTTGCCGCCAAGCAGCCGCAGAGGAAGGAGTCCTAGAACCTATAGAGGCGGAGGCTTTGGAGGCGGTGGGTTCGGCGGAGGAGGCGGTTTTGGCGGAGGCGGATTTGGAGGCGGAAGAAGCGGAGGCGGAGGCGCAAGCCGATAGCAAATTTACCACCTGATAGAAAGAAGGAAGATAATGGAAATAACAATCAGAGATTTTGATAAAATAACAGTTGAAGAACCGATAGCACTTAAAAAGCTTGCACAAAAATACCGGCAAGAATTTGCTTCCCCGATTATTGCAGCCATAGTCGACGGCGAACTTCGAGAATTAAATCATGTTATTAAAAAAGATTGCAGCGTCGAATTTGTAGATATGTCAACAGATGTAGGAATGGAAATATACATCAGATCCCTTACCTTCCTATTTATAAAAGCATGTCATGATGTAATTTACGATTGCCAAGTCCGTGTTGAGCATTCATTGGGAGACGGTCTTTATTCTGAAATTATCGCAAAAGAGCCTATAGATGAGGAAGACGTGGAAGCCATAGAAAGTCGCATGAGCCGACTTGTTGAGGCGGATATTCCCATTGATAAATATGAAATGGCGCTCCCTGATGCAATAGAAATGTTCAAAGAAGCAGGTATGGATGACAAAGTAAGACTGCTAAAGTATCGAAAAGAAAAATTTATAAACATATATGAACTTGATGGAATGAAAGATTATTTTTACGGCTATATGGTGCCTTCAACAGGTTATTTAAGGTGGTTCAAGCTTAGATTTTATCTACCCGGCATAATTTTACAGCATCCAAATAAGACAAATCCCACATCCTTAGCGCCTTATAAAGAGCAGCCAAAGCTTGCCGGGATTTTCAGAGAGTCTAACCGCTGGGCACAAATTTTAGGGATACCTGATGTAGGCGCTTTAAATGATCAAATAGTTGCAGGAAAAAGCGGCCAGATTATAAGGATAGCAGAAGCCCTACATGAAAAAAAGATAGCTCAAATCGCTGATATGATTTATAAAGACAGTGATCATTTAAGAATTATTTTAATTGCTGGTCCCTCATCGTCAGGCAAAACCACCTTTGCTCAGCGCCTTATAGTACAGCTTATGGTAAACGGCTTAAGGCCGATTTCAATATCTTTGGACGATTACTTTTTAGACAGAGACAAGACACCTCTTGGCGAAGACGGAAAGCCAAATTTTGAAGCCCTTGAAGCCATTGACTTAAAACTCTTCAATCAGCATCTTGCTAAGCTGATTCAAGGTAAAGAAGTAATTTTGCCCCGCTTTAATTTCCAGACTGGCAAAAGAGAATATCAAGAATCCGCCACCAGAATAGAAAAAGACCAACCAATAATTATAGAAGGTATACATGGGTTAAATGAAAAGCTAACCTCCTCAATACCTAAAGAAAATAAGTTTAAGATATACGTAAGCGCTTTAACACAGATTAACTTGGATAATCACAATCGGATTTCTACTACCGACACCCGGCTTTTAAGGAGAATAGTCCGGGACAGCCGATGCAGGGGGGCCGACGCAAAAAGGACAATTGCTATATGGCCGTCGGTTATGAAGGGTGCTCAGGAAAATATTTTTGTCTATCAGGAAGAAGCGGATGTAATGTTTAATTCTGCCTTAGTTTATGAAATATCGGTTTTAAAAAAATATGCCACACCCCTCCTTCAAGAAATTAAACCACCGGATCCGGAATATATTGAAGCAAATCACCTATTAAAATTTCTTGAGTATTTTGAGCCCATAGAAGACGAGACGGAAATCCCGCTGACTTCGATTATCCGTGAGTTTATAGGAAATAGCTGTTTTCATGAGTAGGTAAAATACCGCCGGAAGTTTTAAAGTTTAGTTTGACTTTGCTATTCTGGTGTGGTATATTTGAACAAGAAATATTATATTTTTATTGAGTTCTTAGGAGGAATGAATAATTGCAAGGTAAAGTTAAGTGGTTCAATCAAGAAAAAGGCTATGGTTTTATTGAAGTCGAAGGCGACAAAGACGTATTTGTCCATTATTCGGCAATTCAGCAGGACGGTTTCAAGACCTTAAAAGAGGGCGACACTGTAGAGTTTGACGTAGTTGAAGGCCAGAAGGGTCCTCAAGCCGAGAATGTGACAGTAATCCAATAGCTGAAAAAAACAGCCTGGGCTATTTACCCAGGCTTTTAATGTCTCATGGGATCGAAAAACCAATTGAATAACTTAGGAATTTTGGATATAATAATATAAAGCATACTCACAAAACCAAATATTAACAAAGATACCTAACGCTTTACGCGTTTAAAAAAATTCCCAGAAGGGAGTTGAGCTTAATGAAGCTAAACATCAGCGGCAAGAACTTTGCAGTAACCGAAGCTTTAAAAAATTACACTGAAAAGAAGTTAGGAAAGCTCGAAAGGTTTTTCGACAAGGAAGTAGAAGCACAAGTAACGTTAAGCGTTGAGAAAAGTAGGCATATAGTAGAAGTGACTATGCCCCTTAACGGAATGATTTTAAGGGGCGAAACAGAAAGCTACGATATGTATACATCCATCGATGCAGTGGTAGACAAACTGGAAAAACAAATAGAAAAGTACAAGACCAAGATGATCAAAAACAAAAAGAGGGCTCCTGAATATGTTGGTAACGGCAGAAAGACACTGCCTGAAGAGGAAGTGCTAATCGAAGATGAGCCCAAGATTGTAAAGGTCAAAAAGTTTTCATTGAAACCTATGGACATAGAAGAGGCAATAATGCAAATGGAACTTCTTGGTCACGATTTCTTTGTTTTTTCAAATGCTGAAACCGATGGAGTAAATGTAGTTTACAAGCGCCGTGACGGCAATTACGGTTTGATAGAACCGGAACTTTTATAGATCTTGACGTAAAAAGCCCGCTTAAAAGCGGGCTTTACTGCGATTTGAAACGTAAAATCCACCGGAGGGTCGGTGGATTTTTTACATATAAATACTTTTATAATCAGAAGGATTTTAGCGATAAAAGTTGAATTTAAAGCAGTAGAACAGCGAGGTGACATAGCAATGAATGATTTTTTGGAAGAAGACAGATTAATTTCCACATGTGAAGATATGATAAGGAAAATAAAAGATGTGATTTCCGCTAAAATTCTCGTGGATCCGGATGGAGAAATATCAGAAATCCATGTTATCTCAAAATCCTCAAGAAGTCCAAAACATATCGCAAGGGACATAGAATCTGCACTGGTGACTATACTAGGCAAAGAAATTGATCACAAGAAAATCAGCATAGCACAGATAGATGAAGATGATGAGATAGAAATTCCTCAGGTAAGACTTAGGATTGATAAGATTTGTATAACAAAAAAGACAGGCAGCCTTGAAGTGAGAGTCTTGTTGATAAATCCTCAAGGCCAGATACTCGAAGGCACATCTGAAGGAGTCGCCTCAGCTCAAAATCGTATAAAAACAATAGCTGCAGCAACGCTGAATGCAGTTCAGCTTTTTATTGATGAAAAATATAAAATTTCTTTAGAAGATACCTTTACGTATCCAATAGGACAGTATGATGCTGTTTCAGTTCTGATTGTGCTTTTAAAGGGCAAAAAAGAAGAATATCTTTTAGGCAGTGCCTTAGTAAGGGATGACATTTATGAGACAAGTGCCGCAGCAGTATTGGATGCAATAAATAGGAGAATCAGTATGCTCCTTTAAAAAGGTGACATAATCCTTAAAATGTAATATAATTTACAAGGAACCATTATTTAGTTTTGTTTTAATAAATCCGAGGTGGTAGCATTTATGTTGAACATATTTAATAAAATTTTAGGAAACAGTAACGAGAAGGAGATTCACAAACTTCAAAAAATCGTAGACGAAGTCAATGCCTTCGAACCTTCTATAGAAAAACTGTCAGATATTGATCTTAGAAATAAAACAGATGAATTTAAAGAGAGGCTTTCAAAGGGAGAAACCCTTGACGATATTTTACCGGAGGCTTTTGCTGTAGTAAGAGAAGCGGCAAAAAGAACCCTAAACATGAGACCCTTTGATGTCCAAGTACTGGGTGCAATAGTGCTTCATCAGGGCAGGATTGCTGAAATGAAAACAGGTGAAGGGAAAACCCTGGTAGCTACCATGCCCGTCTATTTGAATGCCTTAACCGGGGAAGGCGTCCATGTCGTCACGGTGAATGATTATCTTGCAAAACGTGACAGTGAATGGATGGGGCAAATCTATGAATTTTTAGGCCTTGAAGTGGGCCTGATAGTTCACGATTTAGATTTCGAGGCCCGCAAAAGAGCGTATAATGCAGATATAACTTATGGAACAAATAACGAATTCGGCTTTGACTATTTAAGAGACAACATGGTGATGTATAAAGAACATATGGTTCAACGGCCGCTAAATTATGCTATTGTTGACGAAGTAGACAGTATTTTAATTGATGAGGCCAGGACTCCTCTTATAATTTCCGGTCAAGCCGAAGAATCAACAGAAATATATTATAAATTTGCGCGCTTTGTACCAAAACTTATAGAAAACGAAGACTACACAGTTGACGAGAAAGCGCACAGCGTAATGCCTACAGAAAAAGGCATAAAGAAAGTTGAAAACTTTTTAGGCGTAGACAATCTTTATGACGAAGAAAACATAGAACTTTTACACCACCTGCAGCAGGCGCTAAAAGCCCATGCACTGATGAAGCTTGATAGAGATTATGTGGTAAAAGACGGCCAGGTAATAATAGTTGATGAATTTACGGGCCGGCTAATGTTTGGCAGAAGGTATAGTGATGGCTTGCACCAGGCAATCGAAGCAAAAGAAGGCGTAAAAGTAGAAAATGAAAGCAAGACACTTGCGACAATTACGTTTCAAAATTATTTCCGCATGTATAAGAAACTTGCCGGTATGACAGGCACAGCAGCTACAGAAGAAGAAGAGTTCAGACAAATTTATGGTTTAGACGTAGTTGTTATACCTACTAATAAGCCGATGATAAGAGTAGATTATCCTGACGCAGTTTATAAAACCGAAAAAGGGAAGTTTAATGCAGTAGTCAGAGAAATCGAAGAATGCCATAAAAAAGGACAGCCTGTGCTTGTAGGCACGGTTTCCATAGAAAAGTCAGAGCTGCTAAGCGAAATGTTAAAACGCCGCGGCATTCCCCACCAAGTGCTAAATGCCAAATATCATGAAAAAGAAGCCCAAATAATTGCTAAAGCAGGTCAAAAAGGCGCAGTTACAATTGCCACGAATATGGCAGGACGCGGCACTGATATAGTGCTGGGAGAAGGAGTAGCAGAGCTTGGAGGGCTTCATATAATAGGCACCGAAAGACACGAAGCCCGCAGAATTGACAATCAGCTTAGAGGTCGTGCCGGCCGTCAGGGCGATCCGGGATCTTCTAGGTTTTACATTTCCATGGAAGATGATTTGATGCGGCTGTTTGGAGCAGACAATATAAAAGGGCTTATGGAAAAACTTGGATTTGAAGATGATCAACCAATCGAACATCCTTTGATAACCAAGTCGATCGAAAACGCCCAAAAGAAAGTGGAAGCTCACAACTTTGATATAAGAAAACATGTATTAGAATACGATGATGTAATGAATACCCAGCGTGAGGTAATTTATTCGCAGCGAAGACATGTACTGGAAAGCGAAGATCTTAGCGAAAGTATTCAACAGATGATTTCTGAGGTAGTAAACAGAATCTTAGATATTTACATGCCAAAAGATATTCACCCGGAAGAGTGGGATATAAAAGGTCTTGAAGAATATGTCAAAGACATATTCCCGGTAAACCTTAGCATGGATCAACTAAATGTTGAAGAAGTATCTCGAGAAAATATTGCAAATACCCTTGTACAAAAAGCCCAAGAAGCTTATAAGCAAAAAGAAGCGGAGCTTGGCAGTGAGGTTATGCGCGAGCTGGAGCGCTATATTATGCTCAAAACCGTAGACCAAAAGTGGATGGATCATCTGGATGCAATGGATCAGCTAAGGGACGGAATAGGGCTTAGAGCCTATGGCCAGCGGGATCCGGTTATAGAGTATAAGTTTGAAGGCTATGAGATGTTCCAGGAAATGATAAAAAGCATCCAAGAAGATACACTAAGATATCTGTTTAGGGTGAAGGTAAAAGCAGCCCCGGAAAGACAGGAGAAAAACTATAATGTGTCTTATTCCCACAGTGGCGGCAACGAAAAACCTCAACCGATAAAGAAGCAGAAAAAAGTCGGCCGCAATGATCCATGTCCGTGCGGCAGTGGAAAGAAATACAAAAAGTGCTGCGGCAGAACTGCTTAAAATAATAAATGAGATGAGTGATAGAATGATTGATGAATACAGACTTGAAATAGAATCTCTTGAACCAATTTTAACCGAATTAAGGGATTCACTTTGAAATCGACAAAATTAAATCAAAAATAGATGAACTTGAGAAAAAAACCCTTGTTCCCGACTTTTGGGATGATCAAGAAGAAGCACAGAAGATTCTTCAGGAGCTTAACAATTTAAAAGATAAATTTGAAAGCTTTACATCCCTGGAAAAAAAATATGAGGACATCCTAGTTTTGCTGGAGCTGTGCTCCGAAAGTCCTGACGCAGAGCTGGAACAGGAGCTTTTAAACGAAGTAAAAGATTTTAAAAAACAGCTGGATAAGTTTAAATTGGAAACACTTCTTTCCGGAAAATATGACAGCAAAAATGCTATCCTGACATTGCACGCAGGCGCCGGAGGCACAGAGGCTCAGGACTGGGTCAGCATGCTTCTTCGCATGTATACCCGATGGGCCGAGGATAAGGGCTATAAAGTCACCGTGCTGGATATGCTGGCAGGAGATGAAGCAGGCATAAAGAGCGTAACCATACTTGTTGAAGGTCCCAATGCTTACGGTTACTTGAAATCCGAAAAAGGCGTACACCGTCTCGTTAGGATATCACCTTTTGATGCCGCCGGAAGGCGCCACACATCCTTTGCTTCGGTAGATGTTATGCCGGAGATTGACGACGATGTGGAAATAGAAATTAAACCTGAGGATCTAAAGATAGATACCTTTAGGTCAAGCGGCGCAGGCGGCCAGCATGTAAATAAAACTGAGTCGGCAATAAGGATAACGCATATTCCCACCGGAATAGTAGTATCTTGCCAAAATGAGCGGTCCCAGCAGAGCAACCGAAATACCGCAATGAAGATTTTAAAAGCAAAGCTCTTTGAAATTTATCAGGAAGAGCAGCAAAAAGAACTTGATAAAATAAGAGGAGTGCAGAAGGAAATAGGGTGGGGAAGCCAGATACGCTCATATATTTTTCATCCCTACAGTCTTGTAAAAGATCATAGAACTAATGTGGAGGTAGGCGATGTCCAGGCGGTAATGGACGGCGAAATAGATGAATTTATTAACGCATATCTTAAGTATGCCGCAAAGTAAAGAATTCCAAAGAAACAAAGCCAACTGCGATTTAAAAATTAGCCTCTTTTAGCTGTATAAAGAGGCTAATTTTATAACAGTTTCAGAAACAACATTAAGCAAAATTTATCAATGATTTGGTAAAACGGAGGCAAATATTTCATGCATATACTAGATGTCACACTAATAGGAACTTTTGCAGGTGTCTTAGGAACTGCTATGGGTGGACTTATTATAGTTCTTTTAGGAAAACCTGAGGCAACTGTTTTAAGCTCTGTCCTTGCTCTGGCAGGAGGGATAATGCTTTCCGTGGTTTTCTCGGATTTACTTCCCGAAGCCATTAAAGCTGCAGGGCCGGTCTATGCATTTATTGGCTTGGTGATAGGCGTTGCATTTTTGCTGCTGTTGGATTTTTATTTGCCCCATTCCCACCTTCAAAAAGGCACAGACAGTGATTTTAAAAGGGCTAAATATTTACATACAGGTATCCTTATAGGAATTGGAATAGCAATGCATAATTTCCCGGAAGGTCTTGCAATTGGAAGCGGTTATACAGTTTCCGAACATTTCGGTGTTTCTCTGGCATTTGTAATATTCCTTCAGAATATACCTGAAGGAATGGCCATGGCTGCTCCTATGAAAGCCGGTTATGCGAGAAATTGGAACATACTGCTTTGGACCGGACTTGCCGGGATTCCAATGGGAATAGGCGCATTTTTTGGAGTAATAGCCGGAGGGATTTCAAATGTCATACTTTCACTTGCCTTAGGCTTTGCTGCGGGAGCCATGCTTTATATAGTCTTTGATGAACTTTTACCTGAGGCAAACGAGTTATCGGCCGGACATTCAGCGACTTTTGGAAGTATTTTAGGTATAATTTTAGGTCTTGTCGTTTCCTTATTTTAATCTGTTTTGTGATGTTTTTATATGTTTCATTTTATAGATAAATAATATACAATAGTAATTGGAAAATAAATGAAAAAATGAGTGATTTTGTGAATGAAAAGAAAACAGTCTGGGACACTTTTTTAGATATTCTTTTTCCGCCGTCTCCATACTGCCTTACATGTAAAAGCACTTTAACCGCCGCCGATTTTATAATATGCAGCAACTGCAGAAACAAAATCGAACCTATAAAAGGTGCATTATGCAATAAGTGTGGAAAACCACTGCCTGATGATTCTGCTTTATGCTATGATTGTATATCCACAGACTACGATTTTATCAAGGCACGCTCTTATGGGATATACAGTGGGATACTAAAAAAACTGATTTATGAATTCAAATATAGAGGCAGACAGGAAATTGCAGAAATTCTCGGCAGGCTAATATATGATCTATTTGCAGCCCTTTCATGGCCGAATTTTGATTATATAGTTCCTGTTCCCCTTCATCCGCAAAGACAAAGAGAAAGGGGATTTAACCAGTCATACTTGCTGGGAAAATTCTTATCTTCCAAAACAAACATTCCTATATTTGCCGGCTTAAAGAGAATAAAGCCTACAAAGCACCAGACTCTTCTTGATAAACAGCTTCGATATAAAAACCTTGCCGGAGCATTTGCCGTAAATTCCAAAGATAAAATTTACGGCAAAACCCTGCTCTTAATAGATGATGTGTATACTACAGGCGCAACAACCGGAGAGTGTTCAAAAGCACTGATAGAATCAGGAGCAAAAGGGGTTTATGTATTAACATGCGCTAGAGGTTAAGATAGGATAAAGATACAAAAACTTCAAACTTTATAGAGAATATTTTACGGAAAGGGGTGCAAAAATGGAACTTAGAAATTGCCCTGAATGCGGAAAATTGTTTGTATATGTTCGCAGAAATTTGTGTCCGGATTGCTTGAAAAAGGATGAGGAAAATTATGAAAAAGTCAAGACATATCTTTCCGAAAATCCTAAGGCAACAATCGACGAGATATCAGACGCAACACAGGTTCCCGCCAAAAACATACTCGAATATTTAAAAGAAGGCAGACTTATGTTAAGTCCAGGCAATGTTAATATAATACTTAACTGTGAAATCTGCGGAACCCCTATTTTATATGGAAGAGTATGCGAAGAATGCTCAAAAAAGCTAAAGAGCGGATTTGTATCCCAAAATGAACCAATTCCGACAAAAGAAGATATGACAGGCAAGATTCACATTACAAAACTCATAAAATATAAAAAAGAAACTAAATAGCTGTGATAAAGAGCATAAAATGAAGATAAATTCATTTAATCAGCCTTAATCTTAATTTTGACGGCTTATATATCTTTGAACTTTGCTCGATATAAAAATTGAAGGATATCAGTAAGCCAAGTATAAGCTTTAAAAAAGGGGGCTGCGAAGTTGAACATTTCAAAAAGCCAGTTAAACGACATAATGAAGACATATCTTGAAAAACCTGCTCAAACCGAAAACAGGGCTCATATAAAAGCAAAAGAAACAAAAAAAGACGAGGTTGTCCTCTCTGAAGATGCTCTAAAGTTTGCAAAATTAGTTAAAGAAGCATCTAAAGCTGAAGATATAAGAGCGGAGAAGGTAAATGAGCTGAAATCTAAAATAAACAGCGGAACTTACAATATCGATGGCAAACTTATAGCAGATAAGATCATTGAAGAAGCATCTGCAGAAAAACTCATTTAATAGTCAAGGTAATGGGGGCTTTTAGTATGAAAGAAGAATCGATTGGGTTTGCTCTAATTGAAAATTTAAAAAATCAACTCCAAGCTTATAAAGAGTTGACAGATCTTGCAGAGGAAAAGTCGAATATTCTTGTAAAGGGAAACATAGAGCTTTTAGAAGATATAACAGAAGTTGAGCAAATGCTTATTTTAAAACTGGGTAAATTAGAAAAAGAAAGATTCGCTTTGATGAATCAGATTGCCGAAAAGACAGGTAAAAATGTTTCAGAGATTAAAAATAATATTTTAAGGGACTTTTTGAGCAGCGAAGAAATAGGGGCATTTTCTGCAGTTTCCGATGAACTAAAAACAGTTTTACTGTACCTTAGCGAGAAAAACGAAACCAATGAAAAACTTATAAGAAACACACTTGACTATATTGATTTTTCAATTAAACTTTTAACTGATGCAGGCGAGGTACCAACTAATTACAGTTCTGAAGGAACCAACAACAAGGAAGCATTTCACTTTATTGACAAGAAAGCATAAGGCGGTGGTTAAATGTCATCTGGTTTTTTAGGGATTGAAATTGCAAAATCAGCCCTTTTCGCAAATCAACAAGCTCAACAAACGGTGGCTCATAATGTAGCAAACGCAAATACAGATGGTTATTCCAGACAAAGAGTGATTTTGGAGTCCACATATACTCCATATGGAATGGGATCCAAATGGCAGATAGGAACAGGAGTCAAAGTAGCTGATGTAGATAGGATTCGCGATGAATTTACCGATAGACAGTATAGGAACGAAAATGCAAGTTTAGGTGAGTGGGATATACAAAGCAATATTTTAAAACAGGTAGAGGCGGTTTTTAACGAACCTTCCGATATCGGCATATCATCTGTGCTCAACGAGTTTTGGGAAAGCCTTGAAACCCTTTCACAGGATGCATCATCTCAAGAAGCCCGGGAGACCGTAAAAGAACAAGGAGTTACCCTGGCAAATACAATAAACCATGCGGCAGCTCAGCTTTATGAGATGGTAAGCGATATTAATTACAGGATTTCAATACAGGTAGACGAGGTAAACAGTATCGGTTCACAAATCGCCCAGCTAAATCTCCAAATACAGCAGGCACAGGCGGACGGAACATCTGCGGCAGATCTAAAAGACAAGCGAGACCTTCTTTTAGACCAGCTTTCTCAAATAGTGCAGTTTGAGTCATACGAAGACGAAAACGGGATTTTTTCAGTAAATATCGGCGGCGCAATACTTGTAAAGGGACCTGAAAGCGCTCATTTGGAGTTTGACACATCCACATCAAACGGGAAAATTAAATGGAAAGAATATGGCTCTGATGCTCGAATACTTAAGGGAGAACTAAAGGGCCTATTTGAGTTAAGGGATAATAAAGTAAATTCATATATAGAGCAGCTAAAAACTTTCACATCTACTTTTGCAGAAAAATTTAACGAAATACATAGAACCGGTTATAATTTAGACGGTGAAACGAATGTAGACTTTTTTAAATATGATACCGGAATTTTATCAGTAAATCAGGATATCGTGGACGATCCGTCGAAAATAGCGGCTGCCAAGACAAAGGAAGGAATTCCAAGCGACAACGAGATAGCCCTGGAACTTGCAAATTTTAGAAGCAAGGTTTTTACTATAGGAGATAGGAATTGCACTATTGACGACTATTATGGTTCGCTGGTGGCAAAAATCGGCGTTGATTCTCAGGAAGCTACCAGAATGGCAGACAGCCAGCTTTTTATGGTAAGCCAGCTCAATGAGCGCAGACAAATGACATCAGGGGTTTCGTTAGATGAAGAAATGACTAAAATGATTCAATATCTCCACGGCTACAACGCAGCAAGCAGGGTAGTAACTACAATAGACGAAATGCTTGATACTGTAATCAATCGCATGGGCGTATAATAAAGGCAGGGATAAAAAATGAGAGTAACTCAGTCAATGATAGCTGAAAATTTTACGCGAAACTTGATGCAAAATTTAAAGCGTTTAGATGATATAAATAGCCAAATATCCTCTGAAAAGAGAATAAACCGTCCTTCTGATGATCCGGTAGGAGCTGCCATGGCTATTAAACTCCGCAGACAACTGAGCGCCATAAAGCAGTACAACAGCAATGCCCAGCAGGCACTTACATGGATGAAAGACACAGAGACAGCCCTTACGAATGCAGGCGATGTAATCCAGAGGCTGAGCGAACTTGCGGTAGAGGCGGCAAACGGCACGCAAACCGATGAAGATAAGGGGAAAATATTAGATGAAGTTAAAGAATTGAAAGACCAGCTTTTAAAAGAGGCAAATTCTACAAGCCTTGACAGATACTTATTCAGCGGTTATTCTACAGACAAAGCCCCTTTTATAAAAGATGATGCGACAGGGAATATACAAGCAAATCCTGATATTGTAGACGGAGCCATAAACTATAATGTAGGCCAGTCTGAGACAATACCTGTAAACCTTAAAGGGAGCGAAGTGTTTGGAGATATTTTTGAAGCAGTGGAAAAGTTTGAGACAGCCCTTGAAAATAACGATGGTGAAACGATTTCTAATGAAGTAATAAGCGATATTAAGGGAGCATTAAATACAGTACTAAAATACAGATCCCAGATAGGAGCGCGGACAAATCGCCTTGAGGCTACGGTTTCAAGACTAGAGGCAAATGAAGTAGATTACAAGGCACAACTTTCAAGCATAGAGGATGTGGATTTAGCCCAGGCGATAACAGATTTAAAAATGGAAGAAAGCGTATATAGAGCAGCCCTTGCAGTAGGCGCAAGAATTATTCAGCCTACACTGGTTGACTTTCTAAGTTAACCCCCTAAGGAGAAGACCGCAAATGAGTTCTTCAATTACTTTTTGCCGAATTCAAAATATCGACTATTCCGCTTGCCGAGCCGAGATGGGGTACCCATCGCCTCTTACGGCATCGATGATGTGGAAAGATGAGGCAGAACAGTCGGTACTAAATTATTTAGAGGCTAAATCCGCATCAGGAGATGCTTTAGGAGCGATAGAAAAAGGCTCTGTGTCTATAGGTGATGTAGCAGAAAGTGAGTCGTTTACCGAACCTCCTGAAGTAAACATTGATGCGGTTCCAAAAACACCACCGCGAATTACCTTTGAATATGGAGAAGTAAATTTTGAATTTACGCCTCTTACCATCGGAACAAATTTTTACATCTCTACTGACATACCGCAAAAAGGCGAGAGTATAAATCAAATTGTATAGGATGTGCCTTAAAAATGACGATTAATGCTTGTTTGAACAATTTAAACGATGAAAAGGTAATAACTTTTCTTAATGGGATATTGGGCCTTGAGGATTATAAGAAATATATAATATTGGATCATCCCGAAAGTGATGTTATAAAATGGATACAATCAGTAGATGAACCTCAGATAGCACTGCCGGTAGTAAATCCCTATAGTTTCTATCCTGACTATGCGCCTGAAATATCCGAAGAAGACCTTAAAAGATTAAAAATATCATCAGCTGAAGAAGCATTGGCGCTCTGCGTAATTACTATATCCCAAGATACAAGCACAATTACAGTAAACTTGAAAGCACCGATAATCATAAATGTTTCAGAACGCCTGGCAGATCAGCTAATTGCAGAAAATGCCGATTACAGCATCCGCCAACCTCTTGATATTCGCCGAATACACGACGATAGGCGGTGCAAGTCTTGCTGATTCTTACAAGAAAGAGCGGAGAAGGCATACTTATAGGAAACGATATCGTCATTAAGATTTTTGAAATAGAAGGCGATAGAGTAAAAATAGGAATAGATGCCCCTAAATCTATGAAAGTGCTCAGACAAGAGCTTTACGAGGATATCAGCCGCGAAAACAAAATGGCCGCAAGCGCTGGGAAAGCAGCCTTCGATAAGCTGTTAAAGAACCTTAAAGAAGAAAATTCCCATAATGGGTGATTTTAAACCGCCGCATTTAATGCCAGCGGTTTTTAATTGTACTTTTTGTCATATAAAATAATCTAAAAACCAGTATAATAAATGTAATAAACCTAGCGAGGTGAAATAATTGTCACATAGCCCCCGTGATGCAGCGCGATATATTAAAGATTTTGTTTTAACCTCAAAAACAAAAACCGAATATATAAATATTAATGGCAATAAAATACCTGTTTATACAAACGAATTCTGGACATCTAAGCAAAGACAGGCGTCTTCTATTCATGAAATATCCTATAGGGCATGTTTTAAGCCGCAGCTGCCCCGGTTTTTTATAAATCTTCTTACACAAGAAGGCGACATTGTCTACGATCCCTTTTCCGGAAGAGGAACTACAGCAATTGAAGCAGGGATTTTGGGCAGAAATATCGTTTCAAATGACATAAACCCTTTAAGCCGAATCCTTACACTGCCGCGTTTTTTTGTGCCGAATGTTATAGAAGTAAAAGAAAGGCTTGAAAATATCACATATGACACGAAACTTCGTGCAGATATCGATCTTTCGATGTTTTACCATCCAAAAACAGAGGCAGAAATTGTGTCACTTAAAAACTATTTAAAACAAAGAGAATCAGAGAAGAAGGAAGATATTGTCGACTTATGGATAAGAATGGTGGCTACAAACCGGCTGACAGGACATTCCCCCGGTTTTTTCTCTGTTTACACCCTACCGCCCAATCAAGCTGTAACTGCCGAAAGACAGCAACTTATAAACGCAAAGAGGAATCAAAAACCGGAATATAGAGATACAAAAAAACTCATAATGAAAAAAACCAAAAGCCTGATTCGAAATATAAAGGAACAAGAAATACTAAATTTACGAAAAACAGGCAATAGCGCTCTTTTCCTCAGCGAAGATGCAAGGCGCACCCCGCAAATTCCTAATGAGTCAGTAAGCCTTACGGTTACATCTCCGCCCTTTTTAGATGTGGTCCAATATGACAGCGACAATTGGCTTCGGTGCTGGTTTAATGGTATAGATGCAAAAAAGGTTGCAAATACTATTACTATGTCAAAAAATATTCAAGAATGGTCTTGCGTAATGGAAGAAGTTTTTTACGAGCTTTACCGCATAACAAAAAAAGGCGGATGGGTGGCCTTTGAAGTTGGCGAAGTAAAGGGCGGCAAGATAAAACTTGATGAATATGTGGTGCCCCTCGGACAGAAGGCCGGCTTTTGCTGTCAAGGTATATTAATAAACCTTCAAGAGTTTACAAAGACATCGAATATCTGGGGAATCGGAAATAATAAATCGGGAACTAACACCAATAGAATTGTACTTTTTGTTAAAGATTAGATGACATAGGGGGTTTAACGCTTGAAAAAGCTTGATATAACAGGAGATGAAGAAATAAATTTCAAGATAGAAAAGCTAGGGAAACTTTTTCCAAATGTTGTTGAAAAGGTAAAAGATGAAGAAGGCAGTATAAGACAAGTTATAGATTTTGAAAAGCTTAGAGAAGAACTGGGGGATACGGTAGTAAAAAGCGATAGCAAAAGATACCTTTTGACGTGGCCCGGAAGAGAAGAAGCACTTACTATTGCAAACAGTCCTGCAGATAAGATGCTAAGACCTATAAAAGAAGACAGCCTAAATTGGGAAGCCACAGAAAATATTTATATAGAAGGAGACAATCTGGAAACCTTGAAGCTCCTACAAAAGTCGCATGCAGGTAAAATAAAGTTCATTTATATTGACCCGCCTTACAATACCGGCAAAGATTTTATATATAAAGACAAATTTATATTAGGAAAAGAGGAGTATGCACAAAAAGCCGGAAAAACTAGGGGCGAAGATGATACACAAAACGCCGATCGCGACGGCAGGTATCACAGCAGCTGGCTTACCATGATATACCCTAGGCTAAAAGTGGCTCGAGCCTTACTTAAAAACGATGGAGTAATTTTTATAAGCATTGACGACAAAGAGGAGTGCAACTTGCGCAAAATCTGCAATGAAATTTTCGGCGAGAAAAACTTTATAGCAAATTTCATTTGGCGAAAATCAAAAGGCTCAGGCAATGACTCTAAATATGTGATTATAGAAACTGAATACATTTTAGCCTATGCGAAAAATGTGGAAGATGTAAGGTTTAACAATAAAGAGATAGACGCTTATGATGGAAAATTTAAATACAAAGATGAACATTTTAAAGAAAGAGGGGGCTACAAGCTTGAAAAACTGGATAGAGGCAGCAAGGGATATGTGGAAAGTATGGATTTTGGCATAAAAGCACCTGATGGGACTTTAGTTTTTCCAAATGGCCGCACAAAACAGTCTAATGACGGGTGGCGGTGGGTGTGGAGCAAAGCAAAAGTAGAGTGGGGAATTAAAAACGGATACATAGTGGTGAAGAAGGGGCGGGGCGGCAGGTGGAATGTATATAACAAAGTATATGAAAAACTAGACAATAAGGGCAACAAAATTACAAGAACTAAGCCTTATAAAAATCATATCGGGTTCGAGGAGAGCATTCTCAATATTCATGCAAATCGAGAGATGCGAAAATTATTCGGCAAAGCCGTGTTTTCTTTTCCAAAACCTGTGGCACTGCTAAAATATCTATTAAAGATGTTTTATCTTGAAAACGAAATCGTCCTCGACTTCTTCTCCGGCTCTGCCACCACTGCCCATGCGGTGATGGAGCTTAATGCAGAGGATGGCGGATGCCGCAAATACATAATGGTGCAGCTGCCTGAGCCTTGTGACGAAAAATCCGAGGCCTATAAAGCAGGTTACGAAACAATAGCCGAAATAGGCAAAGAACGTATTCGCCGTGCAGGAAAGAAGATAAAGGAAGAAACCGGCGCAGATATAGATTATGGTTTTAGGGTATATAGAATTACCACAGACTAAAATTTAACATGACTGAAGGAAAAAGCTACTCAATTGTAGAATAAAATATATGAATTGAATTGCATGAGGTGTTTACACGTGGAGGTCATTAATAATATAAAGAAACTACTCGGTGATGATTTAAAACATACCATCAAAAGAGGTTCAAAAGTATCAATTGCTGCTTCATGTTTTTCCATATATGCCTATGAGTCACTAAAAAAAGAATTGGAGCAGATAGAGGAGTTAAGATTTATATTCAATTCTCCCACCTTTATAAAAGATAAAATAGAAAAAGAACAGCGGGAGTTTTACATACCGAAACTAAACAGGGAAAGAAGTATATATGGTACAGAATATGAAATAAAGCTAAAGAATGAACTCGCACAAAAAGCCATAGCACGAGAATGCAGTGATTGGATAAGGCGAAAAGTAATTTTTAAATCAAATAAAACAAATGCTTTTTTGCAAGGTTTTATGAATATCGAAAATGATGATGGAAAAATAACATATATGCCAATTCAGGGCTTTACTACAGTAGATTTGGGATTTGAACGGGGGAATAATTTATCAAATATTGTCACTAAGATTGATGATTATTCTGCTACAAAAGCTTACCTGGATTTGTTTGAACAGGTTTGGAACGATGATGATAAAATGGAAGATATAACAGAGGAAGTGGTGGAATACATATCGACGGTGTATAAAGAAAATCCTCCGGAATTTATTTATTTTGTAATATTATATAATATCTTCAATGAATTTTTGGAAGATATTACCGAAGACTTACTCCCGAATGAATCTACCGGATTCAAAGAAACAGAAATTTGGAATAGACTTTATAATTTCCAAAAAGATGCCGTTATAGGTATTATCAATAAACTGCAAAAATACCATGGATGTATATTGGCTGATAGTGTAGGTTTGGGCAAGACCTTTACTGCTTTAGGAGTTATAAAATATTATGAACTGCGAAATAAAAATGTATTGGTGCTATGTCCTAAAAAAATTGCGGAAAACTGGCTTACCTACAGAGAAAACTATACCAATAATATATTACACAAAGACAGATTCAACTATGATGTTCTCTATCATACAGATTTGTCTAGAGATGGCGGCTACACTAACGGCATTAGTCTTGAAAGACTTAATTGGGGCAATTATGATTTATTGGTAATTGACGAATCCCACAACTTTAGAAACAATGACCCCATAAAAGGCAGGGAAACCAGATACCAAAGACTTATGAGAAAAGTAATCAAAACCGGTGTTAAAACTGATGTCTTAATGCTTTCGGCAACACCTGTCAACAATAGGTTCAATGATTTAAAAAACCAACTAGCCTTGGTCTATGAAGGGAACCCTTCAAATATAAATGCGAAGTTAAATACGAAACGCGACATTGATGACATTTTTAAAAGAGCCCAGTACTCTTTTAATAAATGGTCAAAGATGCCTACTTCCGAAAGAACTACAGAGACCCTTTTGAGTATGCTAGATTTTGATTTTTTCGAACTACTGGACAGTCTTACAATAGCACGATCTCGAAAGCATATTCAAAAATACTATAATGTAGACGAAATAGGCAGATTTCCCAAGCGTCTAAAGCCCATATCTCATTTTTGCAATCTCACACAACGCTCGGATGTCATAAGCTATAATGAAATATACAAGGAATTATCAAAGTTAAATTTAAGTTTTTATGCACCATTTAATTATATTTTACCCAGCAAAATGTCTTTTTATGAAAGCATATATGATACTATTGTCAAAGGCGGCTTAGGCAGTTTAAAACAATCAGACAGAGAGCGAAGCCTGCAGACCTTAATGAGAATAAATTTACTAAAAAGGCTGGAAAGTTCAGTGGACGCCTTTAGAATTACATTGTCCAAAATGCTGAATAACATCGATACAACAATTGAAGAAATCGATAAATTTGACAGCTATGCATCAAAGGAAATTACGACGTATAAAGAAATAGAGAATATCAACCTTGATGAAGATGATTGGCTCGATGAGGAATACAGTATTGGGGACAAAGTAAAAATTAACCTTTCGGATATGGACAGGATTTCATGGCGAGAAGATTTAATTCATGACAGAGAGATAATAAGCTACTTGCTGGAAGAAATGAGCAAAATAACCCCGCCTCATGACCTAAAATTATCCACTTTAAAATACATAATAAAAGAAAAAATCACTAATCCAATAAATAAAGGCAACAAAAAAATAATCATTTTTACCGCTTTTGCCGATACGGCCGATTATTTATACGAAGAAATAGCTCCATATGTTCTGGAGAAGTTTAATCTTCACACTGCAAAAGTCGTTGGCTCCGATGCAAACAAAAACACTCTAAAACTAAAAAACGATTTTCATACTATCATCACTTGCTTTTCCCCTATATCCAAAGAAAAAAATCTAGTTATGCCCCATATAAGAGGAGAAATAGACATCCTAATAGCCACCGATTGCATATCTGAAGGCCAAAACCTTCAGGATTGTGATTACCTTGTTAACTATGACATCCACTGGAATCCGGTTCGGATAACTCAAAGATTTGGAAGAATTGACCGCATTGGCTCAAAAAACGATGTAATACAACTAGTAAATTTTTGGCCTAATATGAGCTTAGATGAATATATAAATCTTAGAGAACGAGTAGAAAACCGAATGGTCATAGTTAATATGACGGCAACCGGAGATGACAACTATTTGTCTAATCAATCCACAGACCTAGAATATAGAAAAGAACAGTTAAAAAAACTTCAGGAGGAAGTTTTGGATTTAGAAGATATCAACACAGGGATATCTATTACGGATTTGGGCTTAAATGATTTTAGGATGGATTTAGTGAGTTTTGTAAAAGAAAACGGAGATTTAGATAAGGTTCCTAATGGTCTTCATACGGTTATAAAAGCTGATGAAGAAAAAGGGATAAGCCCAGGGGTAATCTTTGTCTTGAAAAATATAAATGATGATATAGATGTAAATAAACAAAATGTTCTATATCCCTTTTATTTAGTATATATAGATTATGAGGGGGAAGTGGTCGTTAACCACCTAAAGGTGAAGAAAATATTAGATGTACTGCGCAGCGGATGTAAAGGCAAAAACAAACCCATTAAAGAAGTATATAGACCTTTTAACAAAGAAACAAGAGATGGTAAGAAAATGGATAAGTATTCCAGACTACTAGAAGATGCTATAAAATCCATAATCGATGTAAACCAAGAATCCGATATAGACAGCCTTTTTAGTTCAGGAGGCACCACAGCGCTGTTAGATTCCATAAAAGGGCTGGATGATTTTGAACTTATATCCTTTGTAGTCATAAGGAAGATGTGAATTCATGCTGAATATACCTGATAAAGCCTTGTACAATCGCCGAATACCGAAAAACAAATTTTATCAGCAGATAGGAACAGATACGAAGCTGGAAAAGAAATTCACAGATGAAATAGAAAGAATAACATGGAAGTATAAGCTATCTAAGGATACGGTAAATTTGGGTCCCACAGAAGATGTGGAAGAAATCCAGATATTTGAAATAAGCCTAAAAGAAAAATACATTTCACAGGAAATTCTTGAAAACATAGACAGGGCAATCCCGTATCCCATAATATATATTTTAAGATACGATGATAATGTAAAGCTTGCCATAGCGTATAAAGAAAGAAATAAAATTGATGAGAATAAAATGGTGGTCCATTCCTATTATCAATCAGACTGGATAAAGGAAGATGAATTAAAAATAGATATACTCAAAGGGCTTGATTTAAAGGATGTCTACGATAACATCATAAGACAGCTGCTTCCTATCGAGAGCACACCCGAAGATGATATAGAAGAACTAATAGAGTTAAATCAAATCCGAGAACAATTAGAAAAAGAAATATCAAAGCTGGAAGGCAAAATAAAAAGGGAAAAACAATTTAATAAAAAAGTGGATTTAAACATACAGCTTCAAAAAAAGAAAAAAGAGTTAAAAGAACTCAGAAATAACCTAGGAGGTCCCAGATGAAGAAACTAAAAATGAGATCAAAAGATATTACTAAAGAAAATGTAGAAAAAATAGGTAAACTCTTTCCTAATGTAATCACAGAAATAAAAGATGAAGATGGCAATATAACCCATGCCATAGACTTTGAACTTTTGCAGCAGGAGTTAAGCGATGAAATAGTTGAAGGCAGCAAGGAGAGATATCAACTAACCTGGCCGGGGAAAAAAGAAGCTGTTGTTAGAGCTAATACCCCCATAGATAAAACCCTAAGACCGGTAAAAGAAGACAGCGTAAGCTGGGAAGATACAGAGAATCTATATATAGAAGGAGACAACCTGGAAGTCCTAAAACTACTTCAAGAATCCTACCTAAACAAGATAAAATGCATATACATAGACCCGCCTTACAATACCGGTAAAGATTTTATATATAAGGACAATTTTACCCAGGACAAAGATGAATACGCAGAAGAATCGGGCCAAGTAGATGAAGACGGCAACAGGCTCTTTCAAAACACCGAATACAACGGAAGATTTCACAGCGACTGGCTGACAATGATGTATCCAAGATTAAAACTTGCCAGAAACCTGCTATCCGAAGACGGAGTAATATTTATATCTATAGATGACAATGAAGTGCATAATCTCAGGAAGATTTGCGATGAGATATTTGGGGAGAGGAATTTTGTCGCAACGGTGGTATGGGAAAGAGCGTATGCTCCGGTAAACCTGAAAAAACATTTTTCTGAAAATCATGATTATATGGTGTCATATGCTAAAAACATAGATCAACTTGTTTGCAATGGCTTGGAAAGAAGCGGAGAAGCCGATAAAAGATACAAAAATCCAGATAATGATCCAAGAGGTCCTTGGAAATCTAGCGATTTATCTGTTGGACCGATAGTTCCGGAAAAAGTTTATGAAATAACTACTCCAAGTGGCAGAAAAGTATTGCCACCTGAAGGATACTGCTGGAGATATACTAAAGAAAGATTTGAAGAAATGGTTAAAGACAATAGAATTTGGTTTGGGGAGGATGGCAATAATGTGCCTAGTATAAAAAGATTCTTATCAGAAGTAAAAAGCACAATGACGCCTCTAACAATTTGGAAGTATGAAGAAGTAGGTCATTCTCAAGAAGCAAAGCAAGAATTAAATAAATTGTTTGATGGTAAAGCATTTTATGATTATCCCAAGTCAGTAAAATTGATAAAAAGAGTTATAGAACTTTATACAAGTAACGATTGTTTCATCCTCGACTTCTTCTCCGGCTCCGCCACCACTGCCCATGCAGTGATGGAGCTTAATGCAGAGGATGGGGGAGGTCGCAAATACATCATGGTTCAACTGCCTGAGCCTTGTGACGAAAAATCCGAGGCCTATAAAGCAGGCTTTAAAAACATCGCCGAAATAGGCAAAGAACGTATTCGCCGTGCAGGAAAGAAGATAAAGGAAGAAACTGGCGCAGATATAGATTATGGTTTTAGGGTATATAGAGTAGATTCTTCAAACATGAAGGATGTATATTACAGGCCTGATGAACTTGACCAAAATCTTTTGGACCAATTAGAATCCAATATAAAAGAAGATAGAACCGGCTTGGATCTGCTAACGCAAGTAATGCTTGAGGCAGGCCTTGAGCTGTCGCTGCCGATTGAAACAAAAAAGATTTACGGCAAAGAAGTTCATTTTGTAGCAGGTGATTCACTTGTGGCATGTTTTGATGAAGATGTAGATGAAAAATTAGTTAAAGAGATAGCTAAAACTAAGCCGCTAAAGGTAGTATTTAGAGATAACTCCTTTAAATCCTGTCCTGACAGAATAAACCTGGAAGAAATATTTAAAGCCATATCTCCCGGCACGGAGATTAAAGTTTTATGAGGGGTGATTTGATGAAGCTTAAATTTAAACAGCAGAAGTTTCAAATAGATGCGGTAGAATCTGTCGTGGATTGTTTTAGAGGACAGTCAAATCATGTTTCCCATTTTCAACTGGATACTGGTAGGGTAAAGGGAGAAATAGAAGGTCAAGTAAGTTTTATAGATGAAATTGGTTTCAGGAACAATCCCATAGGATTGGCAGAAGATGATGTATTAAAAAACATCAGAAAAGTTCAATTAAGAAATGGCCTAAAACCCTCGGACAGATTAGAGGGCAGATATAATCTGACAATTGAAATGGAAACAGGAACAGGAAAAACCTATACATATATTCGAACTATGTATGAACTGTATCGAGCCTATAGTTGGAAAAAATTCATAATAGTAGTGCCTTCTATTGCAATTAGAGAAGGAGTATATAAATCTTTTCAAATAACTGAAGACCATTTTATGGATTTATATGGTACAAAAATCCGATATTTTATATATGATTCCAAACAACTTCATAAAATAGATCAATTTGCCTCTGATTCCGGTATCAATGCTATGATAATAAATTCCCAAGCCTTTAATGCACGGGGTAAAGATGCTCGAAAGATATATGAGGAACTGGACGATTTTGGTACCAGAAGACCCATAGACGTTCTTGCCCAGACCAATCCCATCCTTATAATAGATGAGCCTCAATCCGTAGAAGGCAAGAAAACCAAAGAAGCGTTAAAGCTTTTCAAGCCATTATTTACCTTAAGATATTCGGCAACTCACAAGGAAGATTACAATAAGATATATAGATTAGATGCTCTGGATGCTTATAATATGAAACTCGTAAAGAAAATCAAGGTGAAAGGAATTACAGTAAAAGGACTGACCGGAACCAATAGCTACATTTATTTTGAAGGAATAGATGTAAGCACCAAGAGCAAGCCGGTAGCCAGGATAGAATTCGAAGTTAAACAAAAGAATGGAATTAAAAGAGTTACCAGAAATGTGGATGAAGGATTTGATTTATATACTCATTCCAATTATATGGAGCAATATAAGGGATACACCTTATCCGAGATAAACGGCTATAAAAACATCATAAGCTTTACAAACGGAGTTACGCTTAATGCTGGCGATGTCCAAGGCGACATCAGTGAAACTAATTTAAGAAGAATCCAGATTCGTGAAGCGATAAAGTCTCACTTTGAAAGGGAAAAATCACTCTATAACAAGGGAATAAAGGTGCTTACTCTCTTTTTTATAGATGAGGTGGCAAAATACAGGCAATATGATGAAAGTGGAAATCAAGTAAATGGGGAATATGGAGAAATTTTTGAAGAAGAATATATGAACGTACTAAATGAATACATAACCCTATTTGATGATTCATATGTAAAATACCTAAAATCCATTGATGTGGAAGATACTCATAAAGGATATTTTTCCATAGATAGCAAGGGGAGAATGGTAGACCCATCAGCTAAAGGCAAAGAGAAGATTTCCGAGGATGAATCTGCCTATGATTTGATAATGAAGGATAAGGAAAGGCTGCTGAGCTTTGATGAACCAACCAGATTTATTTTTTCCCACTCTGCCTTAAGGGAAGGCTGGGACAACCCGAATGTATTTCAGATATGCACTTTAAAGCACAGCGATTCTATCATAAGAAAAAGACAGGAAGTAGGGAGAGGCCTCAGGCTTTGTGTAGACCAAGATGGTAATAGGATAGACGGAGAAACTCCGGGAATAGATGTCCATGATATAAATGTACTTACAGTAATAGCCAGTGAATCTTATGAATCCTTTGCAAAAAGCTTGCAGTCGGAAATTGCAGAAACCTTATCCGACAGACCTCAAAAAGCAAATGCAGAGTTTTTCTTAAACAATGTAGTTAAAAATGCCAAAGGAGAAGAATTATTTATAGATGAAAGCCTAGCGAATACCCTTCACCGCTCATTTATACGAAATATGTATGTAGATGATAATGATATTTTAACTGAAAAATACTATAAGGCTCTGGAAGAAAATAAGATAAATTTACCGGAGGAAGTAAATGATTTCAAGGAAGGGATTATTCAATTAGTAGGTAAAATATATAGTGAAGGCGTTACACCTCTTGTGGAAAATAGCAGAGAAGAAAATATTAAAGAACTAAAAGTCAATGAGAATTTTAAGAAAAGGGAATTTCAAGAACTGTGGAATAAGATAAATGTAAAAACTGCATATTATGTTGACTTTGATACGAAGGAATTGATTAAAAACTGTATTATTGCATTAGACAGAGATTTAAAAGTATCTGATATAACCTATCAGGTAAAGACAGGGGAAATGAAATCTATATCCTCAAAAGAAGAGCTGGAAAGAGGAGAAGCGTTTAAAGTCAAGGAAACAGCTATAGATAAAGATTATTCAGCAGTAACCCCTGCTATAAGATATGATTTGGTAGGAAAAATGGTAGATGAAACCAAACTAACAAGAAATGCGATAGTTAACATTCTTAAAGGCATTAAGCCGATGACCTTTTACTTATTCCGGAAAAATCCCGAAGAATTTATCATAAAAACTGCAAGGATTATAAATGAACAAAAGGCTGCCATGATAATACAGCATATTGCTTATAATCCAATAGATGAAGTTTTTGATACAACCATCTTCACTGAAAACACTTTAACCGGAACTATAGGCAAAAATGCTTGGGAAGTAAAAAAACACGTTTACGATTATGTAGTCACTGATTCCGATGTTGAAAAACGATTTGCCGAAGAACTGGACAGCAGTGCTGAGGTATGCGTATACGCCAAGCTTCCCAGAGGATTCTTCATACCAACTCCGGTAGGGAACTACAGTCCGGACTGGGCCATTGTATTCAACGAAGGCAAGGTAAGACATATATACTTTATCGCCGAAACCAAAGGGAAACTAGAATCATTAAAATTTGACACGAGAGGTATAGAAGAAGCCAAAATTCACTGTGCGGGAGAACATTTCAAAAAAATTAGCAACGATACAGTCAAATACGATGTGGTAGACAGCTACGAAATGCTGATGGATAAAGTCATGGGGAAATAAATTTAATTGTGAAATTAAATTTATTCAAATCCATCACCTCAATTAGAAATAATTTGAATTACAAACTTTCAGTGGGAATATAGCCCTTATATATTAATTATAACATTTTTTATTGGCTTTTTTAATGAATATTTACCTCCGTCCCTAAAAATGGGCAGCATAGAATTTTATTCGCTCCTTATAAAGATCTTTCACTGCGTTTAGGATGACAAGTCGTTTTCAACCTTTGAGCAGTAACCGGTATTCTTTTTGTGATATACAATAATTTCATGATATAATGATAAAAATACTAATATAAAATTAGGATGAGATAAGAACATGCAAAACAGTGAATTAATTTTATGCCAAAATACAGGGAATATATTTGAAAAAGAAGCCAAGCCGTTTGTAAAGTGGGCAGGGGGCAAAACACAGTTGTTAAACGAGTTATCTGACAGACTACCACTTAAAATAAAGATGTCTAAAACTGTTCAAAGATATGTGGAACCCTTTGTAGGTGGTGGCGCTTTTTTCTTTTTTTTAAAAAGTAATTATGAGGTGAAAGAGTCATTTCTCTATGATATAAACAAGGAATTAATTATCGGGTATAAAGTTATTCAAAAGGATGTTCAAGAATTAATGTACGAACTTGAAAGAATTGAAGATGAATATATAAACCTACCTGAAATTGATAGAAAAGAATATTACTACAAAACAAGAGATGAATACAATAATCAGCAGGATAATTTTAATTATGAAACATATAACAGCGATTGGATAAAAAGAGCAGCATATTTAATATTTTTAAATAAAACCTGTTTTAACGGCTTATTCAGACAAAATAAAAGAGGAAAGTTCAATGTGCCTTTTGGCAGATATAAAAATCCTACTATTTGTGATAAGGAAAATCTGTTAAGAGTTAATGAGGCGCTTAAAAACACATATGTATTTTCGACAGATTTCGAAGAAAGCAAAAAATTTATCGATGCTAATACCTTAGTGTATCTTGATCCACCATATAGACCTTTAAACAAAACATCTTATTTTACAAGTTATGATAAAGATGGTTTTAACGATGAGGATCAAATCAGATTGGCTAATTATTACAAAGAAATGGATAAAAAAGGCGCTTTTTTAATCCTAAGCAATTCCGATCCCAAAAATGAAGACATAAACGACGATTTTTTTGATGTTCTTTATTCCGGTTTCAAAATCGAGCGAGTAAATGCCAAAAGATCTATTAATTGCGATGGCAAAAAGCGAGGCAGTATTAAAGAACTGGTTATAAGAAATTATGATTGATTGTGGGGGTCAGCACATGGACTCATCCTATTTTGCAAGACTAAAAGTTGACAGCGCAGAAGCTGTGATAGACAAATTTTATGATACATTGATTGATACTAATAGAGGTTATAATTTTTTCGTCGATTGGGACAAGGTTAAAAGAAATGTAGAGGAGTACAAAATCGAATTTAATATATTAAACACCCTAATCGGCAGTAAAAATTTTGATTCGGATTTGAGGAAGATTTTAATAGAATATCCACAGGTTATTCCGGCAATTCCAATTCTCTTGGCGATAAGAGAACGAAAATTCAAAGTGGTTAAGGATTTTATAGATGATAGTTCCGATACGGTAACTTATGATTTTAGCAAGAGGAAATTAACTTCTAATGATATTGATGCTATCACAGAGTTTTTTAATAAGACGGGTTTAAAGAGATTCTTCCTTGAGCTGTCGTCAAATAGCATACAGGATTATGTAACAGGTATAGAAGTTGGAATGGATACTAATGCAAGGAAGAATAGAAGCGGCCATGCCATGGAGATGGTTTTAAAACCTATCATAGAAGATATAATTGCAAAGCAAAGGGCTTCATATACAATGCTGTATCAAAAGCAATTTAAATATCTTGAGGATAATTTTGACTTTAAGGTAAACTCTTCTATAAAAAATAGAAAGGCGGATTTTATAATTATTAAGGATAATCGTAAAGTGATTAACATTGAAGTCAACTTTTTTTCCGGGTCTGGCTCAAAGCCCCAAGAAATAGTGGATTCTTATATAGAAAGACAAAATGAATTGCGAGAAAACGGTTTTGAATTTATTTGGGTTACAGACGGTATCGGATGGAAGGATCAAAAGAACCAGATAGAAAAAGGATTTGAAAGAGTAGATTATTTATTAAATCTTCATTTTGTTCGTACGGGGTTATTGGAGGAAATATTATGGAAAATATAAATTTTAAGAAAGAAATAACTACTGTTTGGTCCTTTCCCGATAGGGGTAAATGGAAAACACACAACGGAAATTATCGAGGCAATTTTGCACCACAGATACCCAGAAATCTTATATTGAGATATTCTCAAGAGGGAGATGTAGTGCTCGATCCAATGGTAGGAAGCGGAACAACCCTTATAGAGACCAAACTGCTAAATAGGCAGGGCATAGGTTTTGATATAAATCCTCAAGCGGTTGAAATAGCCAAGAAAAACCTGGAATTTGAAGGTGATTATAAATACAACCCTATTGTAAAAGTAGGCGACATAAGAAACTTACGTGAAATAAGTGATGGAAGCATAGATCTGATAATAACACATCCTCCATACCTGAATATAATAGAATATTCAAAAGGCATTGACGGAGATTTATCAAATATATCAGGAGTTAAAAAGTTTTGTGGTGAATTAGAAAAAGGGATTATAGAACTGCGGAGAGTATTAAAAGAAAATAAGTATTGTGGGATATTGATAGGAGATACAAGAAAAAGCTCTCATTATGTGCCGTTAGCTTTTTATGTAATGGACCTTTTTCTAAAAAACGGATTCATATTAAAAGAGGATATCATAAAAGTTCAGCATAATTGTAAATCTACGCCATACTGGGAAAGACAAGTTGAGAAATATAACTTTTATCTGATAATGCATGAGCATTTGTTTGTTTTTAGAAAACCTAAAAAAGGAGAAGACTTAAGCAGGGTAAGATACAGTATGGGCCTGAGTAAATAATACACCTCCGTTCCCAAATATTCAAAATCATGATTTTCTAAGTGCCTCATATTCGTCAACAGAAATTTCTATATCACTTAATATTTTTCTTATTAAGCCTCTTCCCAGATCTTCTCCATGGAATGGAACTATAGTTGTTCTTCCGTCTTTGTGTCTAAAGAATTTGTGACTGCCTTTTTGCCGGATCTCCTCAAACCCTAAGATCTTAAGGATTTGTATCATCTCCACTGATGAAATAATACTTAATTTACTCATATAGAAACCTCTACCTGCTGAACACCGATGAATTCATTTGTTGTAACTTCGCTGTTATTCACTTCTAGATAAAGCTCTATAGCCTCTTTTATTCTTGGCAGCAATTCTTCAACGGTTTTAGCTTGTGTATGACATCCTCTCAATGCAGGCACTGATGCTATATATAATCCATCTTCGTCCTTTTCTATAAGAATTGTGAAATTAAATTTTTTCAAATCCATCACCTCAATTAGAAATAATTTGAATTACAAACTTTCAGTGGGAATATAGCCCTTATATGTTAATTATAACATTTTTTATTGGCTTTTTAACGAATAATCTACCTACAGATTTTTACTTTTCAAAGCTGTATGCATCTTGCAGTAGGTATTCGATATCTTGTTTTCCAACTTTGATATATTTGGAGGGAATTACGATATCACGTGCCAAAATGCGCTTTTGCTGCAATATCTCATCTAGCCTTTCATCTACTGTACTTCCGCGGCTGCTTACGGAAATCGGGTAATATATATTTACATCTCTTTTCTGTCCTATTCGGTATACCCTATCAGTAGCTTGATTTTCTACCGCAGGGTTCCAGCTTCGGGTATAATGGATTACGTTGTTTGCCTCAGTGATAGTTATGCCAAGTCCGGCAGCTCTTGTGGAGAGAATTATCACGGAAAAACCAGGAGTGTTTTGAAAGTGGTCGATTATTTGTATCCTGTTTTGCTTAACATCTCCATTTATTACTGAACAATTTATACCATATTTATCTAATAAAACCTTTTTGAGTATTGCCTGCATTTTTTTGTAATGGGTAAAAATTACAGCTTTTTCTCCCCGCTGCTGTATCTCATCTAATATATTCAATGTAAGTTTCAGCTTACCTGATTCATCAATTAACTGCTTTGTAGAAACTAATTCATTTCCTGATACTAAGCGAGGATGAGCACAAACTTGAATAAGTTTCTGAATTACTGCCAGAGCCATGCCTTTTTGTTCTTTTCTGCCTGCCTTATATTCTTGTATAAGGCAGCTGTAAATCTTTTCTTGAACAGATGAGAGATCTACCGCTAAAGAATGCTCGTGTTTTTTCGGCAAATCTAAAATATCCTCTTTTTCTCTTCTGATATATACCGGCTTTATTGTATTTAAAAGTTCATCTCTTGCTTGTCTTGAGCGATCACCTTTTTCTATATTGTTTTCAATAGGTTTTTGAAAACGGTTCCTAAATTCGTTATAACTATTCAGCAGCCCCGGCTGCACAAAATCTACTATACACCATAATTCTCCCAGATTATTTTCCACAGGCGTACCGGTAACGGCAAGTTTGGTCTTTGCTTTTAAAGCCTTAACAGCTATGGTGCTTAATGTCGTACTGTTTTTTATCTTCTGAGCCTCATCACATGCTACTACCTGCCAGTCGATTTGTCCTAATATCAGCTGATCTTTTACCAGCGTTTCATATGTAGTAAGCACTACATCATAGTTTTTTATCATTTCTATATTCTTATATCGATTAAGACCTCGATGCTGATAGACGGAGGTTATTTTTGAAAAATTGCCTATTTCCCTTTCCCATACATCAAGTAGTGTGGAAGGTGCAATTACTAAGGATGGGCTTAAAGCATCATTATCCTTCAAAAAACACATAAAAGCTATTACCTGCAAAGTCTTACCTAGCCCCATATCATCAGCTAAAAGTCCTCCCAGCAGATTTTGCCTCAAGTTTCGCATCCAAAGATAGCCTTCCTTTTGATGCTTAAAGAGGTTACAGTTAGCAAGATTAGCAGGAGCCTCAAAATCCGATACATCAAATCTTCTGGTGAGCTGATTTTTAATTTTAAATGCGGTTTCGTTATACTCTAATGAGTCAATATTCTCAAAAATTTTCAAAACATAAGGAAGCTTGGATAAATAAATTTTTTTCTTAGCTCCCAATTCTCTTTCCCATGTTGCGATGAAATTTTCAGTTTTGTCAACATCGATATTTATCCATTGACCATCATAATAAATATGATCTTCGCCTTGCTCTTTGGCTTTTTCTGCAAGCATTTTTAATTCTTCTAGATTAATTTTTTTTACATCTGCGGCTTTCTCTACTTCTTGCTCATCTTTATCAAAATCATTCCCATACATTATGGGCTCTACAATGCCACCGGAGTCAAAATCAAACCATCCGGAAGAATTTTTATCGGGGGTTACACTAACATATGGGTTTGCTCTATACACTCTAAGACCTAACTCTTTTACCCTTTGGCCAAACTTTGAAATATCTATTTCCTCCGGAAGGACAGAGTAAGGGTTTGTTAAAAATTTAGGAACATCTGCGCCTTTAATATCTTTCTTTTCGATGATTTTGTTGTAACTTTGCTTTACATTATCTTCAAGAAAAATCCTTCTTCGATTTATGCCTTCGCCGCGAAGGGTGTTGTAAGATGCCAATGGTCTTTGCACATCTTTTATGATTTCGTCAATTTCTTCTCCCAACTTTGGGAAAAGCTCTAAATGTTCATCAGAGTGTTTTTTTATTTCTACATCCAGTTTATCAGGGAAATAAACTTCTTCTGCTTGGAGGATTTTATCAAGCTCCGCGCCGGCAAGTTTTGCCTTATATTTAATCTTAGCGACAAACTTTGCCTGCTCTACAGGATTATCAGTAGTTGAATACTTTTCAATTTCTGAAAGCAGATCATAAATCTCTTTAGGCAGCAGTATATATTCTTTTCCGAAATAAACTATATTTTTATGCCGCCTAAAAAGTTTTCCCAATGGTTCATGGTTTAAATATAACTGAGCTGTTACATTAAAATTTGATCTATATAAGATACCCTTGGATCTAACCTTTGCAGTAATATCCCTCTCTATAGGAAGACCAAGGATTTTGCGATCCATTTCCGGTATTTCATATAATGAATCATAGAACATGAAGCAGCAATCATTGTCTTTTCCTTCTGCTACCAGGCTCTTTTGCCAAAATGAATCTAATAAATTGAGCTTTTCAAAATCTCTGGTAGAAAGATCTTTTAGCTTTTCCTTTGAATTTAAAAAGAGAGGTATTTTGATAATACCTGACGGTGAAAAACACATGATTTTGATGCCATTTTCTTCTAATTCATAAGTAATATCTAGCATAGTGTCCTCCTACTGTCAATTTGGTATCTGTATATATCCATTGACCGGAAGTTTTAACTGTGACATTCGGAATAAAATTTCCTTTAAAGATTTGCGACATAGCATTATCAGCAGCCTGCTGCCAATTGTACCCTCTGTGAGGGATGCGCATGGCCTTTTCAGGCATTTTAAAGAAACTGTCATTTTTTGGATCAGTATTGTTGGCAAAACGCTGAAATTGCTTTTTAAATTCCTCTTTTTGATATACATGTACCGCACCAGATGCGCCGAATTCGACTACTACACAATTTTCAAAGTACATAAAAAGCTGACTGTATTTTTTCACATACGTCATATCTTCAAACAAGTCTATGTATCGTAACCAAAACTCTCTGCGATCATCGTTAAAGGCGATTTTAAGAGTATTTATGTATATCCATTTACAAAACTTTTTAAAGCTGCTATCAGATATGTTGCTCCAGAAAAAATCCAATTCCTTTTCTCGAGGTTTTTTCTTGTGCTTTGCCAAAAACTCCATTACATCTCTTTGAAAATTAACAAAGGATACTTTGCTTAAATAATTCTCTGTAAATAAAATTAATTCTTCGTTATTATATTGCTCGATTATACTTCTTAAATTCTCTCCACCGGTTTTAAGATAAAAGTCCTCATTACAATATAAATACACATGTTTCTTAATATCTTTTGCTAATAAAGTATCATCTTCTATCTTGAATATAGTAAAGAAATCATCCAAGCTTATGCCCTGCCTGTTCAAATACTTGAAAATAGAAGATGTTACTTGCTCGCTGGCTACCCAATTCTTGGCTAAATTATAGACCGTTGGGTTTCTAAAATAACTTACAAAAAGCTCCCCTTTTTGCGCTAAGATTTCCGAAAAGAGTAAGCAAAACTTTCTATTAATATAATTTTTTTGAAAGCCAGTCCAGAGCAGTTCAACAAATTCATCTTTGAACCTTAATTTTATAATTTCACATATTTTTCTGGCATGAGATTCTATGTCAGCAGTGGGGAAATAATATACCAGCTGGTAAAGTTCCCGCAAAGTCAAGGAAAAGGCAAACTGGCGGATTTCATCAAAGGGTATTTTTTCTATTTTTGCAAGCAGCTTAAGAATATCTTCTTTTTGTGGATTTCTAATACTATTTTTAATTTCTACGTCTTTTTGGACAAGCTCTTTTCGGGTCAAAATCAAATTTGTAGGCGTAAAACAAAAGGTATGCCATCTCATTTTTCCCTCTGCCCTTCAAGAATGTTTTGCATTTCAGTTATCATTTCCTCATCTTTCAATCGAAACTTAAATTCTACCCTCCGGGACTTGTCTAAATCTATAGTACTTCCATTATACATGGGCTGACTGTACGACCTACCGTTTGCCGTCAAAAAAACTTGAAGATCCTGCTTCATATCAGGATTTATTCCAGGTATATTTTCAAGAAGTATGTACGAAACAACTGCAAAAGCACGCTTTTGGGATAGCTCTAGATTGTACATATAACTGCCTCGATTGTCTGTATGACCCTCAATTATTATTTGAGATACAAATTTTTTATACTTAGGATCTAGCAACACATTGAGATATCTGGGTAAAAATTCATTTAAGTATTTCTTACCCTCGGGTTTCAGCACAGATTCGGCCGTATCAAAAAATACCCCATCACTAAACCGAATAGCTCCCGACTGGGAGTCAATATTGAGGGATAGCTCTGTAGCATCAAATTCTTCTAAAAGCTCCTTAATAATCATAGATCTAATTCCGATTAACTCGTCGACCTTAGATTTTTGTTGCTTTAATTCGGCTGCCATGCCATTGTATTTATACATCATTATGCTTATCAACAGTACAAAAACTAAAAGTACTGCTGCCATAAGATCTGAATAGGATTGCCAATAATCATGATTTGTTTCATTATCCATCTAAATCCTCCTTAATTGGCTACATCCAATGATTTTTTAAATTCAGAAATAACAATTGGTAGTTCGGCAACAGAAGATCTTATTTCAGAAATGGTGCCATCCAAATATCTTGCTATTAATGCAAGCTCTCTGTCAAAGATTTCAAAGCTCTGCTTTAGACTGCTGTGGGTTTTCTCGCCAAATTCGCCCATGGATTGTTGAAGGCTTGAATTTAAGTTGTATAAATTTTTACTTACCTGATTCCAATTTTGCTGTAACTCTGCTATTTTTTGACTGACTTGTGCCGTATAACTTTCCATAAGCTTTACATAATTATCCTTTTGAGTCTCAAATAAGCCTTTTTCTTCATTCAACTCTTTAAATATTTGAGATGCCTCTGTGATGAATCTAGCTATATTCTGTGATGTAGATTCAATAAGATTGATATTTTCTATTAGTTTTTCATTTGCATTGTTAACCTTGTCAAAATAATTGGAAAACCGTAATATGGTATCTTCTACGCTGCTGTTTATCTCTTTTATATTGAGGCTTGTATCCGCTATATCTGCTAGCAGCTTTCCCACATTGTTTGTCATGCTGCTCTGCCATGAGATCATTTCATCGATAGAGTGAGCCAAAGCTTCAAATCTACCTTCCAAAGCACCATTCATATTATTGATAAACTCTTGGACAATTTTATTTAATCCCTCGATCTGATTTGTCGAAGCAGTATCAACAAATTTTTCTAAGAGAAGGTTTGAATTTTCCGAGGCGGTCTTAACCTCGCCTAAAACCTTTCCGAATGATTGATCTATTTTAGATACCACGCCATCATCCAGGACCTTAACTAAGGCACCTGCAAATTGAGGCATTACTATACTCTGCATTATATTTTGAACTTCAAGGCTAATATCTGACGCCAAAGTATTTATGGAACTTCTCTGTTCTTCTTCAAGTTCTACAATTTTAGCCAAAAAATCGTGCAGCTTGGGCTTTTCTAAATATTTTTCAAACATATTATTAAAAACATCCACGCGACTTTTATACTTAGCAATTCGATTTCTATCTATAATTGACCACGAAATGGATAAGATAATTCCTACTACTGATGTCACAAAAGCTAAATACATACCAGAAATAAGTATATTTATTCCACCTTCTAAAGCCGAGGGATTGGAAAAATCCAAACCTTTGAGCCCTCCTACAAGGCCTAGAAATGTTCCTAAAATTCCAAGACCTGTAAAAATACCCGGCATAAGGCCTGCAAAAGAACGATATCCATGCTTTGCAATAATCGTGTCATAATTTACAACTTCGGAAATACTGGAAAAATCGCCATTATATAAACGGGATTTTATCTTCTCTAATAGATTCAAAAAATAGAGCTTGTCCTCTCCTTTTAAATGAGGATCTGAAAGCTTTTTTTGTTTTTCAATTTCTTTTTCCAAGACTTCTACCGCGTGACTTGCTTTACTATGAATATCCCCTTCGATTTTAAATGCCCTTGATAAGACAGTCAGAGTTTCTGAGTATTTCTTCGGCAGACGATGAAAGTACCACATAGCTATAATAAAGATTGCCACCATTAAGCTACAATAAATATCAGTGGGTATTTTAGAAAAAGCAGTAACTAAGCTTATAAACATACCGCAACCTCCGCGAATCTCATAACTTTAGATTTATACAATATTATATAATATTTACAATGCAATAACTAGACGATTTTGATAATCGGATATAGTATTCTTTTTGTGATATGCAACAATTTCATGATATAATGATAAAAATACTAATATAAAATTAGGATGAGATAAGAACATGCAAAACAGTGAATTAATTTTATGCCAAAAGATCTATTAATTGCGATGGCAAAAAGCGAGGCAGTATTAAAGAACTTGTTATAAGAAATTATGATTGATTATGGGGGTCAGCACATGGACTCATTGTATTTTGCGAGACTAAAAGTTAACAGTGCGGAAGCTGTGATAGACAAGTTTTATGATACATTGATTGATACTGATAGAGGTTATAATTTTTTCGTCGATTTTATTGGCTTTTTTAATATTATCCCCTCTACGAATCTACGATAAAACCAAAGAGAAACTAAAAAGTTTTTGCGACTTTCTTATAAACATGTAAAGAAACTCTTAACCGCACTGCTGCGGTTTTTTCTCTTTCCAGGCATCACGGTGCAAGGAAGCCTCTGAAAAAGTGAAACAATATTACAAATAACAAAAACTGTCATCCTGAGCGTCAGCGAAGGATCTTTCGTCGAAGCGGCTTTAAGATTCTTCATTCCACCTCGTTTCATTCAGCATGACATAAACCCGAGATTTTCAGAGGCTTCCCTAGCATACACTTATTTACTTATTGACCCATTGCTTCTAAAATTTTGTTGTATAACGCTTCCTTTCGCTTTTCGAAAAAGGTATTAAAATCATCAGACCGTATAGCGTCAACATCTATTAGGTGAGTTTCTAAAATTTTGTTTAAGGTATCAGCATCAATATTTTTTTCTTTTTCAATGAAATCCAGATAAATACTTGGTGGATTTCCTCCTATTGAGCGGTTTGTTAAAGCTGAAAGCGGTGATTTGTTAATTATAGAATTGTATAGATCTTTAGGTATTCCCTGCTTAGCACAATAAGCTGTAGGAAATATATGATGAATGTCTATACTGTCATTGTAGTATGTCTGAAGATCAATGGGAACGCCTGATATAAAATCCCTACACCCTTCTCTCATTAAAAGAACATGCACACCTTTATATGCAGCACTGTTTCTAGTGCGCATAGTCAAAAGCCTGTCGGAATCGAAGGTTGCTTCACTTATCGTATCCGGCTTGCTTTTACCATCTAACCAATCTAAAACCTGTGGCAAGTCTTTTGCGAACCGAGTCTCAGTAGCAGCACCATACAATTCACCAAAAACACCGCACCAATACCATTGTGCTAGTTTCTGCCTTGTTGTGTGATTGTGGGCTTTCGGTCCTAATTCAACTAAGATTGCAGTTAAAGGTATCATTTGTGAGGGATATGGTATATCTTGATGTGAGAAGATTTTTTGTTCCATTAAAAATTTAGCAGCCTCATAAAACCCTTCAGTAACTTTGCCGCTCCATGCCTTGTATTCTTCTACCGTTAAATTTAAAATATCTCTGCGCTTACAGCCTACTGCAGCTCCAGGATTATCTTTCTTTCTATTATAAGTTACTAATAGCGCAATAGTCTGCAGAAAATCTGTATTTTCTAATATCGATAAAATAGGATTATTCTTAAATGCTTTAACATCTTCACTATTGCTTGGATTGCCTTCATATCTTAATTTCCAATCATCCCTTAGTGAAAAATTATCTGCTGCAAAAGAAGCTGTCAGTAATTCAAACACCGTCAAAGTTACACCGCCGGTGTTTACGTTTTCAAATACTTGGCATACAGCTTCTTTTGGTGTTGTATTCAAAAGTGTTATTACCGGTAATTGATAATTATTAAATGCTGAAAACGCCTCTGCCATGAACTTACTCCATCGCAAAGAGCGTTCTTGGGACATGTCAATGCTAAAATATTGATTTTGCCACTGTAAAAGTTTATCAGGTTTAAATAAATAATGTACTGGAAGCAGTCCGGCTTCACATTCTTTTTCCATAGTTGAAAAATCAGCTATTACTACATTGCCCTTGCCCCTTAATATTTTGTCCTCCGGCAGCGAAATTATAGCATCATCCTTATCTGAATTTACATCTGTTGCCATATTTATATCTAAATAATACCATCTCCTGATTTCTTTTCCGCGAACATCAGTAGTTTTAACCGGCTCATCTAAGTAAAGAGCTTGATACAAAGATGTTATGCGCTGCTGTCCATCTAATATAAGCCTTTGAGGTTCTGGCAGCTGCGGTAAGCAGACTCCCTCAACTAAGCGAGGCTTAAACCTTACATCAGGGTTTCCTGTTTCAAGCAGCATAACTGCTCCGATAGGAAACGACTTTAGAACACTTACAAGCAATTTGCGAATCCGTTCATTATCCCACACCCAACCCCTTTGAAAATCCGGAAGTTGTGTTCTTCCGTCTTGCACAGAATCAAGCAAACTTTTTAACATTTCCGATGTACTGTGAAATATAGTCGGCATTTGTTGAAACCCCCTGCTAATTATTTAGTAGCTTAGTTATAAATAAATTTTTTAAATTTTTACTTTAACTATAACTATATAAATTCGCCACCTTATGCGATTTTCCTTCTTACTTCTGCGGAGCACAGAGTCAGGCACTTGCTTATACACATATAAAAACCTTTGCGAATTAAACTTTCGTCCCTCTCGTGTGCCGCAGTGCCTGGGAAAATCCCTGGTTTATGTCATTCCGCATGAAACGAAGTGCAATGAATAATTCACCTCCGTCCCCAAAAATGGATCGTCCTCAAATATTCACTGCAAGGGAGGATTTTAGGTATAATTGTAGAAATATATAAATATTTGTATTTTTTGGTATAGAAAAGGAGTAGGAGATAATGAAAACTATTCAGGATTTAGATTTATTGGTTGAGAAATACAAGCGAAATTCAAAGCTAGGTTTAAATAATTCGGAAGCTGCGATGGAAGGAATTCAATTTTTACTTAGAGGTGACACACAATCTAGAGGCAAAGGCATGAAATATGTTTTTGAATTTCCTAATGATATTGGAGTTAATGCTTTTTTTAATTACTATAGGGTGCTGGATGAAGAAGAAAAAAATAAGACTATACAGGAACTCATGACTTGTAAAGAATATGAAAGAGAATATGGAAATGGCAGGCATTTTGATATACACAGCTTCCCCCGACTCAGAAGGAAGCCTTGGGGGACTTGTCCGGCAAGGAGAGCCTGAGCGCTTTCAGGAAATATTAGACAATATGTTAGAAGAAGCAAAATGGTGTTCATTAGATCCGCTCTGCATTAATATGAAAGGCCAAGGCACCTTTTCCCTAAATTACGCCGCATGCCACAGCTGCGCCCTTCTTCCGGAAACAAGCTGCGAAATTTCAAATTCATTTTTAGACAGAGCGGCCGTCGTAGGAACTCTTGAAGACAGAAACCTTGGGTTTTTGGAAGGAATATAACAAAGCGTAGAAGCGCTACATCTGCCACATTATGTAGAAGACAAAAATGCTCATTACTTGCGTGAAGATTTAACATAAGAATGTTACTAGTTGAACCAGGAGATATTGATTCCTTAGCGTATGGAATAATCGAATTAATCTCCAACAGAAAATTAAGAAAATTATTATCGGAACGAGGCAGGCAAACAGCACTGGATTTTGATGCAAAAATTATAGCGAAGAAATGGGAAGAATACTTATATAATATTGTTGAAGCAAATAAGTAGCTTGATAAACTCTTAAATAATTATTTAGGGAGACAGCGTATATGAATGAAAATACTGATATTAAGAAACAGTTGGCTTTATTAAACAGCGAACTAAAGCCTTCCACCCTCTCACTCTGCATCATTACAAAGGATGAAGAAAAGAATATTTCCCGATGTATAAATAGCGTTAAAGATATAGTGGATGAGATTGTGGTGGTGGATACAGGTTCAAAGGATAGGACGGTGGAGATAGCTGAAAGCCTTGGCGCAAAAGTGATACACGAAAAGTGGCAGGATGATTTCAGCAAAGCGCGAAATACTGCTATAGAACATGCCAAATCTGATTGGATATTGTTCCTAGATGGGGATGAAGAAGTTAAAAAGGAAGATGTTGCAAAAATTCTGCCCTTGCTAAACGACGATACCGTAGAAGCTTATATATTTAAATTTATAAACTATAGCGGAAGTAATGCTTCAGACGATCTTGCCCAGATTCACTATAATTTTAAGTTATTTAGAAATAATGGAAAGCTAAAATACGTATATCCTATTCATGAAAATTTAAAAAACGTGGCAGATGGCAGTGAGCCTATATTTAAAAAAGCAGATGTAACAATCTTACACTATGGATACTTGAGCGAAATAAGAATTGAAAAGAATAAGACACAGCGGTATATAAAAATGATTTCAGATTATCTTTTAGAACATCCCAACGATATGTTCCAGCATGTCAACCTAGGAGTAGAATACTGCAATGCAAGAGAGTATCAAAAAGCACTTAAACATTTAATGATTGCCCAAAAATCTTTATCTTCTAATTCATCTTTAATGATAAGAACATTAATATATCTAATATCTGCACATACTGAGTTAAAGGAGTATGAGCAGGCGCTAAATATTATTGAGCAGGCCGCATCAATATACCCGCAACTGCCGGATTTCAGATTTCTTGAGGCAAGCATATACGTGGAGCAAAAGCGGTATCAAAAAGCTATTGAAATGTTTACAGAATGTTTGTCTATAGGTGAATACAGCGGAGTTGCAAATACTATAGCAGGCGCTGGAAGCTACAAAGCAAGATATATGATCGCTTTTTGCTATGAAAAATTAGGCCAACTGCATAATGCCGTCAAAGAATACACCAAGCTGCTCGTAATAAAACCAGGATACGGTCAGGTTTTCAAAAAACTTTTCGAGATTCTTGTTAAAAATGAAACACCTGAAGCGGTAAGAGAATTCTTTGATAAGTACGTGGAAAAAACAAATTCTAACAACTTTGCTATATTGGCACAACTATACTTGGATATTGGAGAATTCAACGTAGTACTGCAATATCTTGAAGAAATTAATGTTGAAATTGGAGGATTAAATAATTTAAAGGGCATTGCATACATGGGCCTAAAAAAATATGAAGATGCCTTGAAATGCTTTGAAGCAGAATTCGGTAAATCAAAAAGTATGTCAGTTTACTATACATCCTTATGCTATATGATACTAAAAAATCTTGATCGCGCAAAAGACATATTGTGGGAACTGGAAGATTCAGCAGATAAAAAACTGTTCTTGAGTTTAATAGGCGATATGAGAGCAAAGTTTGATGATATAAGAGAATCGTTTTTCCAATTATTGAGTTTCTTATTGAAAATAAATGAATTTGAACTGCTAAATGATGCACTAAACATTTACAACATAGATTTTGGAAGAGACGACTATGCAAGATACGGTAAAATGATGCAGGAAAAGGGTTTTGAGGAGCAAGCACTTCAAGCCTATATTATAGCGGCAGACCGCAACTGCCAAGATCCGGGAGTTTACAGATATCTTGCACAAAAAGCAATTGAAAAAGGAATGAATGATGATGCACTTGTCATGGCCTCAAACGCGCTTAATTTAGATAAAACAGATATTGACAATTATATGCTGATATACCAATTGTATACCATTATGAATAAAAATGATGAAGCAGAATCAATCGGCGAGATTGTAAAAGAAATATATCCGGAGATAAATCTGGAAGAACTTTTAGCTATTTATCAGTAAAACAATTAGTTACCGCAAAGTATCAAAGCGAAAAATAGCGCAAAAAAGCTAAATGACATACTAATTGTGAGATTTATGAAGTAAAACGTGTAAAATGATATATAAAAGCCGAATTTCAAAATTAACTCTATTTCATATCTACCGATAATAAAAGTGAAAAGATGATTTCGATCCGGCCGGTCGAAAAAAATTTACCTGCAGGGATGCGGGAAAATAAAAAATCAGGGAGGAATAATTAATGAGAATTAACAACAACATTATGGCGCTAAACACTCACCGCCAGCTTTCAATCAACAATTCAAATATGCAGAAATCACTTGAAAAATTGTCATCCGGTTATAGAATAAACAGAGCCGGCGACGATGCTGCAGGACTTGCAATCTCTGAAAAGATGAGAGCACAGATAAGAGGGCTTAATATGGCATCAAAGAATGCCCAAGACGGTATTTCCCTTATTCAGACTGCAGAAGGCGGACTTAACGAAACCCACTCTATTCTGCAGAAGATGAGAGAACTTGCCGTTCAGTCATCAAGCGATACCAACATCGAAGTTGACAGAGGCGAGATTCAAAAAGAAGTCGACCAATTGGCAGCTGAGATAACAAGAATTTCTAATAATACCGAATTTAACACACAAAAGCTCTTAAACGGCGGAATCAAAGACATTAAGTTCCATATCGGCGCAAACGAAGGGCAGAACATTTCTCTAGGTATAAATGCGATGGATGCTTACTCATTAGGCGTAGCTCGAGACAGCGTAGAAGCAAGTATAGCAAGCGGAGCAACAAATATATCTTCCGTAAAACTTGGAGATACACTTGGCACAGGTATCGTAAACGGAGCCGCGATAGAAATTTCGGCAACAGATAATACAGGAACCGAAGCTACCGGGACACTTAGTACAACAGGTGCAAATGGTACCATAACAGCAAGTGCCGGATCAGTTGGGACGGCCCTTAATGGTGTAAAAATTGTTTTTGGAGATGATAGCGATGCCGCTTTAGCAGCAGCATGGGATGATACTACAAAGACAGTAACCATAACAGGAGATTGGGATAATAGTGCAACAGCAGCACCGGCTGATCTTAGCGCTATTGAGACAGCGATTCAAGGAGCAAACACGTCTTTAAGCAGTATATCGCTTTCGCTGGACGGCACATTTACCGCGTCGGGTTTGGTAAATGCCGGAACTATTGAATTAGCAGGTGGTGCTGATGCAAACCCAGATGAAACAATTGTAACATTTAGTGATGGCACTAATACTGAGACAGTAGTTGTTGCAGATTCGGCAAAAAGTGTTGCGGGAACCGGCGCTTTTGAAGGCCTTACATTTGAAACATCTGATGTGACAGCAGCCGCCGGCACTATTAACATTACTACTGTAGAAGCAGCGGCAGCTGACGTTAGCGATCCAAACAACATTATAGAGGCTGTGGCACCGAAGGGTATTGATGTATCCACTCAGGCAGCGGCTGATAAGGCAATTACAGTAATAAATAAAGCTATTGAAACGGTTTCTGCCGAGCGCTCCAAACTTGGTGCTATGCAGAACCGTTTAGAGCACACCATCAACAACCTAGATGCATCTGCAGAAAACCTGCAGGCTGCAGAATCCCGTATCCGTGATGTGGATATGGCGAAGGAAATGATGGAATTCACTAAGCAGAATATCCTGACTCAGGCTGCAACCGCTATGCTGGCTCAAGCTAATGCAGCTCCTCAGACTGTGCTTAAGCTTTTAGGTTAAACTCTGCATTATTTCTATAATCTTGCATGCCCGGCGGAATCCGCCGGGCTGTGTATTATGCGGGGTGATATTATTTGAGGATAGATTCATCTTATTTTAGCAATATAGATATGAGCTTTGCACAAAACCTTTCAAAAACCACAGGAGAAGCTGCTGATCTTAGGGGCGGGCAGGAAAATAAGGATTTTGAGCTTGACATAAAAAGCTTGAGAAGTTTATCAAATGAATATACATCTACGCGAATGGAGTTTAAAATCCATGACGGAACCAAAAGAGTGATGGTTAGAATAGTTGACAGGATAACCAGCGACGTAATAGCGGAGATTCCCCCGGAAAAGTTCCTCGATCTTTTAGCGGGGCTCTGGAAACAGGCAGGCCTTATAGTAGATGAGAAGGCATAAGCCTTAGGAGGAGGTGAGAAAAATGGCCTCAAGTTCAATGAGAATAGGCGGCTTGGTCTCAGGTATGGACATAGACCAAATTGTATCAGACCTGATGAAAGCTGAAAGGACAAAAGTCGACAAACTCTACCAGCAAAAGCAAATTCTAGAATGGCAAAAATCAGACTACCGGGATATAAACCTAAAGCTAAAGTCCTTTTACGACAGCACATTTAATATGAAGCTTGCAGGTTCATATTTGAAATATAAAGCAGTAGGGACAATGAACGATGGTGCAGACTTTAGCAAGTATTTTTCAGTGGCGCCGGGTGCCGCAGCCGTTCCCGGAAATTATACTGTTAAAGTTGAACAGATAGCAAGCTATGCAAAGCTTGAAAGCGCATCTGGCCTTGCAAAACCATTAACAGGACAGGAGCTTTCCGGCCAGATAGAAATTACAGAAGGCAGCAGATTTTCTGTAACAATAAATGGAGTAAAAAAGACTGTTGAACTAAACGCCGGAACATATGACACGTCAAATGCCGACGATATGAAGGCTCTGGCACAAGACCTGGAGGCGGCTATAAATACAGCCTTCGGCTGGCAGGGCGACAGTAATGGAGATACCATCAGCGGGATAAAGCGGGTGCAGGTAAACATTCAGAATAATAAGCTTACATTACAACCTGCAGAAAACTACAACAAAGTCCCGATAACCTTAAATGCAGTTGAAAATGACACAACCCTTTCAAAGATCGGATTTAGCGACGGCGCAGCTTACAGCCCGCTAAATCTAAACACATCTCTAAAGTCTCAGATATCAGGCAGTATTGGAGATACAAATATATCCTTTAAGATAAACGGAAAAGCCTTTGAATTTGATTCTAATGCAAGCTTGCAGACTATCCTTGATAAAATAAATACAACAGCGGATTTAGGTGCTACAGCACGCTACGATGCGCTAACAGACAAACTTGTAATATCATCAAAAGAAACAAGTCTTGGCGCAAAGGTAGAAATAACTGATGACAGCGGATTTTTCACGGCTCTCGGGTTTAATGCAGCCGAGGCTTCAGGGGAAAACGCCAGAATAGTTTTAAACGGCACCATTGTTGAAAAATCTACAAATGATTTTACTGCTTTAGGTATGAGATTTACCCTAAAAGAAACCATGGAAGTTGGCAAAACCGCGTCCTTTCATTTGGAAAATGATGTGGACAGCGTAGTAGACAATATAAAAAAGTACGTTGACCTTTATAACGAAACCATCGACTTAATAAACGGAAAACTTTCTGAGCAGCGCTACAAAGATTACACTCCTCTTACCCAAGAACAAAGAAGTGCCATGAGTGAAGATGAGATAAAGCTGTGGGAAGAAAAGGCGAAAAGCGGCCTCCTCAGATCTGACTCGATATTAAACAATATAGTAAATAATCTTCGCTCGGCGGTATCCACACCGGTTGCAGGACTGCCGAAAGGTCTAAATTCTCTTTCTTCCATAGGTATCACCACAAGTAATTGGAAAGAAAAAGGCAAACTATATGTTGATGAGGACAAACTTCGAGCGGCTATCACCCAAGATCCTGACAGCATTACAAAGCTTTTCAACAGCTCAGGCGATAATTACAGCAGCCAAGGAGTTGCGACCCGCGTATATGATATACTAAAGAGCGGTATAAATGATATTACTCAAAAAGCCGGCGGCGGAGAATATCAGATATATGATGACAGCGTACTTGGAAAAAAGATTACCGAGACAGAGGACCGTATTTCAGCATTAGAAGAACAACTGAAACAGACAGAAGATCGCTACTGGAGCAAATTTACCGCAATGGAACAAGCCGTCCAGTATGCAAACCAGCAGAGCATGTGGATAAGTATGCAGTTTGGAACATATTCGGGCAGCAGCTCTTAGATTTTATAGCAGATGCAAAGGGGGTCTATAGATGATAAACGCCAACGGTTATCAACAGTACCGTTATAACTCCATAATGTCAGCCTCTCCTGAACGATTAATGATTATGCTGTTTGAGGGAGCGATAAAATTTGTAAGGCTTGCAAAAAAAGCCGTGGATGAAAAGGATATTGAGAGCGCCAACTACAATATTGCAAGAGCCGAGGACATAATTGCCGAGCTTGAAGCAAGCCTTGACATGAGCTACGAAGTGTCAGAAGACCTTGTAAAAATCTACGATTTTTTGTATAGACAGCTTATTGAAGCAAATATCAAGAAAGATGTAAATATACTCGATACAGTAGAGTCAATGCTAACAGATTTAAAAGATACATGGAGCGAAGCCTGCATTAGATTAAAAAAGAATGCCTGATTTATCAAAAAAGGCAGCAGGAGAAATACAATGGAAAAAGATGTATTGAAATTGCTTGAAGATAAATTAAGCTATATGAAAAAACTTTATAGCAGCACAGAGAAAATTTCCGGCGCACTGCAAAAAGACGATGCTGAAGACTTGCTAAATGCCATGAGCGGCAGGCAGCAGCTTATAAGTGAAATCGATCTTACAGACAGCCGCCTGTCTGCGCTTTTTAAAGGCGATATCGCAGCTATGAGGGAGTATATGCTCAACCATTCAGACCCTAAAATCAGGCAGTTATACAATACTATAGGAGAATGGCTTAAAAAAATAAAAAAACTTGATGATGAAAATCGAAGCTCTATTGAAAAGATGTTCTTAAAACTAAAAGATGATATTGAAAATTTAAATAGCATGAAAAGCGCTCTCAAAGGATACGGAGTTATCGGGAAAACCTCGCGGGGCGGGGCTTTTATTGACACAAAAAAATAAAGTGGCGAAGTATGAATAACAAATTATTTTTCTTGCTTTTTTCAAGAATTGCGTTTATAATTAGGCTTGAGGCATAACTTAGGTCTGTGGTTGAAAGTCGATGCTACGGCCGTAGGCGAAACGACTCCCAGAGTGGCGTTCCACTCGCAGTATACGGCGTTTTGGGGAAAAACCAGGTCAGCTAAGATGCCAATACAACTTTTCAAAGTGAGGGGTTTTTTAATGGCATTTCAGGACAAAACATTAGTGTGTAAAGAGTGTGGCAAGGAATTTGTCTTCACTGCAGGCGAACAAGAATTTTACGCAGAGAAGGGTTTCGAGAACGAACCCATCAGATGCAAAGACTGCCGCGACGCACGCAAAAAGAAAATGAACGGCAATGGCCAAAGAAAGCAGAACAGACAAATGTATGAAGCAGTTTGCGCCGACTGTGGAGCGACCACACAAGTTCCCTTTAAGCCCAGAAATGATAGACCCGTATACTGCAGCGAATGCTACCAGAACCATCATACGGCCCAAAACGGATATTAATAGGGGAAGTAAAGCCTGGATTTTAAAAGTCCGGGCTTTTTCTATTTGTGATATAATAAAAGACGGAGGTGGGAAGTTGAGCAGCATAAGACTTCAAATATACACAAGAGACAGAATTGGCATGGCTTTAGATATTTTAAGAATACTCTATCGATATGATGTAAACCTGAAGGCTTTAGAAGTGAGCCCGGGCTTAGTATGCATAAAGATAGACTCCAGTCTCCGGATACCGCTATCTGATCTAATAACTCAGCTTCAGGCCGAAGAAGATGTGCTCGAAGTAAAGAAGGTTGAACTTTTGCCCCATGAAAGGCGGGAAAGACATATAAAAGCAGTGCTGGATGCGGCAGGAGAAGGGATAATTGCTGTTGATGATAAGGGAATTATTACAACATTTAACCCGGCGGCAGAAAAAATCCTCAAGATTAAAGCAAAAGACGCTATGGGAAAAAATATCGCTGACCTTATATCACCCGATATCCCCATGCTGAAAACCATAGTTACAGGAGAAAGCTATGACAACGAAGAGATGATTATAAACACCGAAAAGCTCAAGAGCCACTATATCACATCAGGCCGGCCCATTCTCGACGAAGAAGGCAAGCCGATAGGCGCAGTTGCATCATTGAAGGATATAGAAACTGTAATGGAGCTTATTCACGATTTTACTCAGACCCCTATGATTACGTTTGATGAAATTTTAGGAAAAAGCGAGGCTATTACTAAGGCAAAGGAACTTGCAATGATGGTGGCAAAGAGCGATTCTACTGTGCTGATACGGGGAGAAAGCGGCACCGGCAAGGAACTTTTTGCAAGATCGATTCACATGGCAAGCCCCAGAAGAGACAAACCGTTTGTTGCGGTAAACTGTGCAGCCCTGCCTGATGCACTGCTGGAAAGCGAGCTTTTCGGATATGAAGAAGGGGCTTTTACAGGTGCGAAAAAAGGCGGAAAGCAGGGCTTGTTTAAATATGCGGACAAAGGCACTCTGTTTTTAGATGAAATAGGAGAACTTTCAACCCATTTACAGGTAAAACTTCTTCGGGTTCTTCAAGAAAACAAAATCAGGCAAGTAGGGGCAAACGAGGAGATACCGGTGGATGTAAGAATTATAGCAGCCACAAACAGGAATTTAGAAGAACTCATGAAAAATGGCCAATTCCGAGATGACCTGTACTACCGTTTAAATGTAATTCCCCTTGTTATACCTCCGCTGCGAGAGAGAAAAGAAGATATTCCTATATTGGTTCACGCATTTATCAAAAAGATTTCATACAAAATGGGTAAAAAAGTGGAAGGCATAAGCGATGAGGCTATGGAGCTTTTAATAAAATACGAATGGCCCGGAAATATAAGGGAATTGTCTAATGTTATAGAAAGGGCTATAAACTTGTGCGATAATAGAATTGAACCTCAGCATTTATTATTTCGTCATGATGACTTAAAAAGCAATGCCGTAATAAACTCAAAAAGTCAGAGGACTCTAAAGGATATCGTAGCAGAGACTGAAAAGATTGCAATAGTAGAAGCTTTAAAACAGCATAAGAGTATAAGAAAAGCTGCAAAGGCCCTTGGCGTAACTCATGCAACCGTGATAAATAAAATAAAGCAGTACAATATTAATCATGAGGAACTTTAACGGTAAAATTATTTACCAATGGTAGAAATTTTTACCGTTATATTTTTATGTACGGTTAAAAAAATTACCATTAGGGTCATATTATGACCATCTTATGATTGGCACAAGTCTTGCATAATATAATAGTCAGAAATTATAAATTTATTTTTTGGGAGGCTTATCTTATGAATAACATAAAAACAAAAGGCTTTAATACAAAAGCTATTCATGCAGGCCAGAAACCATGTCCTGTAACAGGAGCTCATGTAACACCGATTTATCAGACATCCACCTTTGTGTTTAAAGATGTAGATCAGGGAGCCCGCAGATTTGCAGGGGAAGAGGAAGGCTATATTTACACAAGGCTTGGCAATCCCACGATTTCCGAACTGGAAAAAAAGGTGGCAGTCCTGGAGGGGGGAGAAGAGGCTATTGCAACAGCCTCAGGAATGGCTGCAATTTCCACTGCTCTTGTAACACTGCTTAAAAAGAGCGATCATATTGTAGCCGGAGATGCACTGTATGGATGCACTCACAGCTTTATAAGCGAAATCTTACCTCAGTATGGCATTGAAGTTACAATGGTGGATACATCTAAACTAGAAAATATCGAAAATGCCATGAAGCCTAATACAAAAGTTGTTTATGTTGAGACACCGGCAAACCCCACTATGAAACTGGTAGACCTTAAGGGCGCATCTGAAATAGCTCATAAACACGGCGCATATATTATAACAGACAACACATTTATGTCTCCATACCTGCAAAGACCTATAGAGCATGGCGTAGATGTAGTGGTTCATAGTGCCACAAAATACCTTGGCGGACACGGAGATTTGCTGGCAGGACTTATAGTGGGACCTAAAGAATTATTGGATCCAATGCGCATACCCTACTTAAAGGATTTTGGCGGAATCTTATCGCCTTTTGACGCATGGCTTTTAATGAGGGGAATAAAGACATTGGGAGTAAGAATGGACAGACATTGCGCCAATGCGCAAAAAGTAGCTGAATACCTGGAAAATCATCCTTTAGTAGACAAAGTTTACTATCCCGGACTTCCCTCACATCCCCAATATGAACTTGCCAAACGGCAGATGGATGGATTTGGCGGAATGATAACTTTTGAACTAAAAGGCGGTCTTGAAGCAGGCAAAGTACTGATGAATAGCGTCAAAATGATAACACTTGCAGTGAGCTTAGGATGCGTTGACTCACTTATTCAGCATCCGGCTTCCATGACACATTCACCGGTGCCTCGTGAAGAAAGGTTAAAGGCAGGAATTACTGACGGTCAGGTAAGACTCTCTGTAGGTATTGAAGATGTGGAGGATATAATTGCTGATTTAGATCAGGCATTAAATGAAGTTGCAAAACAAACAAAGTAGGATTAAAACAGATACTGTGGTATAATCTTGTTTGCCGGTCTTATGGGCCGGCAAATTTAAAATAAATTACAAAAAGGAGGATATGAATGAAGAAAGGCAATCCGGTAGCATTACTGCCATTAGTTGTGTTTTTAGTATTATTTTTAGGCTCAGGTTTGTATTTTAATGCTAAGGGCGTAGATTTTGCGTTTTATCAGCTGCCTGCACCTGTCGCAGCCGTTGTTGGAATCATTGTTGCATTTATTGTTTGCAAGGGCACCATGGATGAAAAAATGGATACATTTGTGGCTGGCGTAGGCGAAAGCAATATCATTATAATGTGCATGATTTATCTTTTGGCCGGTGGATTTTCTGCGGTGGCAAGCGCCATGGAAGGCGTGGATTCCACTGTAAATTTCGGACTTTCAGTTATACCTCCCAGACTCATTTTACCCGGACTTTTCATAATTGCCTCATTTGTTGCAACAGCCATGGGAACATCTATGGGAACTATAGGCGCGGTGGCGCCCATTGCAGTAGAAATGGCTGTAAAGGCCCAGCTTCCGGTAGCTTTAGCTGTTGGAGCGGTAGTCGGTGGAGCTATGTTCGGCGACAATCTTTCCATGATATCTGATACAACTATCGCTGCAACTCGCACTCAAGGCTGCGAGATGCGAGACAAATTTATCATGAACTTTTTAATAGCCTTACCTGCGGCAATTGCAACAATAGTTGTAATGACGATTTTTGGTGTAAGCGGAAAAATTCCTACCGATTTAGAGTACAGTTTTATAAAAATCATCCCGTACATATCGGTTTTAGTTCTTGCGTTAGCCGGGATGAATGTTTTCTTGGTCCTTATAATAGGTATTGCATTAGGCGGAGTAATAGGCCTTGCCGAAGGCAGCTTTACTCTTATCGGATACTCTCAAAAAATCTATGAAGGTTTTACATCCATGCAGGAAATATTCATACTTTCCCTTTTGATAGGAGGTCTTGCGGCCTTGATTTCCAAAGAAGGCGGCATAGACTACCTTTTAAATCTTATCAGCAGCAAGATAAAGAGCGTAAAAGGAGCAGAGCTTGGTATTGCAGCTCTTGTATCAGTTGCAGACATCTGTACTGCTAATAATACAGTAGCCATTGTTATAACGGGTCCTATGGCAAAACAGATTGCCGATGAAAATGGTGTGGATCCGCGGCGAAGCGCAAGTATGTTAGATATTTTTTCCTGTGTGTGGCAGGGGATTATACCTTACGGAGCTCAAATGCTTTTAGCAGGCCAGCTGTCCGGCCTTTCACCTATTGAGATAATGCCCACACTCTATTATCCCTATCTTTTAGGCATTACGGCGCTTCTTGCAATAGCTTTTGGATTTCCAAAGGTAAAGGCAAAAGCAAATAACAAAATCGAGGCAGCTGTCTAGCAAGGGAAAACCAAGGCAAAATAAATATTCTATAAAGAAAAGGCCCGGCATCTTAAGATACCGAGCCTTTTCTTCTTACAACAGAACAATTTGCCATATAGCATACCCAAACAAACAAGCTATTTAAATGGGTTCTTTTTTGTTATAATAATAGTTGCTTAAATGCTGCAAAACACGGAGACAATGAAAGGAGAAAATTATGGAATTTCGCGATTTTCATGTGCATCTTGAAAATGGACCCTTTAGTCTTGAATGGATGCAGAAATTTGTAGAAGTGGGTAAAAAGCGAAATGTGGTAGAAATAGGCTTCTCAGAACACGGCCACAGATTTAAGGAGTCAGTTAGTTTACTTGCAAGCGAGGGCTTTAGAGGAGAATGGACACAAAAAGAAGCGACAGAAAGCATCGAAGAATATATAAAAGCAGTAGAAGAAGCAAAAAAATCTGGCTTTCCGGTAAAGTTGGGCATAGAGTTGGATTATGTACCGGAATATGAAAAGGAAATACGCAAATTTTCAAAATCGTACCCCTTTGACTTTGTGATAGGTTCTGTGCATTGGCTGGGAGATTTTGGGTTTGATCATCCCCTTCTAAAGTCTATATGGGAAAAATCCGATGTAAATAAATTATATGAGGATTATTTTTCAGTGCTTATTATGGCTGTAAAATCCGGCATCTTTGATTTTATCGCCCACCCTGATGTAATCAAAGTATTTGGCTATAGAGCAGCAAAAGATATGGCGCCGGTGTACCAGGAACTTGCAAAAACAGCAAAAGATACTGATATATGTATGGAAGTCAGCACTGCCGGGCTTAGAAAACCGGTGGGAGAAATTTATCCATCGCCGGAACTTATGAGCTTTTTTAAGAAATATGATGTTCCCATAATAATTAATTCAGATGCGCACATTCCGGAAGATGTGGGCCGGGATTTCGATAAAGCCCTGGAATTTGCCAAGAGTTTTGGCTATAATAAATTATGTTATTTCGATAAAAGAATCAGAAAAACTATTGATATTTCGTAAAGGAAGATGAAACTTTAATGCTGAATATAGTATTGGTTGAACCTGAGATACCTCAAAATACCGGAAATATCGCAAGAACATGTGCTGCCACAAATTCGGTATTGCACCTTGTAGGGCCTTTAGGTTTTAGCTTGGAGGATAAGTACTTAAAGCGAGCAGGTCTTGACTACTGGCATCTTGTGGATATAAAGTATTATGAAAATTATGCTGAGTTTGAAGAGAAAAACCACGGCACTGACAAATATTTTTTAACTACAAAAGCAAAAAAATGCTATACTGATGTAACTTACGGGCCAAATTCTTATCTTGTGTTTGGAAAAGAGACGGCAGGCCTTCCTATGCAACTCCTGCAGGCCAATTGGGAAAGATGTGTAAGAATACCCATGTCGGATGAGGCAAGGTCTCTTAATCTTTCCAATTCTGTCGCCATTGTGGTATATGAGGCACTGAGACAATTAAAATTTGAAGGCCTTAAAATCATAGGGCCATCGAAAGCATAAAAAGCACCGGTAAAAATACCGGTGCTTTATCAAAATTAAGTTTATACTTTAAATTTACCTACCAATGCTAACAAGTTATCAGCAAGTTTTGCAAGGTCTTGAGCTGCAGCCGATATATTTTCCATGGTTGCAGTCTGTTCTTCGGTAGAAGCAGAAACCTCTTCAGTTCCGGCAGCGGTTTCCTGAGATATACTGGATATGTCTGAAATCATACGGACAATGCCATCAATATGGGTATACTGCTGAGTAAGCTCTTCAGAAATGTTTTTAGCCTGATTAGTAACCTTGTCTATTTCTGCCATTAAAGTATCGATATGTTCGTTGATATCTTGAATCAATTCTTGTCCTTCCTCGACTTCGCGCTTACTTTTTGACATTGAGTCTACAGCGACTTTACTGCTTGTTTGTATAGTTTTTACTATGTCAGAGATTTCTTTTGCCGCCTTTCCGGACTGCTCAGCAAGCTTTCTTACCTCATCTGCCACCACCGCAAAACCGCGGCCGTGTTCTCCTGCTCTGGCAGCTTCAATGGATGCATTAAGAGCCAATAGATTAGTCTGATCAACGATTTCTCGGATAATATTAGTTATATTGCCTATTTCGTGAAGCCTTGTATCCAACTCTTTCATTATATTGTTTGATTCATCTACAGAGATTTTTATTGAATCCATTTTGTTTGTTGATTGACGGATTTTTTGCTGACTTTCCTGAGCCTTTTGCGCCATATTCTCAGCGGATTTTACAGTTAGATTGACATTTTCCTCAACTCTGCCGTTGGAAATCACCAGTTCATTTACAACCTCAGATATTTCTTCCAGCTTTTTAGCCTGGTCATTTGCACCTATAGCGATTTGTTCTATAGCCTCGGCCACTTGCTGTGCAGACAGCGAACTTTGCTCAGCGCCGGAGGCAAGTTCAGATGCTGAAGCAGAAAGGTTTTTCGCAGCTTGAATAACCTCTTGCACCAGTTTTTTAAGGTTCAAGGTCATTGCGTCAAACAAAAGTGCAAGAGCGCCTATTTCACTGTTGTCCGAGAGAGCTACAGTTTGCGTAAGATCATTATTTGTGACACTCTGCGTTATTCTAAGCAAAGACTGCATCGGTTTTGTTATCAGATTGCCGAGAAACATGCCTAGGGCCAAGCTGACAATAAGTACGATTAATGATATAATTATAACCGATTTAGTGATAGCAGAAACAGGGGCAAAGGCTTCTGATACAGGCTGCTGCACGAATATTCCCCAGCCAAGCAGCTTATAATTGCCAAATGCAATAAAATACTCTTTGCCTTGATCGCTTTTATATGTAATAAAGCCCTTTTCGGAGGTTAAGGCTTTCTTTACAAAATCATACTTTGAGTAATTTTCATGTGCCTTAACTATCTTATAATCTTTATGAGCAATTACAGTACCGTCCTTATCGGTAATAAAAGCAAAGCCGTTATCTCCTATTTTCATGTTCATTACTGTTCTAGTCAAATTAACCAGCGACACATCAGCGCAAATAACGCCTACCGGTTCGCCTGTGTCAGATAAGACTATATTTGAAATAGATATTATAGAATTTCCGGATAGCTCATCTATTCTGACATTTGATATGTAATTTCCTTTTACCGCCAAAGCCCCTTTATACCATTCCTCATTGGCTACGTTAAAGCCTTCAGGGAATGTGGCGTAAGGAATCGCAAAAACACTATTGTCCTTGACGTTTGCCACATAAACGCGCAAAATCTGAGCATTTTGTTGAGTTACATCATATAAGAATGGGGAAATTTGAGTTTCGTCCATACTTCTTAATGTTTTAGTACTTGCAACAAAAGAAACAAGGTTTTTATTTTGTTCGACAAAAAGGTCGATGTTTTGGGCAAGATTGTCCACAATTATACTTGCTTTTTCTTGTATCTCGTCCTTTACCGAATTTCCTGCTATCTGTGTTGCAACAATACCTAGGCATATCGTAGGAATAAGTGCCATAACAATAAAAAAGACTGCCAATTTGGTTTTTAAGCTGCTTTTGACTTTAGTTTCGGCAAGCTTTAATTTTTTAGACTCTGTCTTGCCTTTTTTAGGTAGCTTTGGAAACTTGAGCTTTGATTTCAAGGTAAAACCCCCTTAGTTTGATTGTTATAATTTAAATTTTTATATAAATCTCAATAATTTTTGCTTTTTATAGGAGAAGTTGGTTAAATTGTAATCTTTTTACTAATTATATCTAATTGTGTAATATTATACAAGTAAAACCATATCATCGGAAAATTTTAGCAAACGTACACCTTTATGAAAGAATTGTGGTTTTGCAAGAACGGAGGAGATTAAGTGAAAGAAAAAAACAGACCTGTTTTGGAAATTGGCAGCCACTTAGAATTGGAAATTGAAAAGATGGCCCATGAAGGACAGGGAATCGGGAAAGTTGGAGAATTTACCGTATTTGTGGAAGGAGCAATAACAGGCGAAAAGTGTATCGCAAAAATAAATAAAGTAAAGAAGGATTATGCAATTGCCGAAGCGATTCAAATATTGGAGCCTTCCAAGGAACGCTGCAGCCCGCCCTGCAAATATATAAGCCAATGCGGCGGGTGCGACCTTCAGCATTTGACATATGAGGGACAGCTTCGATTTAAAACATTGAAGGTCAGTGACAGCCTTAGGCGAATCGGCCATATTAACGCGGAAGTTTTGGACACTATAGGAATGGAACAGCCCTGGTATTACAGAAACAAATCCCAGTACCCGGTGGGACTTCAAAATGGCAAGCCCATAATCGGTTTTTACAAAAAAAGAAGCCATGATATAGTAGATCTAGATAATTGCATGATTCAGCACCCTATTGCAAATAATATTATGCTAGCTGCAAAGGAATGGATAAAAGAGTATAACATATCAGTTTATGATGAAACAAAGCATGAGGGACTGCTGAGACATGTAGGGGCTAGGGTAGGTTTTAACAGTAAAGAAGTGATGGTAATTCTTACCGTAAATGGCAGAAAGATTCCTTTTGCAGATAAATTAATAGAAATGTTAAAAGGCAGAATACCTGGTTTTAAAAGCTTGATTTTCAATGTAAACACTCAAAAAACAAATATTATAATGGGAAAAGAGAACATTTTGTTATACGGCGAGCCTAATATTTTTGAGTATTTATGTGATACAAAATTTCAAATATCGCCGGTTTCGTTCTTTCAGGTAAATTCGATACAGGCCGAAGTTCTTTACAGCAAAGTGATGGAATACGCAAATATTGGTAAAGATGAAACGGTCATCGATGTTTACTGCGGCACAGGAACCATTACATTACTTCTTGCCAAAAGAGCGAAAAAAGCTTATGGAATCGAAATAGTTTCCCAAGCTGTAGAAGACGCTAAAGTAAATGCTGCAATAAACCATATTAAAAATACTGAGTTTATAAAGGGAGCAGCAGAAAAGATTTTACCTGAAATGGCCAAAGCAGGTATAAGGCCGGATGTTATAGTCACAGATCCGCCCCGCAGCGGCTGTGAGCAAAAAGCACTGGAAGCCATAGTAGAAATTTCTCCAAAAAGAATAGTATACGTTTCGTGCAACCCTGCAACTTTGGCAAGAGACCTTCGCTACTTAGAAGATAATGGATACATCACACAAAAAGTTCAGCCTATAGATATGTTTCCCCAGACAAGTCACGTTGAGTGCGTCACATTGATGTCAAAGGTTGAGAAATAAAAAACTGAAAAGCTTGTAAATAAAGGGTTTCCAGACATTTAGTTTTTCTCGAGGCCGATCTGCTGGATGTGGCAATGTCAGGAAACCCTTATTTTTATTGTTTGCGGGAACATATCAACCACCCTGAAAATTAATAGTTGAGTTACCAGATTAGATAACCCCCTTTTTTATAGGGGGTTGAGGATACAGGATGGATGTAAATCAAATAAAAACTTATCAATAACTTATATCAATGCGATATATTATAAAAGTCGGTTCATATCTTCATCAAACTCTTTACGTCTTAAATCCCTGTTAAAGAAATGGAATCCCCAAATCCTGTAATTATTGTCGTCTGCAAATTTAACTATAGGAATCGCATTTGACTCAAGTTGCAATAAAAAATCTTCTTTCCAACTATCATTTTTGACAAGGTGGGTACCTTTCGGCTCAATAAATATCTGTAGTTGCTCATACCCATTAACTTTAGGCGAATGTAAAAATAATAGATAATCTGGTTCGAAGCGTTCACCACCATCAAAAGAATATATTGCTAATTGACGTTCATTTCGTATTAGATAAACTTTATCATACTTAGCTTTTAGTTTATCGACATACTGCTTAAAATACGCAATAAATGCTTTTTCTTCCGATGTTCCATAGTTATCTTCAAACACAAACCAATCTTCTTTAGATAAATCAAGCTTCCAGGCCATAGGAACAGTATTATCGTTTTGTGAAACACCTAAGCCTCCATCGGTAGGATTAGTATAATTTACCCGCTTATCTTTAAATACCTCTCGAATATATTTTGCCATGAATGTTTTAGAACCTTCATAAGTTTCTTCAATATTAGAGATTGAAGTAGCTATTTTTTTCAAAACATTGACGCAAGCCACATAAAGGATAGCAGGTGAAGGATCCTCATATCTTGATGTAATATCTATTTTTACATTTCCAAGATACTTATCGTCAAAGATAAATTGGTTAATAGATTTTAATTGTGGGAAATAGCTTTTTAGTCTATTGAACTTAAACACATCATACTTACGAAGAGCTCGATGTACAATCGAATAATTAATCCTCGCTATTTCAGCAAAAGATGTATGTTTAGTGTATGTTGTTGTTACCGAACTCTCTTTTGTTCCTTCTTCGCCTAACATTAATGTATCCTCAGCTGCTCGTCCAGTTGCAATAGTAACATCATATGTATGATTGCGTATAGTAGGTGAAAGACCGGTAACCTCTGATCTGCTTTTTATTAGTCTTTCATTATAGAATACATATCCTTGCTGATAAAGCGGATCTGCCTTAAACTCATCCTTTAATTTATATGTTCTAGTGACTGTGTTTTCCATATCGATACCAATCTCTTTTAGCGCCCTATATAATTCGGCAATATAACGAGATTCGTTTTGACAATGATAATATAGTTCCTCACAGATGCGAAGGGGGTGATCCAAATCTTTATCGAATTTTCGCTGATATTTATTCTGCCATTCTTCCAACTTAAACGGATAATACCTTGCTCCTCGTCCTATAAGCTGTGCTTCTGCTATTGTCGTTTTCCCGGGGATGCCATTCTTGGCATCTCGAGTTTCATAAAGACGTACAATGTCAAACAAATTTAGTACATCCCAACCTTCATCTAGTTTTCTTACTTCAAAAATTGCTCGGTAAGGATTATTAGCATCTTCAAGCGAATTGACAATTATTTGATTCTTTTCGGCCTCAGCATCTTCGTTAACTGAAAGACACTTATCCTCCCCAAAAGCTTCTTTTAGTTCTTGTGCTAATTGCTCAAAGGTTATTCCGTTTTTTTCAAAATACGAATAAACCTTTTTCATAGTATCTATTTCCGTAATATCTGCCAGTCGTTCTAGTACTGAACCATTCAGATTTTTTATGGTATCAATAAACTCTTTCATAAACGCTTTGCTTTCAGCAATAGTCTTAGCCTTAAATAGAACGACTGGTTTACATCTTATGCGAAAATCTTCGAATATTTTTAAGCGGTATTGACTTAATACTATCGCCTGTAATGCTCGTTCCATAATTGATATGTCAGAACGCATAGTACGTATTTCCTTTGAGTATCCATCGTCTCTAAATTTTTTTAGAGGATAATCGAATATTATTTTGTTCTCATACTCGCGTTTTATATTTTCGTTTGCAAGGTCACATGTTGCAGTAAATTCGAGTAATACATTTTGATTGTTCATTTCAAAAATACTCTTAACTGTACTTTCCCAGCTCCTATAATTTTCAATTTCTTCTTTGTTGCCGCGGCGAGTATCAACATTGAGATGGTGGGCTTCGTCCGATATAAGAACTATTTTATTATCACGAAAATCATCTATAGAAACAGAGTTTTCTTTGACAAACCATATATCTGAATGAAGCCCTTGTATAGTTGTAAAGCAAATATTTATCGCATTCGGATCGCTTGCTTGGAAGTTATTAACTTCACGAATTTTAACTTTTTCTCCATCAATATTAATTTCATCAGCAAAAAGATACTTCGATGAAGTACGATTTAAGAAATTTTCTTTTGTTTTTTGTACTATATTAGATAGATTTACAAAAAATAGAAAATTTCTATATCCCTGTTTAAAAAGATATAGCATAAGTCCTGCCATAATTAGCGTTTTTCCACTACCGGTTGCCATATGAAAAAGTGTCTGTGTTGGCTTTCTACAAAGTGCTTCATTTTCAAAATATGTTATAAAATTACAAAAAGCATCTTTTTGATACGGGCGTAATTCAAAAGATGGATTCAGATTATCAGGAATGTATTTTGGTAATTCTTTGTATGCTCCAAAATTCTTTGCTTGTTCGATTTGCTCGTATAGGTACACTATTATACCCCCTCGTAAAAGCTTTTTGTAAATGCCTTGTCAGCGTCTGAAATATTATAATCTTCATCATCAATATCACAGTAATTAACGTAAAGTTGATTTTTATCTAGTAGCTCCATAAATAAACGCTTTTTTTCTTCAAATGAGAGAGATTTAAAATCCTCTGCTTCAGGATTAATGTCTTTAGGATTTACATAGCAACTTATAAAACCGGTCTTTTTTATTTCACGCCAAATATCAGCAAGCTCTTTATCATTTTCAGCAGTTTGTATTCGGTCAGCAAAATTTTGATTTAGCTTTGCAAGCTCACAATATACGAAAGAACCGCCACCTTGCCAGTTAACATCTTTGGAAATACCAGTATTATTGCCTTTAATAACATCAACTAATCTGTTCACTACGAATTCATCTATATAGTCCATTTGTTCTACACCTATATATCGGCGATTCATTTTGTGTGCAACCGACGCTGTTGTACCAGTACCAAGATGGAAATCTAAGACCAAATCTCCTTCATCTGTGCACATCTCTAGAATACGCTTAATTAACGCTTCTGGTTTCTGCCCACCAGTAAAGGCTCGAATGATTTCTGTATGCTTAGCTTGATTTTCTTTATATGCACGAGGATCGGCATATACTTGTTTTATATCTGTCCATACAGTTGACAATGGAATACCTTTGCTTTCGTCTAGATATTGTTTTTCCCAAATTGTATTACCGTTTTCATCTTTTCCACGCTGACGTTTTTGATATACTCGACCATCTTCATCTTTATATTTAAACCAATCTGCTATATATTTCTCACTATAAGGTGTGTAAACTCTATACTGTTTTCTTGAAGGATAGTCTTTACAATAATGAAGTATATAGTCATGAATATTAACGGGTTTAGGAGTTGCAGCTCTTCCACCAGATGGAGAACCATATGCCCAGATTAATTCTTCTACGAAATTATTTTCCCCCAAAATTTCATCACATAGCACTTTTAAGTAATGAGATTGATTTACATCTATATGTATAAATATATTGCGTCCCTGGTTAATAATTTCTGAGCAATAGTCAATCGGTTTTTCATAAATGTAAGCCATGTTGAACGACTAAATTTATCATTATAATTGAAGCTATCATTTCCTGTATTAAAAGGCGGATCTATATAAATACAATTTACTCTGCCTTCATATCTTTTCAATAATGAAGCAATAGCAAGAAGATTGTTACCTTTAATTATAAGGTTATCGGTATCTTTAAACTCTGTAATCGATTCTTCTCCGTCAGCAGTATAACGTTTTGCATTTGTGAACACCTTAGGATAAAGAAGCCTGTCCACTTCATCCGGTGCAAGTGTTTCATTATAGAATATCTCATCACGCTTTTGATCTTCTTTCGTTTGTCCTCCTTCAAGAACGCAGTCTTTATAAGGGAAAACGAGTACAACATCCTTTGAGGTAGATATGTACTCATCCCGGCTATTTACAAGACCAATTTTATTTTTATAACGAGTATATGAGTCAGGCAAGAATTGCCTATTATTGATAACCCAACCGAAGCCGACTTTATCAAAAACGAGAACACCTTCAACGTCGGCAAAAAAGCGCTTTTTTGTTTCTTCGTTAGATAAAAGCAATTTAATGAGTTTTGAATCCATTTGCATTGCTGCCTCGTATACGGAATTGCGAAGCAATTCCCCGTTATCAGTAAAAAAACGTTGATCCTGTTTTAGTACTTCAAGAACAGTATTAAAAAATTGATTATACATCTTTATAACCTCACTTTAAAAATTTTATTAATTTATGTTTTTTTCATAATAATTCAATTAGCGTCATTGTTGCTTAACTATTAAGTAAAAGCTGTTGCTACCTATTCATCTGGCTCAATCTCCATAATATCGGAAATATCACACTTTAATGCCTTGCAAATCTTCACAAGCACATCGGTCGTAACATTTTCGTTTTTACCCAGTTTTGCCATTGAAGATGTACTAATACCAGCCGCTTCTCTTAAGTCTTTCTTTTTCATATCTTTATCAATTAAGAGTTTCCATAGTTTTTTATAGCTTACGGCCATAATTGTCACCTCGCTCGATATAAAGATACCATAAAGTAGTCCAAAACACAATAAAAATTTGAGCTCGCGTATTTTTATTGTGTTTTACGCAATTTATGTTATAATTTACATAAGAAAATATTTGGTCTAGAATGATGATATGTAATCAGGGAGGTACGGTATGGCAAGTGTCAGCTCGTTCAGAGATGTTATTGCAAACATGTATTACAATGATCTCTTTGACGAATTGTCTGAATATATAGAGGACAACCCGGATAAGCTTGAATCCAACTCATACCATGTGCAATCACCGGATGAAGCAGCATTATCTGATTTTGACATCATAACGATAGATATAACCGACTCGCCAGGTAACAGTATTTTATTTGACGTAATTGTTTCTGCCGAAATTGAAATTGCAGAAACAGTACGAAGGAATCGCGAGACTGATGGTATAGAACAATGGTTCCGTATCTCCTGCAGAGCTGACCTTGATGACGGAATTCAGAATTTTCAAATCAACTCTGTTTCAATATACAACAAGTACAGAGAAAGCAAATTGGGCCGACTGTCTGAGTATTTAGTGCCAATTATAGAAAAGGAACAGTTTGACGATGTTGCTACCGAGTTTCTAAGTGAATTTTGCCCGGAAGCATTAAGTACTCCTATGCCTATTCCGGTAGATGAAGTAGTGAAAAGAATGGGGCTTAAGGTTAAGGAAATCCAGTTAACAAAGCATTTCACTATATTTGGTCAAATAGTTTTTGGAGATTGTACGATAGAATATTTCGACAGAAATGAAAGAACATATAAGCCTTTGGAAGTTTCAAGAGGAACAATTCTCGTGGATCCTAATGTGTATTTCATGCGAAACGTAGGGTGCATGAACAATACCATTATTCATGAGTGTGTTCACTGGTATAAGCATAGAAAATACCATGAGTTAGTTAAGACATATAACAGCGATGCTTTACTCATAAGCTGCAGGGTAAACGAAACAACTAAATACAAAAAGCAATGGACGCCAGAAGACTGGATGGAATGGCATGCTAACGGAATCGCACCTCGCATCCTTATGCCTAAATCAATGACCATTAAAAAGATTGAGGAGCTAATTAAAAAGAATGAGCTCCTTTTTGGTAATCACGACAGGTTAAATATAATGGAAAATGTCGTGTATGAATTAGCTGACTTCTTCCAGGTGTCAAGGATAGCAGCCAAAATAAGGATGCTTGACCTCGGATATAAGGAAGTTGAAGGTGTATATACCTACGTAGATGACCATTTTATCAGCAATTATACATTTAAGGCAGACTCATTACATAAAAACCAAACATATAGTATTAGCCTAAGCGATTCATTTTTTGAATACTATGCAAATCCTGAATTTGCAAAGATTATAGACAGCGGTAATTTTATTTATGTTGACGGTCATTACGTTATTAACGACTCTAAATACATTAAAAGGTTAGAAAATGGAAGCCTTGATCTTACAGACTATGCAAAACTGCATGTAGATGAATGCTGTCTTCTGTTTGATTTAAAGCTAAATAAAGCCTCCAAAATGGACATTGTAGTATACCTCGATTCTATAATGTTCCGTAAAGCTACACCGGATTATAACAGAGTGCCGACATTTAACCCGGACAAGCATAATATGGAAGTATTTAATCGTTCAGAAGAGCTAAAGAAGTTTCACGAAGAATTCGTCGAAGAAGGTCAGCATTTGAGCCGTACAACCCAGACATTTTCCCAAGCGGTATACGGACATATCAAAAGGAAAGGCTACAATAAGGTTGTTTTTATTGAAAAGACTTTGCTTTCAGGAAAAACATATGACAGAATAAAAAATAATGAACTTAACAATCCAACTTTAGAAACCGTTGTTGCAATCTGCATCGGATTGGAGCTTAGCCCTACATACAGTGAAGAGATATTAAGGCTTGCCGGATATACTCTCAATAACACTCCACAGCAATTGGCGTATAAAAAGCTTATCCATTCGTATAGAGGGCATTCAATATATGAATGCAATGAAGTTTTGGAAGCCTTGAGACTTTCCCCTCTTTGTGCAAAGGCATATAAAGAAATGATAAGTTAAAAAAATTGTTGGACTTCTGAAGTCCAACTTTTTATATTTTAAACCGGCTATTATAATGAGATTTTAAGCCATTATGCAAAAAAGGCGCAAAAACCTTACTGCATAATGGCTATTTTTTTGCCAAAATCATGGACTTTAGATGTCCGGACAGGCTTTAACAATTCAAGTAGCATTAAGTCAGAGAGTTGGCCAACCCTCAAAATTGAAGGATGGAGGATATAAGATGCAAGACTCTATGAACAATGCAAAAACGCTGTCAATAATTCCAATGCCCATAAAGGGCAGACCATATAAGCATCAGATTCGTGCTTTCAATTTCATCTGCAGTCTATTTGGGCTTTTGAAGGGTGGTGGTGTTTCTGCCATTTCCGGATGGGGTGCAGCGCTCCTGATGGAAATGGGCTGAACAGCACCGGGAAAACTCTTGTCTCAATCGCCATTATAGGAGCATTGAAAGCTATAGGAAGAATAAACCGTGTGCTGATAGTTGCACCGCTTTCCATACTTGGAGTCTGGGAGGATGAGTTTAAACGGTTCGCGGATTTTCCATATCAGCTTATAGTCCTTAATGGCACGATATCAAAGAAAATTCAACAGCTTAGGTTTCTAACTGGTGAAGGTGTCCATGTGGTGGTAGTTAACTACGAATCCGCATGGAGAATGGAGAAGGAACTGGCAAATTGGCATCCTGACCTTATCATAGCCGATGAAGGACACAAAATTAAAACTCATAATACAGCGGTTTCAAAAGCAATGCACCGATTGGGCTTGCTTGCCCGGTATCGGCTCCTACTGACAGGAACGGTTATAACCAACAAAGCCATAGATGTATTCAGCCAGTATAAATTTCTCGATCCACGCATCTTTGGCAACAGCTTTTATGCATTCCGAAACCGGTATTTCAACATGGTCGGCTATGGCAACCATACGCCAGTGCTGAAAAAATCAATGGAACAGGATTTGATGAAAAGGATTCACAGCATTGCATTCCGGGCGACCAAAGCGGAGTGTCTGGATTTGCCGGAAACCACCGATATTATTCGCCATATTGAGCTTGAGCCTGTCACTTTAAAGAAATATAAAGAGCTTGTCAAACAAAGCTATACTGAGCTGTCAGCAGGAGAAGTAACAGCTACAAACATACTGACACGCTTGCTTCGTCTTTCGCAATTAACCGGCGGCTTCATCGGAAGCGATGACGGTGGGAAAATCGAGCAAGTCAGTGATGCCAAGTTGAAAGCTCTTGAAGATATCCTTGAAAGCAGTATTCAAGAAGGACATAAGCTGGTTGTCATAGCAAGGTTTATCCCTGAAATTCATGCTATATGCAGGTTGCTGGAGAAAAAAAACATCGGCTATGCGTGTATTTATGGTGCGACTAAGGATCGCCAAGAACAAGTAAACCGGTTTCAATATGATCCCGACTGCATGGTGTTTGTAGGCCAGATTGCAACCGCTGGACTTGGTATTACGCTGACTGCTGCAAGCACAATGGTATTTTACTCCCTTGATTATTCCATGTCGAATTTCGAGCAGACAAAGGCCCGCATCCATAGAGTTGGACAGAAGAATGGCTGCACATATATCTACCTTATTGCCAAGGGTACTGTGGATTCAAAAATCCTGACTGCCCTACGCAATAAGGCAGATCTTGCAAAAATGCTGATAGACGACTACCGCAAAGGAGCAAATCCTTTTGCCCCAGAGGGAGGTGAAAGCTGTGAGCAATAATGCGATGTTTGAACTTGCTGACCGTCTTAAGGAGCTTCGCGATGCAAAAAAGGCCGCGGAAGAAGAACTGAAAAGCATTAATGCAGAGATTGACGATGTTGAATACCGCCTGTCTGAGCTGATGATCAGCAGTGAGACGCAAAACTTCACAAGAGCAGGAACAATGTTCTGCCTTTCAACGACAACAAGAGCCAGTGCTGCCGCAGGCATGAAGGAGGAACTGTTTGACGCACTACGCAGTAAAGGCTTTGGAGAACTCATCTATGAAACAGTCAATACAAATTCCCTGTCAGCATTTGTTAAAGAACAGATTGCGGAGAATGGGGACGAGCTTCCGGACTGGCTGAAAGGCCTTGTGAATGTCTTCGAAAAGACAACAGTAACTGTGCGGAAAGCAGCAAGGTGAATAGGTTCAAAGAGCAATGCTCCAATATTAATGTTCAAAGAATAACGATTCGAAGAACGATGTTTCAAAGAACAATGATATAGATTACATTCCAAATTCATAATTACGGAGGTATAAAAGCATGAAAAACAATGAACTCGTAACTATTAACGAAAATACAGGTTTTCTTCAGCTCGCTAATTTCAATCTTGACGAGGCAATGGCATCAGAACTTGACGGTCTTGACATGACTTTTGAACGCATAAAAATCCCGTCCGCAGGCAGCACAGTATTCGAAGTACCCGGGGAAAATCCCGGAGAACCTGATACTGTCAAAGAATTCTCAGCGGTAATTCTTTATCATCATCCACTTTATGCATACTACAAGGACAAGTATACCGGAGGCAGTAACCCACCGGATTGCGGAAGCTTTGATGGTATAACCGGCGAAGGAGACCCCGGAGGAAGCTGTGCCAAATGCCCATATAATCAGTTTGGTTCGGGGGAAAACGGCAGCAAAGCCTGCAAGAACCGCCGCAGGATATATGTACTGCGTGAAGGGGAGATTTTCCCGTTGATACTCTCATTGCCAACAGGATCGTTGAAAGAGTTTTCCCGCTACATCAAAAGGCTGCTTTCTAAAGGCAAAAAATCAAACAGCGTTGTTACTCGCTTTTCTTTGAAAAAGGCGACCAATTCAAGCGGTATCACCTATTCACAGGCTCAGTTTGCTGTAGATCGGGATCTGACCGCCGACGAATATGCGTTGATATCCAAGCTTTCCGAGCAGGTCAAAGCATTCAGTACCCGAGTCGGCCATGACACTGAACCTGCCGGTGAAGAGGTAATAAATGTAGACCCTGAATCAGGTGAAATTACTGAGCCGCTTAAGTGATTAAAGGCCCTATCGGAGAGTAACTTCCATCTCCGATAGGGCGGAAAGGAGAACCGCATGGGATACAAATGTGTTTATATGCTGTCTGAAATAAAAGAGTATCTGAAAAACACTGTCCTATTTGCTTTCGACTTTGAAACGTCACCCCGCGATAAATGGAGGAACGATAAAAGTGCAGCTCTGGATGCTCATAAAGCAGATATTACAGGGATCAGTTTTTCAGTATCAGAAGGGACTGCTATATATGTTCCACTTAAACATCGTAGCGGGCGAAATGCAGAGAACCAGGCGGCAATATGGGATTATCTGAAATTACTATTCGAATCAAAAGATGTAATAAAAGTTGCTCATAATCTGGCTTTTGAGTCTATGTTCCTTTACGCAAGAGGTATCGTCCTTCAAAAGCCTTGCTATGACACGATTGCAGCATCACAACTTACATTAAAAAGCAAGTGGGAGTTCAGAAGTCTTGCTGACAGCGGACTTAAAACGCTTGCGCCTGCACTCTGCAAAGCAGAAATGACAGAATTCTCAACGGTTACTGAAGGTCGGTTTTTCGATGAATTGAACCCTCAGGATGAGAAGACTGTCCGCTACGCTTGTGCTGACAGCGACTACACTCTTCGCTTGTATCATGTTTTCAATCAGTGGTTTGATAGATTTTTACCCAAACACAGAACTATTGTGGAAGAGGTAGAATCGCCTACATCAGTATATGTCGGGATAATGAAGTATAACGGCATATTGGTGGATAAGTCAGCCATGCTGAAGAAACAAGCGGAAGCCGCAGAAAAGATTGTCAGTATCAGAAAAGAGATTACCGGAATTATCGGCAATGTAGAGATTGGGGCAAATGCTTCAACTTCAGCATTTAAAAAATATCTTTTTGTGGATCTCGGTCTTCCGGTCATGAAAACGACCGCAAAACATCAGGAAGCTGCCGATGATGAAACCATGATCCTATTAAAAGGATGGTGTGAATCCAACAGGCCTGAACTTGCTCGCTTATTTGATCTGGTGCAAGAGTACCGCAAATGGGGCAAACTCAAATCCACCTATATAGACGGTTATCTTCGATTTATTGATGAGGATACCGGCAGGATTCATCCGGACCTTATACCATTGGGGACAGAGACAGGCAGATTTGCGTCAAGAAACCCGAATATGCAGAATTGTCCGCAGAAAGACAATGACCCAATAGGCGTACGGAAATTTATTATTGCACCGGAAGGAAAGGCTATTTTATCCCTTGACTTTTCACAGATAGAACTGCGCGTCGGAGCGTTTTATTGCAGGGACAAACGTATGCTGGAAACCTATCGTACTGGCGGTGATATCCATGCTCAGACCACTTCTGTTATTTACCGCATTCCTTTTGAAGAGGCAGCAGACAAAAATGCTCCACATTATAAAGAGCGCAGGACCATTGCAAAAAACTGCAATTTCGGTGTGTTCTATGGCCTGTTTCCTACTGGCTTACAGAGAACACTTAAATTTAAAGCTGGGCTGAACCCAACTTTGTCCGAATGTGAGACCATCATTCAAAACTTGAAATCCGGATACCCCGGTCTTGTCCGATGGCAAGATGAAGTTAAAAAGCGTACAGCTGAAAGCTGCTATACAGAAACATGGCTGGGCAGGCGAAGATACTTGCTGGGAATTCGGTCATCAGATTGGGGCAAGAAGTCCTTTGCCGAGCGGTGCGCATTAAATACACCTATTCAAGGTACAGCGGCAGATATTCTAAAGCTTGCCTGTGGGCGCATCATCAGTGGACTTCCCGAAAGGCTTTGGCTGAAACCTATGCTGCAGATACATGACGAGCTGGTTTTTGAATTACCGGAAGACAAGGTGGACGAAGCAGTTGTTTTTATAAAAGAGTGTATGGAAACACAACCCTTCCCTGAATTTGATGTACCTATCGTGGCAGAGGCCTCGGTAGGAAGAAATTTTGGAGAAATGAAAGAAATGGAGGATTGATGTTATGACTAATTTACAGGTTTTTAAGAATACAGAATTTGGAGAACTTAAAGTACTCGTTATTGATGGAAAGGAATACTTCCCTGCAACAGATTGTGCGAGGATTCTGGGATATAGTAACCCTCGTGATGCGATACAACGCCATTGCAAACCAGACGGGGTCGTGAAACACGACGGGGTCACCTTAACTACAAATCAATATGGTGTCTCGACTGAACAGCATGTTGAACGGACTTATATTACAGAGGGAAATCTATATCGTCTCATTATACGTAGCAAACTTCCTGCTGCTGAACGCTTTGAAAGATGGGTCTTTGATGAAGTGCTGCCCACGATCAGAAAATATGGAGTTTATGCTACAGATAAAGTTATCGAAGAGATGATTTCTAATCCGGAGTATGGCATCAGGATTTTCTCTGAACTGAAGGCAGAACGCGACAGACGGAAAGCATTAGAAATAGAAAATGCAAAGAACAAACAGATTATCAGTGAGTTGAAGCCCAAAGCGAGCTATTATGATCTCATATTGCAAAATAAAAGCCTTGTGCCGATCAGCAAGATTGCCAAGGATTACGGAATGTCTGGCCGCGCTTTCAATAAGCTGCTTCATGAGCTCGGAGTACAGTACAAAATGGGAAACTGCTGGCTTTTATATCAGGAGTACGCCGATCAAGGATACACGCAATCCAAGACCCATGCTATTGATGCAGAAAGAAGCGTAATGCACACATATTGGACACAAAAAGGAAGGCTGTTTATCTATGACCTTCTCAAAAACAAGAAAGGTATATTGCCTGTAATCGAACGTGAACAAAAAAGCGCATAGGCAGGGGGTAATACCATGAGTATCAGCAAGTTTAACGCGGAAGGATATTACGACCCCACACCCTATGAAGCACTGCTTAGGATTGAGCGAGAGGCCAGGAAAGCGCCCTACAGACCGATGGTATTTATCTGCAGCCCATATGCTGGTGATATAGAACGTAATATCCGTAAGGCTCAGGGGTACTGCCGCTTTGCAGTGAGCAGGAATTGCATACCTATTGCTCCGCACCTCTTGTTTCCGCAGTTTATGGATGACGATGATGAACAAATGAGAAATCTGGGATTGTTCTTTGGCATGGTACTGATGTCAAAGTGCTCAGAAGTGTGGGTATTTGGCAGAAAAATTACTAAAGGGATGTCCATTGAGATTGAAAAGGCAAAGCAGCGCAGCATTCCGATTCGGTATTTTAATGAACGATGCGAGGAGGTGCAGTGTAAGTGAGCATCTCATTCCCTAAAGAATTAGCAAACCGGAAGCAATGGATCTGCTGGCGTCTGGAACCAAACACAAAGGACGGAAGAGACAGTAAAATCCCTTACAATCCCTTAACCGGTAGAAAAGCCTCAAGCACTAACCCAAACGACTGGTCGACCCTTGACGATGCGATTGCGGCAAAAGAACAATATCTCTATACCGGATTAGGTTTTGTATTCGCAAAAAGCGGAGGTTTAGTAGGGATAGACATAGATCACTGCCGCGACAAAAACACTGGGGAATTAAGCGATACCGCCAAGGATATCCTTGAGCGGTTTCCGTCCTATACGGAAATCAGCCCTTCAGGAACTGGGCTTCATATTTTCTATAAAGGGGAGATGCCTGCCAAGGGCAATAAAAACACTAAAACCGGCGTTGAAATGTATGCCCACAGCAGATACTTCACAATGACTGGCGAGCGACTGCCAGGGACTCCTGATTACATTGCTGAAGATAATGGAGCTCTAGCCTGGATACATGAGAATTATATCAAAAGTAAAAAGCGGAGAGGAAAAAGCAAGAAAGACAGTAAGGTGGTTAAGCTAGAGCCGCTTACAGATGAAGAAATTCTGGAGAAAGCCCGGACAGCCGAAAACCATAAGGAATTTAATCTGCTATGGGAAGGAAAATGGCAGGAAGCAGGGTATCCGAGCCAGTCCGAAGCCGACCTTGCCCTTTGCTGTATGCTGGCTTTCTGGTCAGGCAAAAACAAAGAGCAGATGGACAGGCTGTTTAGAAATTCCGGGCTATTCCGGGAAAAGTGGGATACGGTACATCATGCAAGTGGAGCAACATATGGGCAGGAGACACTGGATAAGGCCATTGAAGTCACAGAGAACGTATACAGCCGCGAAAGCGAGTCAGTTATCTTTGAACATGAGGGTAGGTATTACCGCACCAGAGGCGAAAGTGTGTATCCTATAACAAATTTTATCATTCAACCGGTGGAGATGATTGTATCGGAAGATGAAACGCAGATGACTGCTGATCTTATTACAATCCGCGATGAAATATACCGCCAGACATTTATGACTACCGACTTCAATAACATCCAAAAGTTTAAAAATATCTTGAACCGCCGGACAATATCCTTAGGCTATTTTGGCTCAGAAGGAGATTTGGAACTGCTGAAAGGTTATATATCTGAAATGGAGTGGGTAAGGAAAACAGGGGTCAAGGCTCTTGGAATTTATGAGCATGGCGGGCGGATGGTATATGTTTCAACGGATGGTGCCATTGAAGCCGGAGGCAACATTGTTGAAGATATCGTGCAGCTTGATAAGTATAAAAGCATAACAACCGATATCCTAATCTTTGAACCATTGACAAAGGAACAGCTTATTATGCTTGGTGAATGGCTCCTCAGCTATAACGAGCCCATAAAAACGGTATCAGTAATGGCCTGGGTGGCCGGATGCTTCATTAAACCGCATCTTAAAAAATCAGGCATCAAGTTTCCTCATTTATTGCTTGTCGGAGAACAAGGCAGCGGAAAAAGTAATACATTGGAGCGGGTTATTCTGCCGGTATTTTCGTGCAGCAAAATCCGCGCAGCTACGCAGGTTACCGCATTTACACTGATGAAGGAATCTGCATCATCGAATCTGATACCGCAGCTGATGGATGAGTTCAAACCGTCAAAGATAGATAAGTTAAGGCTAAATGCCTTATACAACCATCTTCGAGATGCATATGACGGCCATGAAGGTGTCCGCGGTAGGGCGGATCAAAGTGCTGTTACTTATGAACTGTTGGCACCTATTATTGTAGCTGGTGAGGAATCGCCGGATGAAGCGGCCATCAGAGAACGGAGCATAGAATTGCTATTCAGCAAGAAGGACTTAAAACCAGCCAGCCATAGACAAGCATTTTATAAGCTGTGTGCAAAAGCGGATCTGCTTGGCAGCTTCGGTCGGAGCCTGCTGGATATAGCACTCAGAGTATCGTCCGTTGAGGCAGAGAATTGGTATGAGGAGGCAAAGTCAGAGATATCTGATGAGTTTCCATCCCGTATCGTCAATAATCTCGCCTGTTGCTATGCCGGATTGAGCCTAGTAAACAAACTGTGTGAATTCCTTAATGTAACGTGGGCTGAAGTATTTCCCATTAACAAAGGGGCATGTATTCGATATCTTCAAAACGGTGTGCAGGAGTACTTGCTGGATGGCGGCAGCAATAACAAGACCATCGTAGAACAGACGCTGGAAATCATGGCCCGGATGAAACTGGCTCCGAATCAAGACTACACTTTTGATAAAGATGGCAAGGTTATCGGGATTCGTTTCTGTGATGTATATGACCGCTATACCAAGTACAGACGCGATTATGCAATCACAGGTGAATGTCTTCCGTATAACCAGTTTCTGAAGCAATTGAGGCAAAGTGACTTTTTTATAGAGAGCAATAAAACGATGCGTTTCGGGAACGAAACTAAGAAAGCGTGGGCTCTTGATTTTTCGATATTGAAAGAGCGATGCGATGTGAGCGGCTTTGAAATCACAGATATTGAGCCTCTTTAGTATTGAAAAAGGTAACAAGGTAACAAAAAGGTAACGCCAGAAACGCTGATGAATAGCCACTTGTTACCGATGTTACCTTTGTTACCTCAACTTTATATATACGCGCGAAAGTACCATTGCTTTTTTAAGACTAAAAAATATAAAAATAAAAATATTTGTGTATACACCTACCCCAAAAAGAGGTAACAAGGTAACAAAATCCTGAAAAGCGCTTGGGAAGCTGATTTATGAGATGCCTTATTTGGACGTTACGAGGTTATAAGAGGGAAAAAGGTAACATTTTTGGAGGATGAGCGGTTATGTCTGAAAGAAGTATTGTGACTAAAGTACTGCGGTACTTAAAGACAGTACCGGGGTGTTTCTGTTGGAAGGAACATGGTGGTATGTACGGGACAGCGGGGATACCAGATATTATTGCCTGTGTAAATGGGCGGTTTATAGCTTTTGAAGTAAAAACCCCATCGGGAAAGACAACAAAACTGCAGGAAGCAACCATCAAAAAAATCCTCAATGCCGGAGGAGTGGCAGCGGTTGTTCATTCGGTAGATGAGGTGAAGGTTATTCTGGAAAAGCATGGCCTTCTATAAAGAACGAAGACATAACGAACAAGGGAACAAGCACTGCAAAGCAACGAAAAAAAGCATACTGCTTCAAAGATCAAGGTTTTTTATCTTGATTTTTTGGAGGTGCGATATGCTGATTGCATGGCAGTATTTAGATAAAAAAGCGGCTGCTGTTGAAGCTTTGAAAGATTACAGCAGCATGCAGTACATTATCGAGCACAGTGATGAGGATATATATGAAATTGAAACCCGTATGACAAGCCCTCATAGTGCAAAGATTACCGGAGTTCCGGGCAAACACAATCCCAAAAGCGGCGAAGAACGCCTTGCTGCTTGCCTTGACGAGATTGATGTGTTGAAAGAACGTTACAGGCGGGCATTGGAATATATGGAGTGGTTCAAGCCTGCTTGGGAAACCCTGTCGGAGGAAGAACAGTTTATACTGACAGAATTTTTTGTTAATGATGTGAGCAAGACAGAAGCTGTAGCAAACATCGGAGAGAAGCTGTTTCTTGAAAGAGCACAGGTGTACCGCAGGAAGGACAAGGCACTTAATCATCTGGCACTGCTTTTATACGGGAAGTAGTAATGAGATTTTTATGAGATGTAAAACACAGGTATCCAATATATAATGATATCGTGAAAAAATGACATTAAAACGCATAAGCCCTTCGGGGCTTTTTCTTATGACATAAAACGGGAGTGAAGAAAGATGTACGATAATTGTTTTGGCAGTAACGGAAGGAATGGCTGCAATATCCTGACTGTACACAAGTGCTTGCAAGATAAATGTTCCTTCTATAAAAGCACCCAGGAGTTAGAGGAAGATAGAAAAAAGGCTTATCTTTTGCTTGCAGCTTTACCACCCGATATGCAGAGATATATTTCAGATAAGTATTATAACGGCAGGATGCCATGGGCAAAAAGTAAATGTTCTGTTTAGTATTCCAGATGAGATTTTTATGAGATGAAATTCAGTAAAAAACCAAATATAATGGTATTGTGAAAAGTTATGGATAAGCCTTCATGGGATGAACCTGTGAGGGCTTTTTTATACGCGTAAAGGAGGTGGCCAGATGCCAAGAAAACCAAAAAGGCCTTGCTCCTTTCCCGGCTGTCCTGAACTGACGGACGGAAGGTACTGCGACATGCATCAAAGGCAAATGGATGCTTATTACAACAAATACGAACGAGATCCCCAAACAAGAAAACGCTATGGCCGGAGATGGAAACGCATCAGGGACAGATATATCTCAGAGCATCCGCTTTGCGAGGAGTGCCAAAAGTACGGAAGGCTTACACCAGCCGAAGAGGTACATCATATTATCCCTTTATCCAAAGGCGGAACCAATGCAGACAATAACCTTATGAGCCTGTGCAAACAATGTCACTCATCGATCACTGCTCGCGAAGGAGAACGATGGGCAAGACGGTAGGGGGGTCAAAATCTCTGGTGAAGCAGTTTTGTGCAACGGGCGGGGGTCACGCGCGAAAAATCGCAGTTTCAAACGGGGTATATCCCCTGTTTATTTTTACATGAATCGAGGTGATGTGTATGGCAAAGGACGGTACCAACCGCGGTGGGGCACGTATCGGTGCAGGACAGAAGAAAAAACCTCTGGCGGATAAGATTTTGGAAGGAAATCCCGGCAGACGAAAGCTCATGGTAATGGAGTTTACGGATGCTGCAGAACTGGAAGGAGAGAGCATGCCGCCACCGAGGGATTATCTTGCTGCAAAGCAGAAGAACGGAAAAACAACACTGGCGGTGGAAATATACGAAAAAACATGGCAGTGGCTTAAGGAACGCAGGTGTGTTCACCTTATCCCTGCGCAGCTTATAGAGCAATATGCCCAGAGTGTGGCGCGGTGGATTCAGTGCGAGGAATGTATCACTGAATTTGGCTTTCTTGCTAAGCATCCGACGACTGGCAATGCCATCCCGTCACCTTATGTGGCTATGAGTCAAAGCTTTATGAAACAGGCCAATAACCTGTGGTATCAAATTTATCAAGTCGTGCGGGAAAACTGTGCTACCGAATACAAGGGGGCTACTCCCCACGATGATGTTATGGAAAAACTACTGACAGCCAGGAGGGGTGGCTGATGCATAAACCAAATTCAATCTTTCTTAGGGAACTAAGAAAATATAAAGACCATTTAACGAAGCAGCAGTTTAAGACTCTGCGGGGACAAGTAATAAACGGAGATTGTGAGGGCGCAAAAAAGGGTCTTAAGAAAATATTGAACAGGAGAATGCAGCATGAACATACAAAAAATATCTGTTGAAAAACTTAATCCAGCAGCATACAACCCGCGCAAGGATTTAAAACCTGGCGATAAGGAATATGAAAAGCTAAAACGGTCAATAGAGGAATTTGGCTATGTGGAGCCTGTTATCTGGAACCAAAAAACAGGTAATGTGGTAGGCGGGCATCAACGCTTAAAGGTTTTGCTGGACTTGGGACAGACAGAGATAGATTGCGTTGTAGTGGATCTTGACCTGCAGAGAGAAAAAGCGCTTAATCTTGCCCTCAATAAGATTCAGGGAGAGTGGGACGAGAATAAACTGGCTGAACTGATGGCTGAGTTGGACGCAGGTGCATTTGATGTTTCGCTTACAGGGTTTGACGCTTCTGAAATAGACGAACTGCTTAACCGATGGTACTCCAAAGAGGCGATACAAGACAGCTTTGACATAGATAAAGCGCATGAGGAAATTGTGCAGCGCGAGCCTGTAACGAAGCGGGGCGATATCTGGCTTCTCGGGAATCATCGCTTGATGTGCGGCGACTCTACTAAGGATGAGGATTTTGAGAAGTTGATGGAAGGGTGTCACGCACAGATGGCAGTGACTTCCCCTCCATATGGGGTAGGCAAAGAATATGAAAAGGCCGGGATTGAACCATGGTTCGAGACAGTACGCCCAGTGATTAGAAACCTGTGCAGGTATGCAGATATTGTCTGCTGGAACTTAGGTGATCTCTATGCCACCGGCTCTCAGTTTATTGAACCCACCAGTGTTTACAGTGTGAATATGTTTTTGGCCAATGGTTACCGCCCTATCTGGATCCGCATTTGGAAGAAACAAGGGCAAAATTTCGGCGTAGGACCTTATCATCTTGTTTCAAACAAGCCGGTTCAGCAGTATGAGTATATTTCAGCCTTCAGCAATAAAGGAGAGACTGAGGAATATAACGATCAGGAATATGTATGGCTTTCAGCCTTTGCGGGACACAGTTATAAATTTGTGAAACGGCTTACAAAGGAAGAACGCAAGAAATGGGGCTATGCCGGGATATGGGAGATGACCACTGTCCGGGCAAACAAGGAGCATCCTGCAATGTTCCCTGTAGAGCTTCCATGGCGGTGCATCAAAATGCACAGCGACAAAGGCGGTATTGTGCTTGAGCCGTTCTCCGGCAGCGGCACTACTATAATTGCGGCTGAACAGACCGAGCGTAAATGCTACGCAATGGAGTTATCCCCTGTTTACTGTGATTTAGCTGTTAAGCGCTGGGAGGAATTCACCGGCGAAAAAGCCGTCAAACTGGAGGGTTAAGATTTATGGATATACTGAAAATACCAACAGAAAAACTAAAACCATCTAAATATAATCCGCGGAAGGACTTAAAACCGGGCGATCCTGAATACGAGAAACTCCGCCGATCCATTGAAGAGTTTGGATATGTAGAGCCGGTCATATGGAATAAACGCACCGGGAATATTGTCGGCGGACATCAGCGTTATAAAGTACTTACAGCTTTGGGGTATAAGGAGATCGACTGTGTTGTACTTGATTTGGATGAACAGCGGGAAAAGGCGCTCAATGTCGCGCTGAATAAAATCAGTGGTGAGTTTGATATTCCGCTTTTGACCGATCTGCTTATGGATTTAAATGAAGATGGCTTTGATGTTTCTCTTACCGGGTTTGATGCTGCGGAAATTGATGAGTTGTTCCGTGATAAATCAACCGCTAATGTCAAAGAGGATAATTTCGATACAGAAAAGGCAATTGCAGAGATTAAAATTCCGGTCACTAAAAAGGGCGACATATGGGTACTTGGCAGCCACCGTCTGATGTGCGGTGACAGCACACTGCTTTCAGATGTGCAAAAGCTGATGGATGGGCAAAAGGCGAGATTTGTTTTCACCGACCCACCCTGGAATGTTGATTACGGTTCAGATACCAGGCATCCAAGCTGGAAGCCAAGACAAATTCTAAATGACAATATGAGCACCGAAGAATTCGGCGCTTTTTTATTGCGCGCTTTTAAATGCATGAAAGAGGTTTCTGAAGCCGGATGCATGACCTATGTGGTAATGAGTGCTCAGGAATGGGGCAGTTTGATGAACGTCATGCGGGAGGCAGGGTATCACTGGTCGAGCACAATTATATGGAAAAAAGACAGCTTGGTACTATCAAGAAAGGACTATCATACCCAGTACGAGCCGATCTGGTATGGTTGGCTTGAAGGAACACGCCTTTGCCCGCTTAAAGACCGTAAACAGTCAGATGTTTGGGAGATACCCCGTCCTAAAGTATCGGAGGAGCACCCTACCATGAAGCCGGTATCGCTTGTAGCAAAGGCAATGCTCAATAGTTCCCATATTGGAGATTTAACTCTTGACCTGTTCGGTGGTTCTGGTACGACAATGATTGCGGCACAGCAGACCGGGCGGGTTTGTTTTATGATGGAGCTTGACTCGAAATACTGCGATGTGATTGTAAAGCGCTATGTTTCACAATTTGGCGCAGATTCAGTATTCTTGGTAACAGGTAGTGAAAAAATACCTTACGCGGAAACACAGATTGATTAAAAATGTCCTTGCTTTCCCCTCAAAACAGAGCGTTAATGTACTCCACCAAAAAGGAAAGGTGGGATTTTTTATGGGAATCAAAAATGTTTTAGCTTATTTGAGGGGAGGTGTATGGCATGAGCAATAACAGCTTTCGCTTTTCACAGAAGATTGTCGGTCAGGAGAGAAAAGCCATTGCCTCGGTCATAGCTGAAGCCCTTGAAGGCCAGGTGCGCTATGCCGGAGCACCGGAGTTTTTGTATGAGATTAAAGACGAAAAATCTGCTGGCAGTTGGACGATTGACAGGGACAGTGTGGTTCACTCACCGAAAATCAGTCTCAATGAAATAAAAACCATCCGTTCTGTTATTGACGCGCTGAATATGGCGGGCTTATCAGCAGAGGGAACCATGACAATTACTCTTTTTTTGGAGGGCTTTAGCGAGACAAGCCTTGAAAACCTTAATAATATGCTGGCCAGCAAAGAGACATTGATAAAGAAGGCGATGTTGATTGAGGGGGAACTTGTAGTCTTAGCTGAAAATGATGAGATTTCCTTCCCTTTCTGGAACGCGACTTTAAATGCTGATGAAGTGCAGACCTATATAACGCTGGCAAAGCAGATGGCAGAACAGGCAAAATTACAGAAGCGAGTACTACGAAAAGAAAAACCAACAGATAATGAAAAATATGCTTTTCGCTGTTTCCTGCTTAGGTTGGGTTTTATAGGTGATAACTTCAAAACTGAACGCAAGGTGTTGCTTTCAAGGCTGTCCGGTAACGGGGCGTATAGGAAAGGCAGAGCAAAGGCGGTGGACGAAAATGAATGATTTTCATAGCACCGCCTTCTTTGTCAAGCATCCGTTTAGGATAGAGGATTTAAAAGTGCCGCATCGGTATGAGACGAGGAAACGATTTGTAGTTGTAAAAACTATCGAGCTATCAAAGATTGATTATGATAACTTCGTTGCCGACCTATGTGTTGATCGCATTTTCATTGAGGAAAATAAAGGGCTTTGTCACATTAATGAGGATGGAGTGTGGCTTTGCTTGCTGGTTAAGCAGCGGGGACGGTCTGATGGAGTGTTGGTAATGCCGGATGGTAGAGATTACCCAAAGTATGCCGCATATTATCATGGAGAGGAGGACGAACTATGAGTGCAAGAGGCTTCCCTTCAAAAGAAACAGTCCTTCGCATTAAAGAGCAGTATCCGCCGGGAACACGTGTTGAGCTTATCTGCATGGATGATCCGTATTCTAAGCTGAAACCGGGAGACCAAGGAACAGTATCTTTCGTGGATGATATCGGAACCGTTCATATCAACTGGGACTGCGGTTCTTCTTTGGGTGTAGCCTATGGTATAGATGTGATCAGAAAGCTGTAAATGTACACAATTCAAGATGTGTAAAATTGTTCAAAATCCAGTGAAAACTCACGCAGAATTGCCTTGCTATCCTGTGTTTTCAATGGCCTAATGTACACTGCCAAAGGGCAAAAAACACAGAGAAAGCGAGGAAAAAGCGCAATGCTTACAACGAGATTTGGAATCGAGGTAGAATTGACGGGGATTACAAGAAAACAGGCGGCAAAAACTGCAGCAGCTTTTCTTGGAGGGAGGATTGAATCCAGCGGAGATTATTACGATACCCATAAGGTTATTGCACCGGATGGACGGATATGGAAATTCATGAGCGACGGGAGCATCCGGACTCAGAAAAAGGAAAACGGCAGGATTGTGGCGGCTGGCCGGGAATATAGCGTCGAGTTGGTAAGTCCGATACTGACATACCGCGAAGACATTGAAACCCTGCAGGAATTGATAAGAAGGCTTTGCAAGGCGGGAGGTTTTGCAAACACAAGCTGTGGAATTCATATCCATATAGACGGGGCAGACCACACACCGCGAAGCATCCGCAATTTTATCAATATTATCGCCAGCAAGAATGACCTTTTCTATAAAGCATTGCAGATTGAGCCGGACAGGATGCGGTTTTGTAAAAAGATGGATGCGGCACTGGTTGAGAAGATGAATCGGCGTAAGCCCAAAACCATGGCGGCGATTGAGAGCATCTGGTACGAAGGTTATAGCGAAAGCCGAAGCACCCATTACCATAATAGCAGGTACCACTTTTTGAACCTGCATAGCTTTTTTAACGGCAATGGGACAATTGAGCTTCGAGGCTTTAACAGCGAACTTCATGCGGGAAAAATCAGAAGCTACATAGTGCTTGCCCTTGCGTTAAACCATCAGGCGTTAACCCAAAAATGCGCTTCCAGCAAGAAACCGCAGGTTGAAAACGAGAAGTTTGCCATGCGGACATATCTCAACCGCATAGGACTTATTGGTGATGAGTTCAAAAACTGCCGGGAGCATCTTTGCAAACACCTTGATGGTAACGCAGCATGGCGGTTTCGGGCAGCATAGATAGACAAGCGCAGGGGCGGATCTCCGCCTCTGCCTTGTTAAATACAAGGAGGATGATACGATGAGCAAAGAAAAAGGAACCATATATTTAGCATACGGAAGCAATCTGAACTTAAGGCAGATGGCATACCGCTGCCCGACGGCAAAAGTGCTGGGGAGTGCAAAACTCACAGGATATCGGCTGTTATTCAGAGGCGGGAATGGTGGCGCAGTAGCAACAATAGAAAAGCAAAAAGGTGAAAGTGTACCAGTACTGCTCTGGAGAATCATGCCTAATGATGAGGAGGCGCTGGACAGATATGAAGGTTATCCGCATCTATACCGGAAAGAAATGGTTAAGGTACGTTTCAAAGGGCAGTGGGTGCCCGCAATGGTGTATATCATGAATGAAGGTAGACCTTTGGGAGCACCGGGTCGTTACTATTACGAGGTGATTCGGCAGGGCTATATAGATGCGGGTTTTGATATTTCATTTCTCAATAAAGCGGTAAGAGATTCAATTTCAGCGGCAGAGAAGTCAGAGGTGTAGGACATGGGTAACGAGAATCTGATAACTGATAAGATTTATCGGCAGATTATGGCCATACGGGACAGCGGTACCTGTAATATGTTTGACTTGCCAAGAGTACAGGAAGAGGCATATAAAATGGGGTTTTATGAATTAGTAGTATTTCTTAATGAACACAAGAAAGAATATGCCGAGTTTATCCTGACAGGCAAACGATAACGGTAATAACGTAACAAGCTTCATAGAAATCCACTAAGGAGAGGAACTTCATCCATGAGGTTCCTTTTTTCTTGCTCAATTTTAGGAAAGGAGGCGGCAAAGCTGCGGAAGTTAAAACGATATAAACCAACCAAGTTTATGGCGGAAGGTTCTCGATATGACAAGGAAGCGGCGGATGCCGCTGTTACTTTTATAAACTGCCTGAAGCATACCAAGGGTGAATGGTATGGAATGCCTTTTGAATTAATTGACTGGCAGGAACAGATTGTCCGGGATATATTCGGAATCTTGAAACCTAACGGATACAGGCAGTTTAACACTGCCTATATAGAAATTCCAAAAAAGCAGGGTAAGAGCGAACTTGCAGCGGCAATTGCTTTATACCTTACCTGCGGTGATTTCGAGCATGGCGGCGAGGTTTACGGATGTGCATCTGACCGTCAGCAGGCATCCATTGTTTTCGATGTTGCAGTAGATATGGTGGAACAGTGTCCGGCATTAAAATCTCGAATTAAACCAATGCTGTCACAGAAGCGGCTGGTTTATAAACCGTTAGGCAGTTTTTATCAGGTGCTTTCAGCGGAGGCATATACGAAACATGGCCTAAACGTCCATGGTGTGGTATTTGACGAACTTCATGCCCAGCCAAACAGGGATCTTTATGATGTAATGCTTCACGGATCTGGCGATGCAAGAAAACAGCCTCTGTTTTTCCTGATTACAACTGCGGGTACCGACCGTAATTCCATCTGCTGGGAAGTGCATCAAAAGGCTGAGGATATTCTTCAGGGACGTAAGATAGATCCGACTTTCTACCCTGTTATCTACAGTGCAGCCGATACCGATGACTGGACAAGTGAAAAGGTATGGAGAAAGGTTAACCCGTCACTGGGCATTACAGTCGACATCGAAAAATTGAGGGTGGCTTGTGAAAATGCCAAGCAAAATCCTGCAGAGGAAAATTTATTCCGTCAGCTCCGCTTAAATCAGTGGGTGAAACAATCGGTGCGCTGGATGCCAATGGATAAATGGGATAAGTGTGCGTTTCCTGTTGATGCAGAAAAATTGCGCGGTAGAACCTGTTACGGAGGACTTGACCTGTCATCTACTACCGATATTACCGCCTTTGTGCTGGTGTTTCCACCGCTTGATGAATCTGATAAATATCAGATTCTACCTTTTTTCTGGATACCGGAGGAGAATATTGATCAGCGTGTGCGGAGAGATCATGTGCCTTATGATGTCTGGGAGAGGCAAGGCTTTTTATATACCACTGAGGGTAACGTCGTGCATTATGGCTTTATCGAAACCTTTATTGAGGAACTCGGAATGAAATATAACATTAAGGAAATAGCCTTTGACCGCTGGGGCGCAATTCAGATGACGCAAAACCTCGAGGCTTTGGGGTTTACGGTTGTTCCATTCGGTCAGGGTTTCAAGGATATGTCGCCGCCTACAAAAGAGTTGATGAAGCTGACATTGGAAGAACGCATCGCCCATGGTGGTAATCCAGTACTGCGGTGGATGATGGACAATATCTATGTCAAAACCGACCCCGCCGGAAACATTAAGCCGGATAAAGAAAAATCCACCGAGAGAATAGATGGTGCGGTAGCGTTAATTATGGCGCTTGACCGCGCGTTAAGGCATGACGGGGATGAACGCAACGGATCAATTTATGATGAAAGGGGGCTGTTGATTATATGAGTGTATTTTCCCGTTTGTTCAAAGCAAGGGATAAGCCGAAAAACAGCCTGTTCGGTAATGCATATAGCTTTTTCTTCGGCGGCACATCCAGCGGAAAGACTGTCAATGAGCGGACTGCTATGCAGACAACTGCAGTGTATGCCTGTGTAAGGATACTTGCAGAAGCCATCGCCGGGCTTCCGCTTCATGTGTACCGCTATAAAGAAGACGGTGGCAAAGAAAAAGCGTTGACCCACCCGCTCTATTATTTACTCCATGACGAACCAAACCCTGAGATGACTTCATTCGTGTTCCGAGAAACACTGATGAGTCATCTTCTTTTATGGGGAAATGCTTACGCTCAAATTATTAGGGACGGTTCCGGACGAGTGCTGGCGCTTTATCCACTTTTGCCAAACAAAATGACGGTAGACAGGGCTCCAAACGGAGAACTGTTTTACACTTATCGGCGCGACAGCGATGAGAGTAGGGTTAATCCAAAAGCAGGCCTTATATACCTACGAAGTGATGAGGTTCTTCACATCCCGGGACTCGGTTTTGACGGACTGATCGGATACTCCCCTATTGCTATGGCCAAGAACGCCATAGGCATGGCTATTGCCTGTGAGGAGTATGGTGCATCCTTTTTTGCCAACGGAGCAAATCCGGGTGGCGTTCTGGAACATCCCGGCGTATTAAAGGATCCGGCAAAGGTGCGAGAAAGCTGGAATGCTGTTTATCAAGGAAGTGCCAATGCTCATCGCATTGCAGTTCTGGAAGAGGGAATGAAGTTTCAACCAATCGGCATTCCACCCGAACAGGCACAGTTTTTAGAGACAAGAAAGTTTCAGATAAATGAAATTGCTCGGATATTCCGAGTACCTCCCCATATGGTTGGAGATCTTGAAAAGTCAAGCTTTTCAAACATCGAACAGCAATCTTTGGAATTTGTTAAATACACGCTTGACCCGTGGGTGGTGCGTTGGGAACAGGCTCTCCAAAAAGCGCTGCTTTTACCGTCAGAGAAGCGGATATACATTGTCAAATTCAATGTAGATGGTCTTCTGCGCGGTGATTATGCAAGCCGCATGAATGGTTATGCTGTAGCTCGCCAGAACGGCTGGATGAGCGCAAATGATATCCGCGAACTTGAGGATATGAACCGGATACCAGCAGAGTTGGGTGGCGACCTATATCTTGTCAACGGTAATATGACTAAGCTTGCTGATGCAGGTGCATTTGCAGGTAAAACCAATGCTGAAACGGAGGGATCAAAAGTTGAACAAATCGCAAAAACCAAAACCGGTTCGCCGCTTCTGGAACTGGATACAAAACGATGATGGCAGCCGGACATTATATATTGACGGCCCAATAGCTGAAGAAAGCTGGCTGGGAGACGAAGTAACTCCCAAGCAGTTCAAATCAGAGCTGTTGTCCGGAGAGGGTGATATAACGATCTGGATCAACAGCCCTGGCGGAGATATATTTGCAGCTAATCAAATTTACAACATGCTTATGGATTACAAAGGCAAAGTGACGGTAAAGATTGACGGTATTGCAGCCAGCGCCGCTTCGGTCATAGCTATGGCCGGAGGTGACGTCTTTATGTCACCAGTCAGCATGATGATGATTCACAACCCTATGACAATAGCCATCGGTGATACAGAAGAAATGGAGAAAGCTATCGCAATGCTGGAAGAAATAAAGGAATCCATCATCAACGCTTATGAACTGAAAACCGGACTTTCCAGGGCAAAAATATCGCACCTAATGGACGCGGAAAGCTGGTTTAACGCAAGAAAAGCGGTGGAACTTGGCTTTGCCGATGGTATCTTGTTTATGGAAAATGAATCATTTCCATCCGAATTTGAAGTATCAGGAGGAATGATCTTCAGTAGGCAGGCAGTGACAAATTCCATCCTGCAAAAGCTTAAACCAAAAGAAAAACCAAAAGGGACCCCGATTGAGTCGCTTGAAAAGCGGCTTTTTTTATTAAAACCATAAGGAGGATTTGATTATGAGCAAAATACTGGAACTGCGTGAAAAACGCGCGAAAGTATGGGAAGCTGCTAAAGCTTTCCTCGACAGCAAACGCGGGAACGACGGACTGCTTTCACCGGAGGATACCGCGACTTATGAAAAAATGGAAGCCGACGTTATTGCGCTGGGCAAAGAAATAGAACGTCTTGAGCGTCAGGCTGCCATAGATTTGGAACTGTCAAAACCGTTGAATATTCCTATTACAGACAAACCCACTTCCATATCTGGCAACAATGAGAAAACCGGACGTGCCAGCGATGAGTACAGGCAGTCTTTCTGGAACATGATGCGCGGCAGGCGCAAATATGACGTGCATAACGCGCTGCAGATTGGAGAGGACACCGAAGGTGGATATCTTGTCCCCGACGACTTTGAGCGTACTCTTGTGGAAGCGCTGGAGGAGGAGAATATATTTAGGCAGATTGCCAATGTTATTACCACGTCCAGCGGCGACAAGAAAATTCCTGTGGTGGCAAGCAAGGGTACTGCATCCTGGGTGGATGAGGAAGGTCAGATTCCGGAAAGTGATGACTCCTTTGCACAGGTATCCATCGGCGCATATAAGCTGGCTACTATGATCAAGGTGTCAGAGGAATTGTTAAACGACAGTGTATTTAACCTTGAGCAGTATATAGCCAAAGAATTCGCCCGCCGAATCGGAGCAAAAGAGGAGGAAGCATTTTTTATCGGCGACGGATCTGGCAAGCCAACCGGTATCTTGGCAGATAACGGCGGTGGCGAGATAGGAGTAACTGCGGCGAGTGCAACAGCCATTACCCTTGACGAGATCATGGACTTGTTCTACAGCCTAAAGTCTCCGTACCGCAGGAACGCTGTATTCATTATGAATGATTCGACAATTAAAGCTATAAGGAAGCTCAAAGACAACAACGGTCAGTATCTCTGGCAGCCTTCTGTAACTGCTGGAACACCGGATACTATCCTCAATCGTCCAGTTAAAACTTCTGCATTTATGCCAGCCATTGCCGCCGGAGCAAAGACAATTGTATTTGGTGATTTTTCCTACTACTGGGTGGCAGACCGTCAAGGCAGGGTTTTTAAGCGGCTCAATGAGCTGTATGCTGCTACCGGACAGGTAGGATTCATGGCAACCCAGCGTGTAGATGGCAAGCTGGTACTGTCTGAAGCAGTCAAGATACTGCAGCAGAAATCAGCTTAATGAAAACGGAGGGCAGCGGCATGGAGCTTTTGGAGAAGGTTAAAGCAAACCTCATATTGCAGCACAGCGAAGATGACGCACTTTTACAAGAGTATATCAAAGCCGCAGTGGCCTATGCAGAAAGTTACCAGAAAAAGCCGGAAGGATATTATGCCGAAAACCCAATGCTGCCTACTACTGAGCAGGCTGTCATTATGCTGTCGAGCCATTTTTATGAAAGCAGGGATGGCTCGACGGCTGGCTTTTTTGGGGATAGTGTGCAGGCAGGACAGCAGGTATGGAATACAGTTAACCTTTTGTTGTGGCTTGACCGGGATTGGAAGGTGTAAATATGGGCCTTGGGAAAATGAAAACTTTCGTGGACATTATCTCAGTCAAGCCGGTTAAGGATAGTGAGGGTTTTACTGAAAAAGATGATGTCATTCTTGCTTCGGTAAGGGCATACAAGGAAGATAGGCATGGCAGTGAAAAATGGGCAAACAGGGCGGCGTTTTCGCAGGCGTCTGCCCTGTTCCGCTTCCGTAAGATACCTAACCTGGAAGTTACCACAGATCTTGTACTCGTTTGCAGCGATGGCAGGTACAACATTATCAGTGTAGAGGATGTGAAGGGACGCGGAATGTATATTGAGGTGCTTGCGGAAAAAGTGAAATCAAGCAAAGCATAAAAGGGGGAGCTGCAACGTGGCTAAGGTGGAAGTTAAAATGCCGGAAGAGTTCTTGCTCAAGTTATCCAGACTTGGAGAAAGAACAGACGAAATCATACCTAAGGTGCTGGAAGCAGGCGGGGAAGTGGTTCTTTCAAAAGTAAAGTCCAATCTTCAGTCAGTTATCGGGAGCGGCACTAAATATCCGTCCAGAGCAACCGGTGAATTGGTAAATGCTTTGGGACTTTCTCCTGCCAAACAGGACAGGGATGGAAACCACAACATAAAAATCGGCTTTACTGAACCAAGGAAGGATGGGGAAAGCAATGCGAAGATTGCTAATATTATTGAGTATGGCAAGTCCGGGCAGCCTCCAAGGCCCTTTTTGAAACCGGCAAAATCAGCTACAAGGAAGTCCTGCATCGAAGTAATGAAGTCAAGACTGGAACAGGAGCTGGGTCGTATATGAGCATATTGTCAGAATTAAACTCGTTATTAGATGGTTTGGGTATCCCCATTGAAACCGGGGTATTTAGCGGTGTACCGCCAGATGAGTACCTTGTCATTACTCCGATGACAGATACATTTGAAGTTTTTGCAGACAACCGGCCTCAGGTAGAAACTCAGGAGGTAAGGTTGTCTTTATTTACCAAGGGAAACTACACTGCCCGTAAAAACGAAATAGTGAACACATTGCTTCAAGCAGGCTTTACCATTACCGACAGGCGGTATATAGGCCATGAGGACGATACCGGCTATCACCACTATGCCATTGATGTGGTAAAAGAGTATGAAGTAAAGGAGGAATGAAAAACATGGCCACAATCGGACTGGACAGGTTATATTATGCCAAAATAACTGAGAATGAAAACGGAGAAGAGACATACGACACGCCTGTTCCGCTGGCTAAGGCTATTACGGCAGAACTTTCTGTCGAGCTCGCAGAGGCGACACTTTATGCCGACGACGGGGCGGCAGAAGTGGTCAAGGAATTTCAAAGCGGCACACTGACTCTTGGTGTTGCAGATATCGGAGTAGACGCTGCTGAGGTTTTGACGGGAGCCACCCTTGATGACAATAAGGTGCTGATTTCCACCAGCGAGGATGGTGGCGCGCCTGTGGCAATCGGCTTTAGAGCCAAGAAAGCTAACGGCAAGTACAGGTATTTTTGGCTTTACAGGGTTAAATTCGGAATCCCGGCTACAAATCTCCAAACGAAAGGTGATAGCATTACCTTTTCGACACCCACCATTGAAGGGACAGTCATGAGACGTAACAAACCAGATGGCCAGGGAAAGCACCCTTGGAAGGCGGAGGTCAGCGAAGACGATCCCGGTGTATCGCCTGAAACTATTACCGGCTGGTATACGGAAGTTTATGAGCCGGTATTTGCTGTGGGAGGAGGCAGTGAATGATGCAGGATAATGACAGAAGCGCAGTTATCAAAATCGGCGATGAAGAATATCAGCTTATTCTAACCACTAAAGCGACAAAGGAGATTGCAAAAAGGTACGGCGGTCTTGAAAACCTCGGCACGAAACTGATGAAAACCGAGAACTTCGAGATGGCTCTTGACGAAGTGGTATGGCTGATTACACTGCTGGCTAACCAGAGCATTTTGATACACAACCTCAAAAATCAGGATAAGCGTGAACTCCTGACTGAAGAGACAGTGGAACTTCTCACATCTCCCTTGGAACTGGCAGCATATAAAGACGCTATCATGGAAGCAATGTTCAAGGGTACCAAAAGAAACGTTGAAAGTGAGGATGACTTAAAAAACACACCGGCCGAGTGAGCGATGAGGAATTGTTCACTCGGCTTCTATATTACGGTACTGTTCAGCTCAACCGTTCAGAGGATGAAGTATGGCTAATGCCTATTGGGTACCTGCTTGATTTATGGGAGTGCCATAAGCAGTTTTTAGGGCTGGCGAAACCAAAGCGTATGCTTACCATTGATGATGTGATACCTTACGGAATTTAAAAATTTTGCAGGAAAGGAGGCGGTTATGTGGCAGACAATTTTGGCCTGAAGATCGGGATTGAAGGCGAAAAGGAATTTAAAAACGCCATTCGTGAGATCAACCAAAGTTTTAAGGTACTGGGTAGCGAAATGAACCTGGTCGCATCTCAGTTCGACAAGCAGGATAAGTCAGTTGAAGCTGTTACTGCAAGAAACAAGGTGCTTAACAAAGAGATCGAATTGCAGAAAGAAAAAATAGCTACTTTGGAGAAAGCCCTTGCCAATGCCGCCTCATCTTTCGGAGAAACCGACAAGCGGACGCAGTCCTGGCAGATACAGCTCAACAACGCCAAAGCCGAGCTGAACAAAATGGAGCGCGAACTCGAACAGTCTGCTGAAAGTGCAGATGAACTTGGGGACGAATTGAAGGAAAGTGGAGACAATGCCGAAAAATCCAGCTCGAAATTTGAGAAGCTGGGCAGCGTTCTTAAAGGTGTTGGCGCGGCTATGGGTGCTGCAGCGGCCGCAGCGGGCGCGGCTGCCATCAAGCTGGGAAAAGAGGTCGTGGAGCAGTTTGGTGAGCTTGAGCAGAACCTTGGCGGTTCTGAAGCTGTGTTTGGAGAATATGCTGCACGTATCCAAAAAACGGGAGAAGAAGCCTACAAGAATCTGGGCTTGTCCCAATCCGAGTACCTTGCCACCGCCAACAAAATGGGCGCACTGTTTCAGGGTGCTGGTGTCGATCAGCAAAAAAGTCTGGAGCTTACTGAGAAGGCCATGCAACGGGCGGCAGATATGGCTTCGGTTATGGGCATTGACATGCAGACTGCCATGGAATCCATCGCTGGCGCAGCCAAGGGTAACTTCACCATGATGGATAATCTGGGTGTCGCCATGAACGCCACTACCATCGAAGCTTATGCTCTTGCAAAAGGGCTGGATTTTGCCTGGAATAGCGCAACCAATGCCGAAAAGGCCGAGATCGCCATGCAGATGTTTTTTGAAAAAACCGAACAGTATGCTGGCAACTTCGCAAGAGAGTCTACCCAGACCATCAGCGGTTCTATTGGTCTTTTACAAGCCTCTCTAAGTTCGTTTATAGCAGGACTTGGCAATGCGAACGCTGATATGACGAACCTAACACAAAATCTTGTGGATGCCTTTCAGGCTGTAGTTAAAAATATCATACCGGTTTTGGAAAATATAGTGGCCGCTCTGCCGGAGGCAACCGGTGCGATTATCTCAGCAGTCAAAGATCTGCTTCCCGTGCTGTTGCAAACTGTAACTGAATTGTTCTCTCAGGTGCTTCAAACTCTCTTGAGCCTGCTGCCGGAGCTGATTCCAGCAGCAGTAGATGCGGTCATGACCATTGTCGGAGCACTCATTGATAACCTACCTTTACTCATTGATGCAGCGGTGCAGCTAATCACAGCGTTGGTAATGGGGCTTGGAGAAGCATTACCGGAGCTAATTCCAGCAGCAGTTCAAGCAGTGATCACCATTGTGCAAGGGCTGCTGGATAATATGGACAAAATCCTTGAAGCTGCTTTTACATTGATTCAGGGACTGGCGCAGGGACTTTTAAATGCATTGCCAGAACTAATTGAAGCACTGCCGAGGATAATTACAACAATCATTGAATTTGTGACGAACAACATGCCGAAGATCATAGAATTAGGAATTACGCTTATCGTACAGCTTGCTGCCGGGCTTGTGAAAGCCATTCCAGAATTAGTAAAGTCCTTACCTCAGATTATTGCGGCTATAATTGAAGGTTTGGGTAAGGCGGTTGTTTCGGTGGTTGAGATCGGTAAGAACATTGTAAAAGGCATATGGGAAGGTATTAAGAGCCTTGGTAGCTGGATTAAGGATAAGGTTTCCGGTTTCTTTTCCGGTATTGTTGATGGAGTAAAGAATTTTCTTGGAATCAGATCTCCGTCCACTGTTTTTGAAGGTATTGGCGGCAATATGGCACTGGGTATTGGTGAGGGATTTGACAAGGCTATGGCCAGAGTGGCGGACGATATGCAAAATGCAGTGCCGACAGATTTTAATATATCTCCTGACATTAATGTAAGTGGACGAGGTGGATTTAGCGGTTTAGCTTCTGGGCCGCTTGTTGTGGTGCAGCAGATGATTGTTCGTGGTGAAGAAGACATACGTAGGATTTCACAGGAGTTATATAACCTGATGCAGACAGGTTCAAGGGCGCAGGGACGTTTTATAACAGCATAATGGAGGGAAGCATATGGGATTTATCTACAATGGAATATCGTCGCAAAGTATGAAAATACGAGCAAGACTTACCAAATGGCAGGTCTCCCCTGCCCTGCGCAATTCCTTTGAAACTGTGCCGGGCAAAGCAGGTATTGCAGATTTTGGCTGCGACATATCAGAACGAAACATAATAATTAGCTGCAGTGTGCTTCCCCAGCGCAGTTTTGCCGAGCTTGTATCGGTTCTTGATAATGTTGCTGAATGGTTAAATCCGGAAAACGGGCTTAAACAACTTGTTCTAGATGATTTGCCCGACCGATATTTCATAGCTCGCTTATCAGAAGCGGTTGACTGTGAGCGGATACTGCGGACAGCGGGCAGCTTTGAACTTCGGTTTGTTTGTCCCGACCCGTATGCTTATGCGTTGGAAGATGAGATATTTGTTCTTTCTGAAACAGGCCTGCATGAGTTGGAGAGGGTTAAAGGAAATGCGGATTCCAATCCGGTTTATCTCTTGAAGGGTTTGATATCAACGTCTTCATCAAGCTATATTTCGCTTATTACGAACGACGAGGAATTGAGAATTGTTGGCTCATTATCTGAAGGTGAAACTCTGATTGTCGACTCCGGCATGGTAACAGCTAAGGTTATTGATGAAACAGGCGGAACCTTGAGAAATGGCCTTCCCAGCCTGCAGGATCTGAATTTTCCAATTCTCAGGAAAGGTGTTAATCATATTGAGATTGCCGCAGAAAACGCGACCTTTACTGAGTTAAAAATACAGGCAAAAAGCAGATGGAGGTGATAACATGGCGATAAAATCAATTCTAACGAGCCAAGAGGATTTTACCGGTGAGTTTCCTGTAACATCAAGGACGTCTGCTTTATGGCGATTTAATGAAAAAACACCAGACGAAAATCTTCAGCTTATGGATTCATCGGGACATGGCAGACATTTTACCATCTCCGGCTGGTCAGGGACATCAGCAAACCTTATTGCTGGAAGATTCGGAAGATACTTCAGGCAAAACATCGTTAACCCGACTTCTGAAAAGACCCATCTTATAGCAGAAAATGATGGGAGTTTCTTTAGCAATCTGGGCGAAAAGATTGTTGTAGGAGGTTGGATTAATCCTACCACCTATTCGGTCGGCCAGACATATATACCCATATTCAATACCCGCCAAGGACCCGGTCAGCCAATTTTTTATGTTTCACTTTATCAAGGGAGACTTAGGCTTATGTTGTATAACTCCTCCGGCACACTAATCTACGACCAGAGTGAAACGGCTACCATTACCTTGAAAAATGGCGGCTGGTATTTTATCGCCTCCATCATTGAAGTAAGCAACAAAAAGGTACAGAACATCATATGCGATCGCAGCGACGGGGCAACCTGGGTGTCGCCTGTGCGTTCCTTTTCGGGAGAGCTGAATCGGGAATGTATAGCAGACATTATTATGGGGATGCATGCAAATACCTACTACTATGCCGGAGGCTTCGACGACTGGTTTCTGGAAACGGACTCACAGCTTACAGCTGATGATTTGCTGTTATATTTTAAGTCGTCTTTGCATGCAAACGGTGGGGATGCGGCTTCGGATGTAGATGCTTTGGCAGAGCCTGGCGCAGTCACCCTTAAAGCAACAGATGGCGAGTATCCTGCAAGTGGCGTACTTTATACAAGGGCGGTTCCATGTGCATTATCGGGCAGCGGTCGTGTAGCTGTGACAAGCGAATATACTGCAGGTGTTACTTCAGTGTCTCTAGTAGAGACCAGCACAAGCGATGATCTTGAAGAATGGTCTGCATGGCAGGCTGTGGGAACCAGCGGTGAACTTCAATCGCCAAATCGGCAATATATCAGGTTCCGTGTTACCCTTACCAGCAGCGATCCGTTGAGGACGCCAAAACTTCTGGAAATACAGCTTCATGACATACCGAAAGCGCCATATGAGAAGTTAGGCTTTGCCCGTCCTGTGATTTTGGACAAAAACGGAGCATGGGAAGCTGTTCTTGAAAATGCCTTTGATATCATTGTCACTGGTGAGGTGAATGGTGCGGATACGCTGGAATTCAAGCTTCCGTTCCATGATCCAAAAAGAAGCACACTGGAAAATGAAAAACAAGTGCAAATCGTAAATGACATTTACCGGATCCGTACCTTAACGGATAATAAAGGTGAAGATGGGCGTGTTATTACGCAAGTATATGCTGAAGCGGTGTTTTATGATCTGTCTTTCAGTGCGGAAAAAGTACCTAGGGAATTCAATGCAGATACTGCAGATGTTCCGATGCAATATGCACTTTTGGGTACAGGCTGGACAGTAGGAAATGTTACTGTTAGCACGAAGAGAACATGGCAGTGTACAGAAAAAAATGCCTTATCCATCCTTCGCACCGTACAGAATATTTATGGCGGCGATCTGGTGTTTGACAGCGCCAACCGCCAGGTACACCTTTTGACTTTTAGTGGTACCGACAGCGGAGCGCTTTTTTCATATAGAAAGAATTTGAAAAGTATTCAGCGGGTAGTCGATACACGTGAATTAGTGACAAGGCTCTATGCTTATGGAAAGGACGGATTGACCTTCGCTTCAATTAATGGAGGTAAGGAATACGTGGAAGATTACACTTTTTCCAGTGAAGTGAGGGTGTCGACGCTTGATTGTTCGTCGTTTACAAATCCGTATCAGATGCTGGAATATGCAAAAATGCGGCTTGCAGAATATTCGAAGCCTCGCGTTTCTTATGTACTGTCTGCAATGGATTTATCTGCGCTAACCGGTTATGAGCACGAAGCATGGAAACTGGGTGATATTGTTACAGTGGACGATAAAGAACTAGGCCTTTTGGTAAAGACACGTGTTGTGCGTAGGCAGTACAACTTGCAGGAGCCTTGGAAAACAGTGATCGAGCTTTCAACTAAACTGCGGGAACTCGGCGATTCTTCAGCACAGTGGGACAAGGCAGCGGATGCACTGTCCTCAGCAGAGTTGATAAACCGTCAGGAAATTAAAGATATGGTACCATTCAACCATCTGCGCAATTCCAGAGCGGATGATGGTTTTGCCTACTGGGTCAATTCCGGCTTTGAGGTGGTTACCGAAAACGGCGTTTCGGGAACGGCTTCCTTCAAGGCTGTTGGTATACCTGGTATGACAAAGAGTCTGTCACAGACGGTATACCCAGCAACACGTAAAAGTTATACATTTTCAGCGCAGATTGCTTCCGAAAACCTTGAAAAGGGCGAAAACGGCCAAGTTGGTGTTGAGATAGTCATTGAATACGAGGACGGTTCAACGGAAACAAGGTTTATAGACCTGATTTGAGGGTGATGATATGGCATATTTCAATCAGATTGCACACAGTATTTCTCCCAAAAGTATCAGCAGAGTCAAGTCTATCACCATCAGGCTGTGCGTCACTGACTGCACCGGCACAGTTTACTTTACGGATTTATTGCTTCAAGGCGGCTCGGTTTCCACCGGATGGGTCGCGCATGTGTGCGAGATCCGGTGGACATTGGACGGGTAATGAGCCACTAAAATCATTTTCTGCCTAGCACATGCTCCCAGTAGCATCGGAAAAGGCAAAGCCATTGAACATAAAGAACCTCTGCAGGAGTAATATTTTTATTTTGCACACCAGCCTGACGGAATGCCCTAGATAATTGCTTGCTTGTAAAAAGACTGCGGAATCCATATTTTAGTGCCTTTGAAACAAATTGTTCATAGGCAAACCACTGATTTGCGGGGATATCCGGCGGACTCTTTTTCTTAAGATGAAGAAGTACTACATCAACGCCCGGTTTGGGATGAAAATCTTCCCTGATGAAATAGTAAGCAATATCCAAATCAAACCTGGGCTTTATAAGCAGGGAATGCAATGATTCTGAAGGCTTACCCATAAAACGTTTGGCTGCGCCTTTTTCCATGGTAAGCCATGCTTCAGAAGGTGCGTTTTTGCATTCCGTCAATTTTCGCATAATATCCGTAGTGAAGCAAAAGGGGATGTTTGAAAAAACCTTATAATTTTCAAATTTAGGAAGCTTCCACTTCATAAAGTCCTGATGATATATACGGATATTTTTGACGTCCTTGAATTTTGCTGTCAATTTATTATATAAACGGCCGTCGATTTCGATTGCCGAAACTTTCCGGCATTTTTGAATCAAGATTCCTGTTATATGACCCTTTCCCGGGCCAATTTCAATAACATGATCATCCCTGTTAAGGGTTGTTCTGCGAATAATTCTGTTGATGATTTTGTAACTCGTCATAAAGTTTTGAGATACCCAAATGGGAGGAGTTGTCCCTTTTTTTCTATTTTGGGGCATAAAAAATACACCTCTTTCGTTTTTCCGTATTGTAAAGTTAAATGAAAGTTGAGGACTCGTCAGCCCTTCTGGTACAATGGTTTTGACACAAAACAATGTACTCCCGAAAGGAGACGAGTCCTCATGACAAAATCATACCAGATTTGCTGTCCGAAATGCAACAACCATCAAAACTTTTATCGTTATGGCAAAGATAAATATGGAAACCAGAAATATCTTTGCCGTGTATGCGGGCATCAATTTGCGCCGGATGCCCATGCGGCTGACAAACCCGGAAGGCCGCGCGTGCGTCCTTATCCGACTTGCCCTGTCTGCGGAAAAGCCATGTTCCTTCACCATGACCACAAATACTACTCAAACTACCAATGCTGCGACAAGAAGTGCGGCCATTCCATTTTTGTGCCGAAACCGGCTGCCGTTACGGCACCTTCCATGTCGAAGCTGTCCGGGAAAACAGATTTCAAGCGGATGCGTTATCCAGTGCATGTTATCCTGACGGCACTGTCGATGTTTTATCTGGGAAAAAACTCTTTCCGTAATATTGCTTTGATTCTGCGTACTGTCATGAATATTCAGGTTTCCCACACTACTATCAGTAACTGGTGTACGAAATTCGCGCCTTTGTTTCAAAACATCGCGCTTGAACTGATGCCAACGCTCAATTTCAACTCCGACGAATGGCACGCGGACGAAACTGTAGTAAAAATCCGAGGCATGAAGTATTACCTCTGGTTAATTGTGGACAGCGAAACCCGCTTTGTTCTCAGCTTCCACCTTTCCAGGCACAGGGACAGCCCTCAGGCGTTTTCCTTACTTAATTCCGTTAAACATCTCGGTAAACCCGGAGCCATCGTCACCGACCGCTACAGTGCTTACAAAGTTCCTGTAAAAGCAGTGCTTGGCGTGAAACATATCCGGGTCCAGAGCTTCAGCGATGATATTACCAACAACCTGATCGAATGCTTTAACAAGCAATTCAAGGCGTGGTACAAAACCAAACAGGGATTTGCCTCGTTCGATTCCGCCAACAATCTTATCGCGGTTTTTCTCTTCTTTTACAATTTTGTCCGCCCTCATTCCGCTCTTGACGGTCTGACCCCAGCACAAGTTGCGGGCCTAAACCTTTCTGCCAGAAGCAAACGCAAGCTTTTCCTCGTCGCTTGAAGCAATTGGCTGATTTCCCTTCTTAATCTTTCATGTTTACTTTACAAAGCCCGTTTTTCGTAATCGAAAAAAGGTGCACAAAAACAAAGACGCTGCTATGAGCTATCTTTCGTTCAGTGCACCCTTATTTACGAATACGAAAAATACCATACATAGGTGTATACTAGCCTCCAAATATAAAATCAAATTATATTTTAGCATTGATGCCTATGTTTGTCAAATAGTATGGAGGAAAAAATATGCAGTTTTCAAGGTTTGCAGAAACCATACAACCAAAAAGCAATAAGCATGTGGTGGGCGTTACTGTGACGCTTAAGATTTCCGACTGCACCGGATCAATCTATTTCACCGACCTGCAGCTTCAGGAAGGAGATCAATTGACAGGCTACACCGTCCACACGAGTAAAATGCTTACGAAGATGCAGGAAAATGGGCAGCCAGTTCCGCCCCGGCATTATAACGGTGTGGTGCGAACAGCGGAGACTGTAGTCTTATTCAACCTTGGCAAAACTTCTGCTGGTCTTGACTGCTATATCTATCCTATACAGGATATGGCCGCAGGGAGTATTGAACTATCCCAAGGTATGGGTGCGCATAAGGTAAAGTTTCTTGACCCGGTTAATGCAGGCGATGAGCTGGCGCTCAAGGCTTCCACCCGACAATGCCTTAAAAACGGAAGTCAGACTCCTAAGGATGGGTTTTATCAATATTCTGCGGCATGGGACAGCAAACATACAGTGAAGCTGGAAGAGAGAAAATCGGCGCGGGTGCTCTTTGAATTTCAGGAGATGCAGGAAGGCGGTGACCGGTTGTGAGGGATTTCTTAAAAGGCAAACGTTGCATGGTGTGGAGTTTTATGGGTAATGCCCGAATGTATGAAGCACTTAGAGACTACGGCGACCGCTTTGATACGGTAGGCATTTTTACTTTTGAGGTTGACGCAACAGGTACAATCACTGAAACCGGTACCAGCATCAGCAGCATGCTTCCGTATATTCAGAAATGGCCTCATATTAAGTGGCTGCTCACAATTATGAATCATGGAATAGCCAATATTTTTACTGCACTTCGCAACAACGAAAACGGTGCAAAGGATAAGTTTCTCACTGAAATCATCCGAATAATGAACAAGTATCCATGGTGCGCTGGGGTAGATATTGACCTTGAGCGCGGTGGAGGTTATGAAAACAAGGATGCGGCGAATGCACTATTTAGTGATATATACAATACAGTTAAGTCTTATGATGCAACAAAGCTTGTCAACATCTGCCTGCCTGGTATGACCGGCGTTCAAGGCTCGGTGGGCGGTGAAAACTGGTGTGTTTATGCCGATCTTAACGACTATTGCGATACTGCCGCCATTATGAGCTATGGCATGGCATGGGCGGGTTCTGCTCCCGGCCCAGTATCTCCTCGTGACTGGCTTGAGGGCATATATGATTATGCTGTTTCCGTTATGTCACCGGACAAAATATTCATGGGGTTGCCTGCTTATGGCTGGAACTGGAGGATTCATGATACACCTGAAAACCTTGGAATAACCTATCGAGGAGTGTCTAATACCTACTATGCGGCAAAATACTGGATGACTGGGGTTTACAATTTCACAGGCGATGCACCGCCCCAGCCGTTTATTCCAATTGTGGCTTACTGGGATGACTATAACAAAGTACCTTGGGCTCTTCCTCATGTATATGACTATATGGAAGGGTGGGATGCTATATCCTGGGAATATCCGCTGCTAAAAGGTGTTTATAACAGGCGAAGATATTTGACAAGCTATGGCAAGGAGCAGAAAGCGGAGTTCGGAACCATTTATATTGACAGGAACGGAGTTCCGGATGAATACGAAGGAAATGTCATTATTACTGAGGAGATGGCCTCACTTGGAGATGACCAGGCGTCAGCAGAGTACCGTTTTGAGATAAGAGAAGCGGGATATTACGATATTGCAGTACAGCTTTGCTTTCCTTACTGGGACAAAAATGCGATTATCGTTTCCCTTGATGGTGAATCAAAGACTTTCAGCGAGAACCGTTTATGGTGGCCATACTGGAGAAGAGTTTGCTGGTTGACACTTGCAAAAGGTGTATTTCTCCAAGAGGGAACGCATGCTGTCAGCATAAGCGGTGGTGTGCCGGGAGTCCAGTTTTACGGTTTTAGGGTTTGCAGTGGATTTTCGGAGTATCCCTTTGCCGGTGAAGCCAGCTTTATGCTCTCTCCTCGTCGGTTCAAGGATGTAAATGGTGTGATGGTTGAGCCGGATCGAGGTTTTAAACTGACATTTGAAATGTTGCGAAGAAAACCCGACTCGGCGCTTATTTGGTATGAGGATTTTCGGGACAGGAACATCTTGCCTGAAAGCTACTGGACTGTGCTGGATGGCGAATGGGATGTTTGGCAGGACCCAGATAGCACAGAAAGTCGTCCATATTCCCAGCTTGAGGGATATGGAAAACTTGCATGGAAATACGACGGATTTTCCGATATTCATATCCGGGCAAGGCTGGCCTTCCCTCAAAATAGCAGCGGGCGGGCTGGGGTATTCCTTGGCGATATTTTCTGCTGCTTAAACTATGACACGCAAAGAGTCGAGATTTATCAAGGTAATTCCTTGCTTGGTAGCTACTCCACCAGTTTCTCAAAAACTGCAGATGCCGATCTTCGTGCTAATCCGAATATGTATACTATAGAGATGCGAAAACGCGGCAATAAAGTAAGAGTATATTCTGGTGCAGCTTCAACCCTGCGTTTCACAGTGAATGTAATCGGTGGTAGTGGTTATGCAGGGTACTGCTCGGACAACCGTACGGTATGCGAGCTACTGAGACTGGGCGATGCATGGGTATATGAACCATACGAGCGTTTTGATGTGGAACTTCCGGATGGAACTATAACCAGCTTTGGCAGGCTTGCTCGCACTGGTGTCACGTGGGATGATGAATTTCAGGTGTTTTCAGTAAATGGCGATGTGGAGGAATCGATAACTCGCAATGAGGACATTTCGATGGACTATGATTTTTTCCACTCACAGCTTTTGACGCTTTCCTGCGGTAATGACTATGAAGTAAAGATTATACCGAAAGACATCAATATCTGGATATCCCGTCTCTTCCTCGGAGATGCAGATGGTTTTTCTATTCTGTATTATCAGGATGTAGACAGCCTTGTTTACTGGGCAAATGAAGCGGCTTATCGGTGGAAACTGCGAGGTATAGCCATCTGGTCGCTTGGGCAGGAGGATATGCGGCTGTGGGAGGCGCTTCCGAAGCAAATATAGTTTAGAAGTTTTATTTATTCAGCGCTTTGCTTTAAGGCAGGGCGCTTTTTTATATGCAAAACTCAAGTTGAACGGAGGTTTAAGAGAATGAAAACAGTATGGAACTGGGTACAGGCGGTTTTTACTGCTATTGGCGGATTTCTTGGCTGGTTTCTTGGAGGGCTGGATGGATTTTTATATGCACTCATCGCTTTTGTAGCCATTGACTATGTGACCGGAGTGATGTGTGCCGTTGTAGACAGAAAGCTTTCGAGTGAAGTCGGGGCCAAGGGCATCTTTAAGAAAGTGCTTATTTTTGTACTTGTAGGAGTAGGACACATCATCGACAGCCAGGTGCTCGGCAATGGCGGGGCAATTCGGACAGCAGTGATTTTCTTTTACCTAAGTAATGAAGGAGTTTCAATTCTTGAGAATGCAGCACATATAGGACTGCCCATTCCTGAAAAGCTGAAGAACGCATTGGAACAACTGCATGGCCGCTCAAATGAGGAGGATGAAAAGAAATGAAGCTTTTTACTAAATACATGACGCGAAACGATTGCTATACAGCTGGTCGAAAAATCACGCCTAAAGGAATCATGGTACATTCGACAGCTGTGCCGGGTGTAATGGCGGCTGAGTGGTTTTCCCGTTGGAACAAATCTTACAAAGCCGGTGAAATAAACAGGCAGGTATGTGTTCACGCTTTTGTAGACGATAAAGAGGTTTGGCAATACTTGCCTTGGGATCATCGCGGGTGGCATGCGGGAGGAGCAGCCAACAATACCCATATTGGCTTTGAAATCTGTGAGCCTGCTGGGTTTTCGTATAAATCCGGGGCGGTGATGGTGGGTTATGATGCAGCAAAGCAGGAAGATTATTTCCGCAAAGCATGGCAGAATGCTGTTGAACTCTGCGTTATGCTCTGCAGAGAGTACGGTCTTGATGAGAATGATATCATCTGCCACTCCGAAGGATATAAGCTCGGTATTGCCAGCAATCATGCTGATGTGATGCATTGGTTCCCAAAGCATGGGGAGAGTATGGACACCTTCCGCAAAGCAGTGAAAAAAGTACTGGAGAACAACACAGATAACAATACGGATATTGGAATTGGCGATATAGTGGAGTTTAAGGTCAGTGTAAAGAATTACTACCCCGGCAGTGTGGAAGTTCCAACGTGGGTCAAAAATGACTATTACCACAGGGTCACACAGACTTTATACAAAGGCAAGCCGGTCATAAAAGGCGGCAAAGAATGTGTTTTGCTTGGCAAAAAGGTTAAGAAATCCGGCGGTCAAGAGATTGCAGGCATAAACACTTGGGTAGCAAAAGAAAACCTTGTAATTGTAAACAGCATTCCTGATAACAAGGGCAATAGAACCTATACAGTGCAAAAAGGCGATACCTTATGGAGAATAGCGGAAAAAGAACTCGGTAGAGGAACAAGATATCCGGAGATTAAGAAACTCAATGGTCTGACTTCAGATACTATTTACCCCGGACAAGTTCTGAAATTGCCGGAATAACGATAAAGGACAGCCAATCGCGGCTGTCCTAAGTTTTTATAGGAGGTGCTTGAATGATAGAGGCGGCTAATCATTTACCATATAACCCGCAGGAAACGAACTATTCAAAGATAACACAGGAGGAAATTCAAAGAGAGGTTGATTACTGGCGGGCATATAAAATCCTGCAAAAGATGCTTAAGGCGGGACTGATTTCAGAAGAAGAATTCAACAAAATCGACAAGTTGAACCGCAAAACTTTCTCGCCGATGTATGCACAGCTTATGGCCTAATTGGCTTGCTATTAGCGGCACACAGAGGTAACATGTCACATGCCCAAAGGAGGTGAAAACAGTGAGAAAGGTAACAAGGATTGATGGAAACAATGCTCTCCAAGCTTTCAAGCCAAAGGTGAGGGTAGCGGCTTATTGCAGGGTTTCAACAGACAGTGATGAGCAAATGGCAAGCCTGGAAGCACAAAAGGACCATTATGAATCCTATATAAAAGCAAATCCTGATTGGGAATTTGCAGGGATTTATTATGATGAAGGCATATCAGGCACAAAAAAGGAAAACCGAACTGGACTTTTGAGACTGCTTGCAGATTGCGAAAACAAAAAAATTGACTTTATTATAACCAAGTCAGTCAGCAGATTTGCCAGAAACACAACCGACTGCATTGAGATGGTGCGAAAACTTACCGATCTCGGTGTTTTCATCTATTTCGAGAAAGAGAATATAAATACGCAGCGCATGGATGGTGAATTAGTGCTGACAATTTTGAGCAGTCTTGCAGAAAACGAATCCTTATCCATTGCAGAAAATAGTAAGTGGTCTATCAGACGTAGGTTCCAAAACGGAACATACAAAATTTCGTATCCTCCCTATGGTTACGATTATGTGGATGGAAAGCTATTTATCAATAAAGAACAGGCTGAAATCGTAAAGCGGATTTTTTCCGAGGCTTTGGACGGTAAAGGCACACAGAAAATTGCAGATGGGCTAAATTCGGACAAAATCCCAACAAAGAGAGGTTCACACTGGACAGCGACAACTATCCGCGGCATTTTAAGCAATGAAAAATATACTGGGGATGTTCTTCTGCAAAAAACCTATACAGATGAGAATTTTAAGCGGCATTATAATCATGGGGAAAAAGATCAATACATGATAAAAGATCATCATGAAGCCATTATATCCCATGAGGAATTTGAAGCTGCCCAAGAGATTTTAAGGCAAAGAGGAAAAGAAAAAGGTGTGATCAAGGGAAGCAGTAAGTATCAACAACGCTACCTGTTCTCAGGAAAAATCAAATGCGCAGAATGTGGCAGCAATTTTAAGCGTCGAATTCATGGCAGCGGTAACCGTAAATATATTGCCTGGTGCTGCACAAAGCATATAAAGGACGCATCAAGCTGTTCCATGAAGTTTATAAGAGAGGATGCAATCCATCAGGCCTTTGTTGTAATGATCAATAAGCTTATTTTCGGACATAAGTTCATTCTAAGGCCATTGCTGCAAAGCTTAAAGAAAACAAATTACTCAGATAATCTAGCGAAGATTCAAGAACTGGAAACAAAAATCAAAGAAAATACAGAGCGGGTTCAGGTAATTATGGGACTTATGGCCAAGGGATACCTGGAACCCGCTCTTTTTAATACACAGAAAAATGAGCTGCATAAAGAAGCGGCTTTATTAAAAGAGCAAAAAGAAGCCATAAAACGCACAATCGATGGGAGCATGACTACTCTTGTTGAGGTAGAAAAACTTCTAAAATTTGCAACGAAAGCTGAAAAGCAGATTAATGCATTTGATAGTGAAATATTTGAGGATTTTATTGAAGAAATCATAGTATTTTCACAGGAGGAAATAGGTTTCAAAATGAAATGCGGGTTGAAATTAAGGGAAAGGTTGATGAAATGATGAGCCATATACCTTTTGGATATATCATTCAAAACGGCAGGGCTGTCGTTAATGAAGAGGAAGCAGTTAAGATTGAGAAACTATTTGAGGCTTATCTTTCCGGGCTTTCTTTAACCGAAGCAGCCCAAAAAGCGGGTATTAAGCGTTACCATACATCTGTTGCAAGAATGCTGGCAGATAAACGGTATGTTGAGTACAAATTCTATCCGCCAATTATCAGCAAGGACACATTCGAAAAAGCACAACTGGAAAGACGCAGGCGAGCAGAGGAGCTTGGTAGGATTTATGAACATAAAGGAAATGAAAAGAAAATCTTAAATTTTAGGTTTCATGCTTCAATGCCAGATAATCTATACGATGATCCATTTCAGCAGGCAGAGTATGCTTATAGTCTTATTAAGAGCGAGGTGATTTTAGATGACAACCAGGAATGTTACGGTAATTCCCGCCCGTAAGCGAATCGGGAATAGTGCAAAGGCCGAGGAATTGCCTAAGCTTCGGGTAGCAGCTTACTGTCGTGTTTCTACGGACAGCGAGGAGCAGGCAACCAGTTATGAAGCGCAAATCGAGCATTATACAAATTACATTAAAAGCAATCCAGAATGGGAGTTAGCCGGTATATTTGCAGATGAAGGTATTACCGGAACCAACACAAAAAAGCGTGAAGAGTTTAACCGGATGATAGAAGAATGCATGCAGGGTAAAATCGATATGATAATTACAAAATCTATCAGCCGGTTTGCAAGAAATACGCTGGACTGCCTAAAGTACATAAGGCAGCTTAAAGAAAAAAATATTCCGGTTTACTTTGAAAAGGAAAATATAAACACATTGGATTCCAAAGGGGAAATCCTGCTGACCATTATGGCATCTTTGGCGCAGCAAGAAAGCCAATCGTTAAGCCAGAATGTAAAACTGGGTATTCAGTACCGATATCAGCAAGGAAAAATCCATATCAATCACAACCGGTTTCTTGGCTATACAAAGGATAAGGATGGCAATTTAGTTATCGTACCTGAAGAAGCTGAGATCGTCAAACGCATTTACAGAGAATATCTTGAAGGTTCCAGTATGCTACAGATAGCTAGGGGTTTGGAGGCTGACGGAATTCTGACGGGTGCAGGCAATCCCAGATGGCATACCAGCACCATCAACAAGATTTTGAGGAATGAAAAATATATCGGTGATGCGCTGTTACAGAAAACCTATACAGTAGATTTTTTATCAAAGAAAAGGGTACCCAATAACGGTATAGTTCCACAATACTATGTTGAAAACAGCCATGAGCCTATAATCTCGCGTGAAATTTTTATGCAGGTTCAGGAACAGCTTGTTAAAAGAAGATGTGTGCATATAAGTAAGAACGGAAAGAAAAGAAACTATAGTAATAATCATCCTTTATCACAGATGGTCTTCTGCGGCAACTGTCATGAAATATTCCGCAGGGTTCATTGGAATAACCGAGGAAAGAAATCAATCGTATGGAGATGCATCAGCAGATTGGAAAACACAGGTTTGTTTTGTACCGCTTCCACTATACTTGAAGATACGCTTAAAGAGAAAATTGTAGAAGCCATCAATGTAGCGGTAAGTGGAAAAAACTCTTTTCTGGCCATACTGAAGAAGAATATTGAAACCGTACTAAGCGCGGATTTGGATGAGAGTACGGCAGATATTGATAAAAGGCTGGAAGAACTCCAAACCGAGTTGATCCAAAAGGCAAATTCAAATGAAACATACGATAATATTGTCAATGAGATTTATCGGTTACGGGATTTGAGGCAAGAAACCCTTTCAAAAAACGCTCTTCGCCAAGATAAGCGGGATCGGATCGCTGAGATGACGGACTTTCTTAATATGCAAACCGGTGGTATTACGGAATTTGATGATAAACTGGTTAGAAAACTAGTTGAAAAAGCAATTGTATATGATGACAGGTTAGTGGTAGAGTTTAAGTCGGGGTTAGAAATAGAA